>JBMFUG010000004.1:0-57133 GCA_049966695.1 Acidimicrobiales bacterium | reverse complement strand
ATGCCGTCGTCGTCCAGTCTGACGACCTGCCGCTGTCCACCTGGGTCGTGGTGCCGACCTCGACCGGCCGGCGGGCGGCGTCGTTCCGTCCTGAGATCGAGGTCCGAGGGGAGAAGACCCGGGTCATGGCCGAACAAGTGGTAACGGTCGGCCCTGAGCTGCGCCTCGGTGAATTTGCAGGACGGCTCAGCAGCTCAGAGATGGAGGCGGTCGACGACGCGCTGCGTGCCGTACTGGCCCTCGATTGACGCTGTTCACGTACCTCCGCCACGCTCCTCTCCCTGCAGCTTCAACCCGAGCCTGCGCCCGGGCCCTCTGCTGCCTGCACGATCTGCTTTAGAGCCGCGACCTCGGCCTTGAGCGCAACTCGGCCCCTCCGGCTTATCGACACCCATGTGCGCGGTCGGCGGCCCTCGTAACCCTTGGCGACCCTGACCAACCCCCCCTTTTCCAAGGCATCCAAATGCGTGGTCAGGTTGCCCGCTGTCATGCCCAGCTCGGATTGCAGGTAGCGGAACTCGACCCGGGAGCACTCGGAGGCAATGGCCAAGATGCCCAGACGCGCCCGTTGGTGGACCAAGTCGTCGAGCTGGCTGGCCGGGTGGATCAGCGGGCCCTTTCTGTGCACGAGAACACGACGCCGCCCACAAGCAGGCAAGCAGCCGCCAAGGCGACGTTCGGGACCTCGCTCAGCGCTGCGGGCACGGCGACGCCGGTGAGCGTGGCCACCGTGTTCTCTACGTCGTAGAGGTTGACCAGCAGTGCCACCCCCAAGAAAACGAGCGCGAAGGCCGTCCGGCTGACGCTGCGCTCCAAGTACGCCAACGCCAAGAGGACGGCCCCGACGACAAGGAGCGGCCAGAGCCCGCGAACTGCGAGGTCGCCCCCAGGGTGCAAGTAGGTAGCCCACGACGGTAGGTGCAAAAAGACGACCAGCGAGGGCGAAGAGGCCACCAAAACCACGAGGAGCACAGCCCCCAGGACTGCGGCGGGCACCACCCGCCCCTGCAGGCCTAGCTGGCGACCCCGGGCGCGGTAATAGGCGACCGTGGCGCCATAGGCGACCGCGAGGGCAACAAGCCAATAAACAGCTGCCCACTGGCCGGCGTGCGGCAGGAAGTAGCCCCCCACCGAGCCGGCCAGCGGTGCGGTCGAGAGGGCTTGGGACCCGCTCTGGCCTGGGGGGTGCAGCAAGTAAAACGGCACAGCCCCGGCTGTCACGAGGCCCAGCAGCAGCACCGGGAACCCGAAGTTGTGCCGCGCGGCCCTGGCCCTCGACCTGGAGCTGGCGACATAGCTCAGAGCTCGGGCGGGCACTTCGTCTCGGGCGGGCACTTCGTAGCTCATGCTACCAGGGTAACAGAGATAAGTTTGAATAGCAAACTAGTTGCAAACAGCGAGTAGTCGGATCTAGCTCGAAGTGGTAGGCAACTCGTTGCCACCTGAACAGCTAGCCAGCTGCCAGGCACGCTCCACGACCGAGGAGAGCATCTCAGCCGTGAGCCGCCCTGTGAAGGTGTTCTGTTGGCTCGGGTGGTACGAACAGACGATGGACCGCCCATCTTCGGCCCTCACCTCGGCACCGTGGCCGAAGCGCGGGCGCGGGCGCACGCCTAACAGCCTGCACGAGGCCCCATATGCGAAAGCTCCAAGAGCCAGCACGGCTTTCACGCTCGATAGGTACGCCAGTTCGCGCTCCAGGTGAGAAAAACAGTTGTCCCTTTCCACTGAGTTGGGCTTGTTGCCCGGAGGTGCGCACTTCACAGCTGCGGTTACCCAGGCTCCTTGTGCCTGCAGGCCGTCGCCACGGTCGCGGCTTTTGGGTTGGTTGGCCAAGCCGGCACGCCAAAGGGCTTCCCAAAGCCAGTCCCCTGAACGGTCGCCGGTGAACATACGACCTGTGCGGTTACCCCCATGGGCGGCCGGAGCAAGCCCGACGACGAGGAGACGGGCGTTTGGGTCACCGAAACCGGGCACAGGCCGGCCCCAGTACTGCTCGCTGCCGTACGCAGCACGGCGCTCGAGGGCCACTTTCTCGCGCCAAGCCACCAGGCGCGGGCAGAGCCGGCACGCCACCACCTCCTCCGAAAGAGCGCCAAGACCGTCTCCGCTCACGTCTTTGACGCTAGCTTGGACCAGCATGCCCGCCCGTCATCACGTCTCACCCCCAGCACTAGTGCTGCTCGTGAGGCACGGCCGGGTGCCCACCACCGGCAAGGAACTACCGGCCGCAGGCCAAGGGCCCAACCTTTCCGAAGAAGGCCAAGCCGAGGTGAGCGCTCTCGGTAGGCTCATAGCCTCTTTGCGTCCCGCGCTGCCTCCGCTCACTTGCATCTACGCGTCCCCTTTGGCCCGCACACTGGAGACCGCCAGCCTGCTAGCTAAGGTGCTCGGCCTGGTCCCTCAGGAAGAACCGCGCCTCGTGGACACCGGCACAGGCACTTGGGCCGGCCTTGAGCTGGCAGCGCTCAGCAAACAGCCCGGGTGGGCGACGGTCGTGCATCAGCCAAGCGCGTTCCGTTTCCCAGAAGGTGAAGCCATGTTGGCCATGCAGGCCCGTGCCGTGAGCACCGTGCGCTCCTTTGCGGCGGAGCACCGAGGCGAGAGCATCATCGCGGTCTCCCATGCCGACCCGATCAAGGCAGTGCTGGCCGATGCGCTCGGCATGTACTTTGACCTCTTCCAACGCCTTGTGATCGCGCCCGCATCCCTAAGCGCTGTCCTCTACGGGGACGAGGGGCCCAGGGTTATTGCCACCAATTGGCTAGCCTCGCCGGGAGACTTCCCAACACTGGTGCCGCGCCGAGCAACAAGGAGGCGGCAGTGAGCTCCTCTTTCGACATAACCCACCCGAGCCGCGTCACCGTGGGGGCCATAGGCCCACCCGGCAAGCGGACCTTTTACCTGCAAGCCCGCCAAGAGGACCGCCTCGTCTCTCTCAAATTGGAAAAAGAGCAGGTAATGCTGCTAGCCGGTGGCCTGGGCCAAGTGCTTTCGGACCTAGCCAGCCCGGCTGCGCCAGCGGTCGACACCGACCTAGAGGAGCCGGTCTTGGCAGAGTGGGCAGTTGGCGCCATGGAGCTCAGCTACGACGCTGCAGCCGACAGGGTGGTGATACTGGCGGCCGAGATCGAAAGCGACGAGCCAGAGCCGGCAGAAGCGGGCGGAGCCATGGCTCGCCTGGCTCTCAGCCGTGGGCAGGCTGCGGCCATCATCGAGAGCGCCAAAGCGCTGCTTCGCGCCGGGCGCCCGCTCTGCCCGTTGTGCGGCTACCCCATGGGCGAGGACCATTCATGTCCCAAAACGAACGGGCACGACGCCCCGTCTCTCTAGGCAGCGACCGTCCTCCAGCCCCACTGGGGCGCTCTTGTCTACGCTCGCCCAAGGAAGCCTCCCTTCTCGACGTGCTCAAGCACGGCCAGGTGGAGCTAAAAGAACGGATCCCTTGGAGCTCGAACGCAACGTTCCTCACCACCGTTCGCCACGAGGGTACCGAAGTGCTAGCCATATACAAGCCCGAGCGCGGTGAGCGGAGGCTCTGGGACTTTGCGCCTGGCTTGTGGCGACGCGAGGTGGCCGCCTATGAGCTGGACAGTTTCCTAGGCTGGGGCCTCGTACCTCCCACGGCGCCGAGACAGCACGGCCCGCTCGGCCGCGGCTCGCTCCAGCTGTACATCGACGGCGTCTATGCGGAGCACTACTTTACGCTTGTAAAGCAAAACCGCCACCGGCGCGTCTTGCAGAAGATCGCCGCCTTTGACCTGGTAGCCAACTACGCCGACCGCAAGAGCGGCCACCTGTTGCTAGGCGAGGACGCCAGGGTGTGGGCCATAGACCACGGCCTGTGCTTTCACGTGCTCCCCAAGCTCCGTACCGTTATATGGGACTTCGCAGGACAGCCCTTGAGCCCCAAGCTGCTAGCCGGTCTCAAGCTCCTTGCCGAGGGGGTCATGCCCGAGACGCTGGTGGGCCTCTTGGCCGAGGCCGAAATTGCTGCGCTAGCACAGCGCGCCGCAGCTGTCGTGAAGAGCGGCGTCTTGCCCGAGCCGTCGGGTGGCTCTTTTTTACCCTGGCCGCTCATATAAGCACCAGCCGCACATATAAGCCGCGACCACCTTCAGCGCCGCCACGCCTGGACGACGTCAGCCGGCTCGGGCGCGCAGTCGTCCCCTGCCGGGCAACCCGCCAGTGCCCAGGCCTAGTAGTAGGGTGGCCGTCCAGTACTGGCATGGAAGTGCACGTCCAGGGCACCACGCCCAAATACGCGAACACGAGAGGAGCACCCCCATTGACAAGCGGGGACGAGGTGCGGTTGGCGATCCCGGCCAAGCCAGAGCTTCTGGGTTTGGCCCGTCTGACCGCGGGCGGGCTCGCCAGCCGGCTCGGTTTTACCTACGACCAGGTCGAGGACCTGCGCTTGGCCATGGACGAGATGTGCTTTGCCCTCACGGGCAGCACGGGCAGGGACGGCACTTTGGAACTGCATTTCCTGCTCAACGAAGCCTCCATGACCATCGTGGGCCAAGGGCACTTCGCTTCGCCCGGCATTTTGCAACGCTCTCCCATATCAGAGGCGCTCCTCAACGCTTTGGTCGACGAGCACAGCCTCACCGATGGGACCGGCGGGCCTCGCTTTTCGCTCGTGAAGAACCGCCCAGCGAGCCCATCAGGCCCGCCCCCCCAGCCATTAGGAAAAGGCCAGTGAGCCCTGGGACAGACCGGCCCCAGCAGCTGAGAGCGATGTTCGCGGCCTATAGCTCGACGCGTAACCCTGCGCTTCGCGAACAGCTCGTGGCGGCGCACTTAGGGTTGGCAGAGTACCTAGCGAGAAGGTTCGCCAACCGCGGTGAGGCTCTGGACGACCTCGTAAAAGTGGCCTCGCTGGGCCTAGCAAAGGCTGTCGACCATTTCGACCCCGCGCACGGCGTCGAGTTCCCAACTTACGCGACGCGCACGATCGTAGGTGAGCTCAAACGACATTTCAGGGACAAGGGCTGGCCCCCACGTGCGCCGCGACGGGTGCAGGAGCTCCACCTGCGCCTGAGCGAAGTGATCGGCGCTCTCAGCCAGGAGCTCGGGAGGTCACCTACGATCTCGGAGCTGGCAGCCAAAGTGAAGGTTTCCGAGGAGGAGGTGCTAGAGGCGCTCGAGGCCGGCCAAGCGTACCAGTTTGCTTCACCGGACGAGCGAAGCGACAACGAACCAGACGAGACGCTTGGCGCAAGCCCGGCTGACAATGGCACCCCTCTGTCCCAACTGGAGGGCCGGACCGTCCTGCCCCCCATGCTGGCCCGGTTGGCACCACGCGAACAGCTCATCTTGCGTATGCGTTTTTTTGACGGCCTTAGCCAGTCAGAGATCGCTGAGCGGTTTGGCATTTCACAGGTGCAGGTGTCAAGGATCCTGGCCCGCGGCGTCGCCCGTTTGCGCCTAGCGGCAGGCACTGCCTGATAAGTACCAGCCGCATGCGCTTGATGTTGATAGTCAACACGTCGGCCTCGTCCGTGACGGCTCGGGCCAGGGTAGTCATCCAAAAAGCGCTCTCTGGCGCACATGATGTCACCCTTAGAGAGACCAACCGGCGCGGTCACGCGGCCCGCCTCGCCCAAGGCGCCGCGGCCGATGGGTACGACGTCGTGGCGGTCCTGGCCGGCGACGGCACCCTGAACGAGGCAGCCAACGGTCTAGCCCACAGCGGCACCGCCCTTGCCGTACTACCCGGAGGGTCGACAAACGTTTTTGCGCGCACGATAGGGACAGCCAACGACCCCATAGAAGCAACCAGCCAGCTGCTTGGGGCATTGGCGACCGGCTCGGTGCGCTCCGTGAGCCTTGGCCAGCTTAACGGGCGTTACTTCCTTTTCCACGCTGGGATCGGTTTCGACGCGGCGGTTGTGGCGCAAGTGGAAAAGATGGCCTTCCTAAAACGCTACATGGGCTCGGCCCTTTTCATTGTTGCCGCCTTGTCAACTTGGGCCAGGGGCTACGACAGGCACGAACCAGCCTTCTCTCTGTACGCCGACGAGGAGCGCTCGGCTGAAGCGAGCCTGCAGGAAGGTTACTTCGCCATATGCCTCAACACGGACCCCTACACTTTCCTGGGCAAGCACCCTTTGCGCCTAGCCCCGGGGACTTCTATCGAGACCCCTCTCACGATAGTGACCTTTCGAAAGCTCAAGCTAAAGACACTGCTTCCAGTAGTAGTCGGAGCGCTCGGTAAAGGTGCTGCGGCGCAACGGCCTAAAGACGTTTCTTTCTTGTGGGGCACCCGGCGCGCCACCATAAAGGGGCACCGTCCCGTCCCTTACCAGCTTGACGGTGATTACGTGGGAGAATCTGAGCTAATTGAGCTGCACTGGGCCAAGGGTGCACTGCGCCTCGTGCTCCCCCGCTGATAGTATTGCACGTTCCTATAGAACTAGCTTCGCAGTCTTTATTGAGACTATTGACCTTGCCTGCGCTTGAGGCTAGTTCTTGCCTGCGCTGAGGGCTTGGCCTTGCCTGTACTAGGGGCTTGCCATCACCTGTGAGGCGCACGGTTGAACTTCTCCAAGAAACCCTTGCAGCCCCACCACCAGCGACCGCTATACTCTCCTCGTACTGCTTTCGATCTTTGTTGGTTCGTGGCGGTACAAGTGAAAGCCTTCACAAGTCATAGGCCCAGGGCTAGCTTGGCACTCGGGCCGTGACTTGGTAGCTAACAGAGACTGCACAGAGTACGACACATGCCAGGAGGCAACCGGTGGCCCTGACTTGGACCAGAAGCATCGAATGGGACGTCGAAGACTGGCGCGAAAAAGCCGCTTGCCGGGACACAGACCCCGACTTGTTCTTCCCCATTGGCAGCACCGGAGCCGCCTTCGAGCAGATCGCTAACGCAAAGGCCGTCTGCGCCACATGCGAAGCCAGGGCCAGCTGCTTGGAGTTCGCCCTAGCGACCAACCAGGAGTCTGGGATCTGGGGTGGCACCACCGAAGAGGAGCGGCGCAAGCTGCGCAAGGCTTGGCTGGCGCACCAACGGCGCCGCTAGGGCTGCACCAACGGCGCCGCTAAGGCTGAAGGCTGTTAGCCCTAAGCGACCGGTACCACCAGCTTTACGACCGTACCGCAGTCGTTGTGCATCTCGATCTTGCCGCCTAGCTGGCTGGTCACCAGGCTCCTGACGATAGACAGCCCAAGGCTTGTCGTCTCTTCCAGGCAAAAACCTTCGGGCAACCCGCTGCCGCTGTCGCGCACGTTCACCGTCAGCTCCCCGTCTCGGCGGTCGAAGGAAATCTCGACCTTTCCCGCCTCTGGCCCATGCTCAGCGTTCTTGCGATCGGCGCCCTGCGCCACCTGGAGTGCAAAGGCGTGCTCGACTGCGTTTTGCACCAGCTCGTTCAGGACAAGCGCCAAGGGAGTCGCCACCTGGGCACGGAGCTCCCCCGCCTCGCCAGTCCAAGACACCGCCACCGGAGCGTTGGGGCTGGAAAGATCTTCAGCCATCCGCACCAAAGAGGGCAAGATCTCATTGAAGTCCACTACATCGGCCGTGTCTCTCGATAAGACCTCGTGGACAAGCGCAATGCTGCGCACTCGCCGGTCGGCTTCTTCCAAAGCATGCCGGGCGTCCCCAGCCGGCAGACGACGCGACTGCAGGCGCAGCAACGACGAGATCGTCTGCAGGTTGTTCTTTACACGATGGTGGACCTCCCTAAGCGCCACCTCTTTACCGAGCAACAAGCGGTCCCTCCGCCTGAGGTCAGTAACATCCCGCACCAGTACCAGTGCGCCAGTGGCTTTGCCCTGGTCGAGCAAGGGCACACAGCGCATGAACACGGCCACCTCACCTCGCTCCAGTTCGAGCGACGCAGGTGAGAGCTGGGCAAAAGCCGTCGGGACTGGCGAATGCTCAAGGCCCAGTTCGTCCAGCCGAGCACCGAGGACCCCTCGGTAAACACCCAGCCTGTGCAGTGCGTTGACCGCGTTAGGAGAAGCGAACTCCACCCGACCGGTGGCGTCCATCGTCATGACGCCGTCGCCAACGCGGGGAGCCTCGCTGGACAAGGGCTCCTCGACCGGGAACGGGAACGCTCCCTGAGCCACCATGCGGGCCAACCGGTCGAAAAGCTCTACGTAAACGCGTTCCAGCTCTCCGGGGCGGCGGCCCACCACGAGGGGTGCTTCACGCGCTAGCACTGCCACGACGGCACCACGGCAGCGGACCGGTATGCACACCATGCGCGACCGCTCACCTCGCCCCTCCGGCACCTGCTCGCCCCCGGCCCCCAGCACCACCTCCCCCTCGACTACGCTGCCGAGCGCCCACGCTTGGTGGAGAAGTGCCTGTTGAGGGTCGCTGGCCTCACGTCCCAGCAAGTCCTCCAGGTGCAGGGTTTGGCTGGTCGTCGGCCGCACCTGGCCCACTACGACAAACTTGCCTTCGGGTGTCGCTGCGAACAAGAGCAAATCAGAAAAAGACAGGTCTGAGAGCATGTCCCAGCTGCCGACCAGGCGTTGCAGGTGCTCGACCGCGTGCTCGGGCAGGTGGGCCCGCTCCTCTAGTAGCTCAGCCAGCGTCGCCAATGTCCACCTTCCAGTCCAAGTCGGTTTGGGCAACCCACGACAAGCCAGCCCTAGCCTGCTTGCTGAGCGGGAGCATACTAACAACGCCAAGGACGTGCCTGTAAGCGGGCCTCTTGTCAGGCGAAGCCCCAACCAGAGCCAGCGCCTCCGCCAAGCCCCGCCCATAGGCATGTCCCCAAGGCGAAAGCCCCGCTGGGGGCCAGCACCTCTCTACCATATGTGGCTCCCCAGCTTGAGCACGCCAGCTAGGTCGTGGACGTCTTCTTCCAGCTCGGGGACGCTTATGCTGAGCCTTGGCGAACGGGCAAGGTCGGCGCGCTGGTTAGCCTCCCGGCGAGCCACCACACCTACGTTGTTGAAGTTCGTCCCGACCTCGCGCAGCACCCGTGCGACCTGGGCGGGGTCGTTGCCAGGTAGCGGCCCATCAGGTCCGCATAGCGTGGCCGCCAGCTCGCTTGCCCTGTCGCAGAGATCCTCGGCACGTTCTTGTAGGCCGTCGGCCAAAAGGTAGTCGGGCAGGACGCGGTTGAGCACCAAAGCCCCTAGGTGCAGGCCTCGAGCAGGGAGCATCCCCATGAACGTCTCGGCCTCGCGGACAGGGCCAGCCTCAAGGGTGCTTACGACCACAAAGGTAGTCCTCCTGTCTGTGAGCAGGCGCCCAACCTCCTGTGCCCGGCTCACAAAACCTTCCGACATGGTCTGGAAAAGGATAAAGAACTCAGCTATGTCTTGGAGGAACTGAGACCCCAAGACCCGGTCGGCGACATGGTAAAAAGGCCGGGCGGCAATATCCATGAGACGGCTACGGTAGGGCACGGTCAAAAAACGCAACAACCGTGACTGGAAGAAGTCCTCGACACGCTCGGGTGCCAGCAGGAAGTCGACCGCGTTGCGCGACGGGGGCGTGTCCACCACGATCAGGTCGTACTCGCCCTCGGAATGCAGCTCGTAGAGCCTCTCTACTGCTATGTAGTCGTGGCTCTGCACAAAACGCCCAGCTATGTCCTGGTAGAGAGGGTTGGTGAGGATCCGTTGTGCGGTAGCCCGATCGGGTGCGTGACGCGTTACGAGCCTGTCCCAGCTCTTCTTCGTGTCGATCATCGCTGCCCACAGCTCTCCTTGTGGGACAGCGCCGACGGCTCTGAAGGCGCTCGAAGGCACCTGTTCGGGTACGTCACCGGACTGGGACAGGCCAAGGGCGCTTGCCAGCCGCCGGGCCGGGTCAACCGTTACGACTAGGACCCTTCCTCCGTGGTGCCAAGCTGCCATTGCGGCCGCCGCTGCGGCCACCGAAGTCTTACCGACACCTCCCGGGCCGCACACTACTGCGATCTCTTTGGCGGCTAGCAGTGCCTCCAAGCTGTCGGCGCCATCTCCGACCTGCGGAGATGCCGGCCGTGGTCCCGCACCGTCAGGGCCGTCTCGGGGAGCCTTCCGGGTGCTCATCAGCTTTCCAGCTCTGCAGCGATAGCAGCGGCTACCTGGTGAGTAGCACGGAGGCCATAAGAACGCAGGAAAAGGTAAGGTACGTAGAGCAAGGGGACGTCAGGGCCAAGGAACTCTCTCAGCCGGTCGAGGTGGGCAGCCCGAGAACGCCGTGTCTTCACCATCAGGCGGGCTGCGTCAAGTAGCGGGCCTGCTGGCCCGGCCAACGCGGCAGAAAGGGCATCTTTTGCCTCTGTTTGGGAAAGAGCATCGAAAACCTCTTCCTCACGCGTGCCGAACAGCTCAGGCAAGACCCGGTTGACGACTACCGCAGCCAGGCCCACCGTGGTTTCTTTGGCGAGCCGCTCCACGAGCTCCATCGTCTCGACAACTGGCATCTCCTCGGCCGTCGCAACTGCCACCACCCCGGTAGTTTGCCTGTCGGAGAGGATGTCGAGCACCCAGCCGGTCTGGCTGCGTACGGGCCCAACACGTACCAGGCGGTTCACGGCTTGTGGGGCAGCTAGCTGGCCTATCATGTGGCCGCTCGCTACAGCGTCCACGACGACCATGTCGAAGTGGCGCTCCCGCACTTCCCAGCAGAGCTTGCCGACGGTCACGATCTCGCGCACGCCAGGGGCGGCTGACGCTACAAAGTCGAGCATCCTGGCCAGTGGCGCGACGTACTGGCCCCTCGGCAACTTGAGGACCAGCGCCAAGTACTGGCGCAGTGAGGCTTCGGTGTCCATCGACATCGCCCACAAGTTGGGCGCGACTAGGCGGGGCTCGAAGCTGGTCGGGCCAGACTCGAAGCTGGAAGCCAGGTCGCCCTTGGCGTCCAGCTCACAGACAAGCGTCTGCTTGCCCTGGCTAGCTGCCAATGAGGCCAGTGCAGCGGCGACAGCGGTCTTGCCTACGCCGCCCTTGCCCGTAACGAACAGCAGCTTGCGGTCGAGCAGCCTGTTTGCGGGCAACCTTTCAGACTGCCGCGCCAAAGCCAACGCGACGCGCATCGGCCGCGGTGTCTAGCTCTAGATAGGCGAGCTTGGCCACTGGCACGCCCACCCGGCGGCCTCTTTTGTCGGTCAGCCAGAGCACCCCGTTGCCTTGCGCGATGGCCTTATCTATCTCGGCAACCAGCTCGTCGGGGTTCGTACCTTCGGCAAGCTCGACCTCGATCTCCCGAGGGGCCTGGGTAACGCCAATACGGACGTCCACTGTTTCTCCAGTCACTGTGCTTTGTCCGATGCTACGCCACGACAGATTAGGCCGAGAGGCCTCCCTGTCACTCATAATTGTCACTGACGGCCGCTACCGTAGCCTCCATGCGCAGCTTTGGGCAGGAGCCGCAAGGTGCAGGTCCCGACGACGAGCTCACAGAACGCGCCCAGCGCTGGGCAGGGACCATGGCAGGCCATGCGTCTGGCGTACAAGGCATGAGCCAAGCGCACGCAGGGGCGGGGCTCAAGATCGGGACTGTGGACGTCTTCGACAGAGCAGCTCGTGAGCAAGCCGAGGACGCATGGATGGCTCCCGGAGCCACGAGGGCAAGCGGCGCTGGGCAGCGACGTCGGGAGGAGGAGCCAGACAGGTGGCGAACGTGCTTCGAGCGCGACCGGGACCGCATCCTCCATAAGTCCACGGCCTTCCGCCGCCTGGCGGGCAAAACTCAAGTGTTCGTTTTCCCCGCCGACCATCAGCGCACCCGGCTGACCCACGCCTTAGAAGTGGCCCAGATCGCCCGTGCAATTGCTCGGGCACTGCGGCTGAACGTAGCCCTGGCAGAAGCCATAGCGCTCGGCCATGACTGCGGGCACGGCCCCTTCGGCCACGCCAGTGAAGACGCACTGGACCCGCTCGTCCCCGGGGGCTTCGACCATGCCCCCTGGGGTGCCGACATCACACTGGCTGAGCTCAACTTGACAGCCGAGGTGAGCGACGGCATCCGCAACCACAGTTGGTCTCGTCCCGCCCCGTCAACCCCGGAGGGTGAGGTGACAGCTCTGTCAGACCGGCTGGCGTACGCGACTCACGATGCCGAAGACGCGAGCCGAGCTGGCATCGTGAAGCTAGAAGACCTCCCTCAAGTTGTCTTGGAGCGACTGGGCCCGTCGCGTTCGCGCCAGCTCGGGACGCTGATCACTGACGTCGTAGAGACAAGTAGGCGCAATGGTGCAATCGGGATGAGCACAGACATGGCAGAGGCCCTCTCCGCTCTGCGCGCCTGGGACTACGAGCGGATCTACCTCCGGCCCGAGTCCGTCGCCCAGTCGCGCGCAGTCCACCGCATGCTCCGAGCCCTGGTGGAGCACTACGTCACCCACCCAGACGACCTGCCGGAGCGCAGCACGCTCGGCACTAGCGAAGAGCTCGTACGCGCGGCGGTGACTTACGTAGCAGGGATGACCGACCGTTTCGCCTGCGCACAGGCAGCAAGGCTCCTGCACTGGCAGCGCAGCGAGATGCCTGCCGGTTTCGACCTGCCCGGGTCGTGACCCGCCTCAACCAGGCCGTCGTGACCCGCCTCAACCAGGCGGAGCCGAGAGGCCCAATGGGCCAGGACCGCCTTGCACCTCTACTTCAACGACGCTCGATATATCGGCTGAGCTACGGCCCACTTGCAGCTGGTAAGTCCCGGTCTCCACGTACCACCCAGCTTCAGCGTGGTGCAGCCCGCCGTCGTCAAAGCCGACGTCGTTGTTGCCCAGACGGGCCACCAGCGCCGCGAACTGCGGGTCTCCCACGTCCCAATAGGCAAAGGACCGCTCAGTCAGCTGAAATTGCACGACCGTCGAAGCACCCGGTGCAAGGTGCACTTTGGCGAAGCCCTTCAGTTGCTTGGGCGGCCGGAACGGCTTGCCCGGACGGCTCCTGCCCCCGCCCGGCGGGGCAACATAAAGTTGCACTACTTCGCTCCCTGGACGCTTGCCCGTGTTGGTCACATCGACCTCCACCGACAACTTCTCCCCGGGGACAAGCTTGCCAGCAGAAAGACGAGGGGCACCTATCTCGAAGCTCGTGTACGACAGGCCATGGCCAAAGGGGAACAGCACGGGCAGGTGGCGAGCCTCGTACCAGCGGTAACCCATCAAAAGACCCTCGCCGTAGCGCACCGAGCCAGCTTCGGCTGGGAAGTTGCCGAAGGCTGGGGTGTGCTCGTTACGTTGCGGGAGCGTGACCGGCAAGCGGCCGCCAGGGTCGGCGTCGCCGAGCAGTACGTCTGCCAACGCGTGGCCCAGCTCCTGGCCCGCGAACCAGCACTGCACCAGGGCGGCTGCTTGACCGGCGAACGGCAACGAGACCGGGGACCCGGTGTTTATGACGACTACGCTGCGAGCGTTGGCCGCCAGCACGGCCTCGACCAGCTCGACTTGGTAGCCGGGCAGGTCCATGCTGTCGCGGTCACGCCCCTCGGTCTCCCAATGGTCGTTAGTGCCGACGACGACGATCGCTACGTCGGAGCGCCGAGCGGTCTCAACCGCTCTGGCAATACCTTGCGCTATGGCCCCCGGGCCTGTTGTCTCTAGGACGCTGGCCTCGTCTTCGGGACTTGCCTGGGCGCACCCTGGCTCGAAGAGCACTTCCACCCGGCCGTCCAGCCGCTCGCGCAAGGCCTCTAGGGGGCTGACCACATAATGAGGTCGCACCCGAGCGCTCCCGCCGCCCATGACAGCGGGCGTCTCAGCGTTGGGGCCTATGACAGCCAGGCGCTTTATGTCACCTGGGCGCAGCGGTAACAGCCCGTCATTGGCCAGGAGGACCATGGACTCTACTGCGGCAGCGCGAGCGACGGCGCGGTCGGCGGGGCGGTCCTCAGGGTGCTCAGGCTGGCCCACTGGGCTTTCAAGCGCACCAAGCCGCTGGAAGACGCCCAAAAGGCGGCCGACCTTGGCGTCAAGCTCGGCCTCCTTGACCAAGCCAGCCCGCACGGCAGCAGCAAGCGCAGGCCCAAAAGCCCTTCCCGGTCCAGGCATTTCCAGGTCGAGGCCTGCTTGTGCCGCCTCCACCGTGGAAGCCGCGGCCCACCAATCAGTCATCACGATGCCTTCGAAACCCCATTCGTCCCGCAAGATCGCGCCTATGACGTCGGCGCTGTCCGCAAGGTAACGCCCGTTCAGCCGGTTGTAGCTCGTCATGACTGCCAGCACGCCCCCTTCGCGCACAGCCATCTCGAAGGGCAGGAGGTACAGCTCCCGCAATGTCCGCCCGTCCACTTCCGACGAGCACGTGCGGCGCTCGTACTCGCTTTCGTTGCACACCAAATGCTTCACCGTCGCCGCCACGCCCTCGCTTTGAGCACCTTGGACGTAAGCGACGCCAAGCTTGCCAGATAGGAAGGGGTCCTCGGAAAAGCACTCGAAATTACGGCCCCACAGAGGGTGGCGTACCAAGTTGACGGTGGGAGCGAGCAGCACCCGTGCCTGCTTGTCGCGCGCCTGGCGGGCCACTGCTGCAGCAGCAGCCGAGACCGTCGCCGGGTCCCAGCTGGCCCCCAGGGCTGAGCCCGAAGGGATGCACAGCGAGGGGGACACGCTCAGGTGGGTAGCGCTGTCTGTTAAGCCTCTGGCGCCATTGGGACCGTCGGTCAGTTTCACAAAAGGTACCCCGAGGCGTTCAACGGCGGCTGTGCGCCAGAGGTCCGCGCCAGCCGTGAGAGCAGCCTTTTCGTCAAGGCTCATCTGCGCTATGAGAGCGCTTACATCACTCTCAGACCTGTACCCTGCACCACTGTTCGGCTGGCTCATACCCGCACTTTAGCGACCCGTAGCAGCCGCCTGGGGCGCAGCGGGCCCGAGGCCCGAACCTGCTGCCTTCTAAAGGGCGCTCGGCCCGCGTTGGCCTGTGCGCACCCGGACAAGCTCCTCGACCGGCACGACCCAAATCTTGCCATCGCCTATCTTGCCAGTGCGGGCTGCACCCTCGATGGCTTCGACGACCCGCTCCACGTCTGCGTCGTCGCAGACTACCTCGACGCGGATCTTGGGGACGAAGTCCACCCGGTACTCGGCTCCTCGGTAGACCTCGGTATGGCCGCGTTGGCGCCCAAAACCTTGCACCTCGCTCACCGTCATGCCGGCGATGCCGGCACTGTGCAGCGCGTCTTGCACCTCTTGCAAGCGAAATGGCTTTATCACTGCGGTAACGAGCCGCACTTTTCCCACTCCTCCTACTCGTCTTCGGCACTAAGGCGACCGGCCGAGCCCGTGGAGAGAGCCTCCATGTCGTAAGCGGTCTCTTCGTACAGGGAAATGTCGAGGCCGACAAGCTCGGCCTCCGGGCTGACCCGCAAGCCAATGAACTTTTTGATGACCAAACCTATCAGTGCCGTTGCCCCGAACGCCCAAGCCATGGTTACGGCCACAGCCAACGCCTGATGGCCCAGCAAAGCCGCCCCGCCTCCGTAGAACAGCCCGTTCAGCCCACGAGCAGCCGCAGTGCCGAAAAACCCGACTGCCAGCATCCCGACAAAACCTCCGACGCCGTGGACAGCCAGCACGTCGAGCGATTCGTCCACCCCAAGGCGGAACTTGAGGCTTACCGCCAGTGCGCACAAGGCCCCGGCCAAAAGCCCGATGACCGTGGCGCCCACCGTGTCCACAAAGCCGCAAGCGGGGGTGATAGCCACCGCTCCCGCTACTGCACCCGAAGCCGCGCCCAAGGTAGTCGGTTTACCTGTTCGCAGCTTCTCTACCGCCAGCCAGGCAAGCAAGGCGGCCGCCGTAGCCGTGTTCGTGTTGACAAAGGCTGTACCGGCGCGTCCGGCCGAGAGAGCTGAGCCCGCATTGAAACCAAACCAGCCAAACCAAAGTATCCCGGCTCCCAGGACCGACAGCGGCACGTTATGGGGACGCATCAGCTCCCGAGGCCAACCACGCCTGCGCCCGATGACGAAGGCTATCGCGACCCCCGAGAGCCCGGAATTGATCTCAACGACCGTCCCGCCAGCGAAGTCCTCAACTCCACGCTTGGCAAGCCAGCCCTCGGGCGAAAAGACCCAGTGGGCCAGCGGTGCGTAAACAATAACGGACCAAGCAATGATAAAAATAATGAACGCACCGAGGCGCGCCCGGTCAGCTATGGAGCCAGTCAAAAGGGCTGCCGTGATGACGGCGAACATCATCTGGAAAACTACGAACGCGACCTGCGGTACTGTCTCGCCCGACATCCCAGGCACAAGCTGGCCGATATTTGCCAACGCGGCAAAATGGAAGGTCCCCAATAAACCCAGCCCCCCCCAGTCCGGGCCAAATGCGAGGCTATAAGTAACCCATACCCAAAGAAGCCCGACAACTGCCATTGTCACAAAGTTCTGCATTAGCATCGCCAGGACGTTCTTGCGCCTGACCATGCCGCCGTAGAAAATAGCAAGGCCCGGCGTCATGAACAAGACAAGGGCCGCGCTCGCCAAGACCCATGCCGTGTCCCCCGAACTGAAGTGGTGCACCCTTGCCCCTTTCTGTGCTATGTGCCCCGGCAAGCAGGGTAGTGACAACCCCTACCCCCAGCGCAACCTGAAGCCGCGCCCGGCACGGGCCCTCGCGCGCGGCGGCCTCAGTTGGCTGGCAAGGGCCAACAAGCCCAGCACTGGCCTCGGTAGAGCGGCTTTGTCACTTAGGTGCTTCGGCTAGGCTGGCGCCGTGGTGACTACAAGCGTGGAGCTGCGCCAGCCGACCGAACGCTGGAAAGCGGAATGGGCGGACCTCTACAACGAAGTCGTGACATCCGGGCTTTGCACGGGTTGTGCAGCATGTGTAGTTGCCTGCCCGCACGACGTGCTCGGTTACGACTCTGGAGGCACGTACAGGCCCTTCCACCTAGAGGAGGAGCTCGGGCCAGGAGGCTGCACCCACGGGTTGAAGGGTTGCACTAGCTGCACACGCGCTTGCCCACGGTTCAGGTCTTGGGAGACAGAGGCCGACTCGTTCATGTTCGGCCGTGCACGCCAGCCTTTTGAGCAAGCTGGCATGGCGCGCACCGTTATGCTGGCCAGGGCCAGCGACCCGGAGCTAGTACAACGAGGACAAGACGGCGGGGTCGTGTCGGCCATCCTCATCTGGTGCCTAGAGCATGACCGCATCGATGCCGCCCTCGTCTCGGTCCTCGAAGGTGACGGCCCAAGCTGGAGGGCGGTGCCAGGAGTCGCAAGGAACCGTTCGGAAGTCCTGGCCGCCGCTGGTTCGCGCTACACCTACTCGCCCAACACCCTGGCCTATAACGACGCAGTTGCGGCTGGCGCTGAGCGGCTCGCCCTGGTCGGCATGGGCTGCCAGGTGTCCGCGCCAGCGGTGATGAAAGCCCGCAAAATTGGCAAGGTGGGCCGCCGTCTAGCACTGTCGATCGGGCTTATGTGCTCGAAAAGCTTCGAAGAGGCCATCTTCGAAGAATTTTTTGAAGCCCGTTACGGGATCCGACGTGAAGACATCGTCAAGGTCAACATCAAAGGCGTCTTCCAGATCTGGTGCAAAGACGGTTCTTACCATGAAGTCCCCTTGAAAGAGGGGCACGCTTGGACCAGGGAGGGCTGCAAGTCCTGCCCGGACTTTGCCGCCGAGCACGCGGACATCTCAACTGGCGGGATAGGTGCCTTCAGCGACTGGACGCTCACGGTCGTGCGCAGCGAACTAGGCCAAGAGATCATCGACGAGATGGTCGCTGGCGGCGCTTTGGAGGTACGCCCGGGAGAAGACGACCCCGGTGCGCTGGCGCTGATGAACCGCCTGTCCACCGCATCGCGGCGTCGATGGCCAGCCTCGGCTGCGGCCGCCCCAAGAGCGGGCCTGCCCGCGCCCAAGGGCTCTGGCTGACGCTGGAGGCCCGCACTGCTGACGACGTGGTAAGTTGGCGGCCCGTAGCGTCGGCGCAGGTCTGTTGTGGCTCGCTGGCCGGCGTTCCTGGCTGGCCGTGTTGCAAGTTGTGGTAGCGCAGGGCCGCCAAGCGAGCCGAAGTTGCTGGAGGAAACGCGTCAATGGGTTCACTGATCAAAAAGCGCCGCAAGCGCATGCGCAAGAAGAAGCACAAGAAGATGTTGAAGGCCACCCGCTGGCAAAGGCGCGCCGCCAAGTAAGCCCGCTAGCGGGCCACGTGCACGACCGTCAGCCCTTCGGCAAGGTACTCGCCCTCCACGAACCAGGTGGACCCGCTGCCGGCCAAGACGGGTCGCTTGCCAGTCGCGTCCTCGAGGCGGTCTCGCCACTCGGCTAGGCGCGGCTCGACCCGGAGGGCAGCTGGCTCGAGGTCGTTCGGCCCTTCGCCCTTCGGCCCACCTATTTCGTCCCAGGCCCGGTAGACAGCGGCTGTCGAGACACCGAAGGGCGGGGTCAGCAAAGTGTACGCCCTACCCTCGACCTCCCCGAACGGCAGCGGCGAGAGCTGCTCGCCGATGCCGCTCACGTGCGCGCGGCCCCACCCTGCCAAGCAGAACGGCACGTCGGCCCCCAGGGCGGCCGCCATGGACAGCTGGGAGGAGAGCTCGGGCGCCTCTTCGGCGGCCGCCTCCTGGGCCCTGATGGCTGGCGCCCAACCTGCCCACCGCAGGACGGCAGCCGCGTCGGCAGAGCCTCCGCCCAAGCCGCCGCCAACAGGGATCCGTTTGACCAAGCGCACGTGAGCGTCCCGGCCGACGAGCGCTAAGGCCCTTAGCACGAGGTTGTGCTCATCGGTCGGCACCTGGCTCAAGGTACGGCCGTCGCCCACGAGGTCGACGACCTCCAGCCCTTGGCCTGGGGAAAGCCACAGCGAGTCCGCCAGGTCCACCGTGACCATTTCCGCCTCCAGGAGGTGGAAGCCGTCTTGGCGCACCCCGCTCACGCGCAAAGACAGCGTCAGCTTAGCGAGCGCCCGCAGCTCAAGCTCCTTGCTCACACATGCCCCCGTGACCAGCTCAGCACTAGCCTGCTAGTGCGCGGGCGGCCCCTGCTCTCGCCACCGCAGCGGCCAACCTGCCCCAGTCCCCTATCCCCAGTTGCTCAGCCCTAGCGGCCGGGTCAATGCCTGCAGCCGCGAAAGCCCCAGCCGGCACCGTCTCTTTGAGGGCCCGGCGCAGCATCTTGCGACGAGTGGCAAAACCAGCACGTAAAAGGCTGAAAACCAGCTCGGCCGGAGCGACAGCAGGATCTACTGCAGGCTCGCGTCGGCGCCGCAAAGAGACCAGGGCAGAACCCACCCGAGGCTGAGGCACGAAAACCGACGATGCCACCGCTCCTTCCCAGCGCGCCTGTGCCCAGTACGCGAGCTTGGCGGAAACCGCGCCGTAGGCCGGGTCGCCTGGGACGGCAACGAAACGCCGTGCCACCTCTTCTTGGACGAGCACCAGCATCCGCTCGATGGCAGCCACCTTGTCAAGGAGCTTGACGACCAAAGGCGTAGCGATGTTGTAGGGAAGGTTGGCGACCAGCACCCAGCCTCGGGGTGGCACCAGGAGCTCTTCCCAGGCGAGGTCCATGGCGTCGGCCTCCACCACCTTTACGGTCGGCCCTTGGAGCCGCTCGGCCAGCACTTTGCCCAGCACCGGCACCAGCCGATGGTCTTTCTCCAACGCCAAGACGCTGGCACCCGTCTCGGCCAAGGCCAACGTGAGCGAGCCAAGCCCGGCCCCGACCTCCACGACCCGGTCACCCGGGCCCACGCCCGCGAGCCGGGCAATGCGCCGCACGGTGTTCGGGTCGGCAACGAAGTTCTGCCCCAGGGCGCGGCTGGGCTTCAACGAAAAGCTGGCGACCAGGCGCCCGGTCTCTGCCCGAGAAAGCGTCATGGGAGGGCAAGCCCGTAGACTTGGGCAGCTGCCCTCCAAGTCGCTGCCTCAACCTCGGCCGGGTCGACCCCTTTGGCGGCAGCGACGCCCGCAGCTACGAACGGGACATAGGCGGGTGTGTTGGGCCTGCCCCGAAAGGGGACGGGGGCGAGGTAGGGAGAGTCTGTTTCTACCAGCAGCCGCTCCAGCGGGCAGAGGGCTGCAGCCTGCCTTACGTCGTCAGAGCCTTTAAAAGTGACGATCCCGCTGAACGACAACCACGCACCGAGCTCTAGCGCCGCACGAGCCTGATCTGGGCCCCCGGTGAAGCAGTGGATGACCGTGCGCTCGGGCACGCCTTCTGAGCGCAAGATGGCGAACGTGTCGTCCCACGCCTCGCGGGTGTGCACGACCAAAGCCAGCCCGTGGCGACGGGCAAGGGCCACTTGGGCAGCAAAAGCCTCCCTTTGCACCGGGCGTGGGGAAAAGTCGTAGTGGTAGTCGAGGCCGCACTCCCCGATGGCCACCAGTCGTTGCGAGCCCTGGACAAGCGGCTCCACGGTGCCCACGCCTTTAACTGCGTCATGGGGGTGCAAGCCTACAGCAGCCCATACCTCGACGCCCCCGTCAGTTACAGTCGCCTCGGCCGCCACCTGAAGAGCGGCGCGCGAGCTTTCAGCGTCCGTGCCCACCGTCACCAAGCGGGTAACCCCGGCTTTTTGGGCCCCCTCCAGCAGCGCGCGAGCAGCTGGGCCAGAACCCAAATGGCAGTGGCTGTCAAACCACATCAAGCCCTCCGAGCAGGCCTAGGAGCTAAGGCGCGGGAAAAGCGGCGCGCCCCGTTCAACTCGCAAGCCACCTGGGTAACCGCCCCAGCGCGCCGCCTCGGGCAAACGGGCGTCAGTCGGTGAGCCCGCTAAGCCAATACGCCGCCAGATCTCAGTAGACGAGCGAGTGAGCGCAGGGCTCACCAGGACAGCCACGACCCGCAGCACTTCAAGTGCGTCACCGAGGACAGCGTCAACAGCCGGGCCCGGCTCTGCCCGCCATGGCTCGGCTGACTCCAAGGCAGCGTTCGCTGCCCGCACGAGGCGCCAGGTAGCTTCGAGAGCTTCGCTTGGGGCGGTCCGTCCCCACGCGTCTGCGGCTGCGGCGTACACATCGGCTGCCACATGCGCGAGCGGGCTGTCGGGGTTGGGAGCAGGCCCCACCCCCCCGCACTTTTGCTCCACGACGGCGCTCACCCGGGCCAGCAGGTTGCCCAGGTTGTTCGCTAGGTCGGCATTGTAACGAGCGACCATAGCCTCGTAAGAAAGCTCGCCATCAGGCCCGAACTGCTGGTCGCGCAAGAAGTGGTACCGAAAACCGTCCACGCCGAAGGTGCGCACGAGCTCTGCGGGCAAAAGCTGGTTCAGCGCCGTCTTGGACATCTTTTCGCCACGTACCAGGAGGTACCCGTGCACGGCGATGTGCTTGGGCGGCTCGATCCCCGCAGCCATGCACAGTGCTGGCCAGTACACGCAGTGAAAACGCAAGATGTCCTTGGCCATGAGGTGGTGCACCGACGGCCACCAGCGCTCAAAGCGCTCCATGTCGGTCCCGTAACCGATAGCGGTCACGTAGTTGATGAGCGCGTCGTACCAGACGTAGAACACCTGACGGTCGTCCCAGGGGACCTTCACCCCCCAGTCGAGGGACGTGCGCGTGATGGATATGTCTTGCAGGCCGCCCTTGATGAGGCCTATAGCCTCGTTGCGCCGTGCCTCGGGGGTCACCGCCCCTGGGTTTGCCTCGTACCACTCGAGCAGGCGGTCGCTGAACGCTGACAGGCGGAAGAAGTAGTTGTCTTCCCTCAAGGGCTCGACGGGCCGGTGGTGGACTGGGCACAGACCGTCTACGAGCTCGTCTTCGCTGTAGTAAGCCTCGCAAGCCACGCAGTAGGGCCCTTCGTACGTACCTGGGGCTATCCAGCCCCTCTCGTACACCGCGCTCATGAGGGCAGCCACGGCCTGGTGATGGCGCGCCTCCGTCGTGCGGATGAAGTCGTCATAAGAGATGTCGAGGAGCTCCCAAGCCTCTTGGTAGCGGGCACTGGTACGGTCGGCCTGCTCAAGCGGGGTCAGGCCGTTGGCCTCCGCTGACCTTTTCACCTTGAGGCCGTGCTCGTCGGTACCGGTCAAAAAGAAGACCTCGTCGCCAAGGAGCCGGTGCCAGCGGGCCAAAGCGTCCGCCGTGACCGTCGTGTAGGCATGGCCGACGTGAGGAGCGTCGTTTACGTAATAGATCGGTGTCGTCACATAAAAGCGGCCCACGGACCGCCAGGCTACTAGGAGCCCCCGGGCAACTCCGTCTCTTCCTCGGACGTCCCCGCCGGGCCGAGGACCAGCACGTACTCGCCCCGCGGTTTTACGGCCCTGCAACGCTCGGCAATGTCGCCCAACGTTGACCTCCAGGTCTCCTCGTGCAGCTTGGTCAGCTCTCGGCACAGGGCGAGCGGCCGCTCGCTCCCGCAGGTCGCTACCAGGTCGTCCAGCGTGCGCTGGAGGCGGTGAGGTGACTCGAAGAGCACGCTCGTGCGCTCCTCGCGTGCCAGAGCCTCCAAGCGCTGCGCTCGCCGGCTGCCCGTCCTCGGCAGGAAGCCTTCGAAGCACCAGCGCTCCCCGGCTAGGCCGGAGACCACCAAGGCGGCCAGTACCGCCGAAGGGCCCGGCACCGCCTCGACCTGGAAGCCACCGGCCACTGCTTCGCGCACCAGCCGCGCTCCAGGGTCGCTGACCGCCGGGGTCCCTGCGTCGCTGACGACGGCTATGGTCGCGCCCTCGCGCAGGTGCCGCAGAGCGGAGGCCGTGCTGGCAGCCTCGTTGTGGGCATGGTGAGGCACAAGGCGCGGGCCAGATATACCGGCATGGGACAGCAATTTCAGGGTACGCCGGGTGTCTTCGCAATAGATGTAGCTCGACCCGGCCAAAGCGGCCACGGCCCGGGGGGAGAGGTCGCCGAGGTTGCCGATCGGCGTGGCTACGACCACCACTCGGCCAGCCTCAGACGTCCGTGGCAGCTCAGACGTCGGTGACATAGCTCGCGCAGCCAGGCTCAGACGTTGAAACGGATCTCAAGCACGTCACCGTCGGCAACCTGGTAGTCCTTGCCCTCGACACGTAGCTTGCCCGCTTCCCGAGCCGCCGCCCAGGACCCCAGGGCCAAAAGCTCGTCCCAGTGGACCACCTCGGCCCTGATGAACCCCCTCTGTAGGTCCGAGTGGATGACCCCGGCACATTCGGGTGCCTTCGCCCCAGCCCGGAAGGTCCAGGCGCGGCTCTCCTTCTCGCCGGTAGTGAAAAAGGTGCGCCGGCCAAGCAGACGGTACGCTGCTCGGGCCACTCTGGGGAGGGCGCCCTCGCCAAGGCCCAGGCCCTCCAGCAGCTCGGCTCGGTCGGCCTCGTCCAACTGCGAAGCCTCTGCTTCGAGCTTCACGCTCACACCTAGCACTTCTGCCGAACCCCCGAGCTCGTCGGCCACTGGCTTGACCACACGGTCGCGCTCAGCCACAGCGTCCTCTCCCAGGTTGACTACCGCCAGGACAGGCTTGTTCGTGAGCAAGAAGAACGGCTTCAGAGCAGCCCTGTCCTCTTCGGACAGGGAACTGCGGTAAATGGGCACTCCATCAGCCAGGAAGCGCTCGGCGCTCTCCAGCGCAGCCACTTGGCCCTCGAGGGAACGGTCCGCCTTTGCTGCTTTACGGCGGCGCTCCAGTTGAGCCTCTGCACTTGCCAGGTCGGCCAGGACCAGCTCCAGCTCTAGGACCCCCAAGTCATCCAACGGGCTCGCTCCACCAGGCACAGCGGTGTCCTCGAAAGCCCTGAGCACCAGGCAGATGGCGTCCGCCTCCCGGATGCCGGCCAGGAACCTGTTGCCCAGGCCCTCTCCTGTTGAAGACCCGGCCACCAAGCCAGCGATGTCCACCAGCTCGACCCCCGCGCGGACCACCTTGCGTGACATGCTCATCGCAGCAAGAGCGTCCAGGCGATGGTCCGGCACCAACGCGACGCCGACGCTCGTCTCAGTGGTCGAAAAAGGGTGGCTTGCCACCAGCGAGGAACCGCCTGTCAGAGCGTTGAACAGGCTTGACTTGCCTGAGTTGGGCAGGCCGACCAGGCCAATGCGTTCCACACCAAAAGGCTACACACGCTAGGAGCCACTGCCGGTGCCCACCTCCCGGGAGGGCGGCAGCGGGCCGGCCCGAGAGCAAAGCAACGCCAAGCTGCAAGCAAACCAGCTAGAACACGGCCTTTTTCGTCTTCGGGCCCGGTGAGCCCCCCTAGTGCCGAACCCTGATGTACTGTCGGGGTAGAGGCCGAGGTAGATGCTTGACCATTTGTTCCTAGATACGGTCGCAGCGCTGCGAGCAGCGCTTGACCAGAACCTGTTGGAGGGGGCTGAGCAGGACGACCACCTCACGTCTGACCTCCTGCTCGGAGATGTGGTCTGGGAGACGTCCGTCAGCTTGCCCGGCGACGGCGACCCGCCCCGGGTTAGCGCCGATATCAGCCTCGACTGGCCGACCTGGAGCCAGTCGGCCTGGCGGAGCATGGCCATGGGCGAGCCGGTCGAAGACACGCCCGAAATAGGCATTGAAATAGTCTTCCGGGCTCAGCGCCTGGCCAAGCGCCCTGTCCTGGACAAGATCCTGGCAGTTTTACCGTCAGAGAGCCCCGACATAGGAGGCGACACCCTCAGCCGTTCGGCGCCCGTCATCGAAGAAGCGTTCTCAGACGACGGCGCTGTAGCAGAGTTCGCTGTGGAAGTCGCCTACGAGGGCGCTTACCGGCTGCCAGCCGAAGGTGCTCTCGACGAGCCGACTAGGAGCAACGCAGCAAACGACGCGGCGACGGGCGCTCTGGCCTTGACGGCTTGGGGTGCTCCCAGCCCTGCCCTGGCTAACGGCCCCCGCTCCCGGGCGGCGACCACCCGTCAGCTGAGCGCCGTCACGGAGGCGACCTTGGCATCGCTTGGGACCTGGGTGGCTTCCACTTTGGTGCACTTGGCAGACCTCGACCTCGAGTACCTGCCCCCGCCAGACGACGACCTGAGCTAAAGGGGGTTAGGGTAGCGGCGTGAGCGATCACCCCTCCTACCGACTGCCCAGGGACGTCCTGCCCGAGCACTATGCCCTTGTCTTCGAGCCAGATTTACAAGCCGCCAGCTTCAAGGGCGAAGCCACGGTCGACTTACGGGTGGTACAGGCCACGAGCGAAGTGGTCCTGAACGCCGCCGAGCTGGACATATCGGAGGCACGCCTCGGGCGCGAAGGTGCCCCGGCGTTAACCGCTACGGTGTCTTACCGCCCCGAAGAGGAGCAAGCCGTCCTTTCCCTGCCGTCTGCTATCGAGCCTGGGCACTGGCAGCTTTACCTGCGCTTTTCGGGAAAGCTGAACGAACTGCTGCGAGGCTTCTACCGGAGCAAATGGCGCTCGCCTCAAGGGGAAAGCGGCTGGGTAGCGGCTACGCAATTTGAGGCCACCGAAGCCAGGCGGGCCTTCCCTTGCTGGGACGAGCCAGACCTAAAGGCTACGTTCGGGATCACTGTCGTCGCAGACGAAGCCCTTACAGTGCTGTCGAACGCCCGGCAGGTGTCGAGCCAACCGCTCGGCAACGCCAAGCGCCGGACGACCTTCGCCCGCACCATCAAAATGTCCACCTACCTGGTGGCTATCGTAATCGGGCCGTTCGAGCTGACTGCGCCCAAGTACGTTGGCAACGTCCCCGTGCGCGTCGGCTCTCTGCCTGGGCGCGCAGCGTTGCGGGAGCTGGCGGAGCGAGCAGCCGTCCACGCTCTTTCCTTCCTCCGGGACTACTTCGCAATGCCCTACCCCGCCGACAAGCTGGACCACGTCGCCATACCGGACTTCGCTGCGGGGGCAATGGAAAACCTGGGCCTCGTCACCTACCGCGAGGCGGCCCTGTTGGTAGACCCAGAACGCTCCTCCCAAGCTGAGCGCCAGCGGGTCGTTTCGGTGGTCGCCCACGAGACCGCCCACATGTGGTTCGGCGACCTCGTGACCATGCGTTGGTGGGAAGGCATATGGCTGAACGAAGCCTTCGCCACGTTCATGGAGCTGCTCACCACGGACGCTTTCAACCCGCAGTGGGAAATATGGACTTCTTTCGGCATAGAACGGGCGCGCTCGCTAGCGACCGACGGCCTTCGCACCACGAGGGCGATCGAGTACCCCGTTGGGCGGCCCGAGGAAGCCGAGGACATGTTCGACGAGATCACCTACGACAAGGGAGCCTCTGTCCTGCGCATGATCGAGCGCTACCTCGGCGAAAGCACCTTCCGCCAGGGCATCAACTTGTACCTGGACAAGCACCGCTACGCCAACACGGCCACCACGGACCTCTGGGACGCCCTGGAGGCCGCCTCGGGTGAACCTGTAAGTGCGACCATGGGGACGTGGGTGAGCCAACCGGGGCACCCGCTCATCT
The DNA here is from genome assembly GCA_049966695.1 of Acidimicrobiales bacterium. Taxonomy (GTDB): domain Bacteria; phylum Actinomycetota; class Acidimicrobiia; order Acidimicrobiales; family Palsa-688; genus JAKAWM01. Next base: position 30,927 of record JBMFUG010000004.1, on the reverse strand, counting down.
CGGCGGAGCTGTCGGGAGACCACAAGAGCATCCAGCTCTCACAACGCCACTTCGTGCTGCGAGGCAGCCCGGAAGACCGAAGCTGGGTGGTACCGGTCACGCTGCGCTACGCGACGGCAGACGGTGCCCTGGAGCACAAAAAACTTCTCTTCGACAGCAAGTCGGCTACCCTCGCCTTGGCCGGCGAACCAGTGTGGCTCCTGGTCAACGAAGGTGCTTGGGGCGTCTACCGCGTGCACTACAGCGAAGACCTGCGCCAAGCGCTGTACGATGCCCTCTACAACCTCGACGCCCGAGAGCGCCTCGGGCTGGTCAGCGACATATGGTCAGAGACCGTCGCCGGGCTCGTGCCTCTGAGCGGCTCGGTCCAGCTATGGTCGCGCCTTCGCACCGAGCGCGACCCCGACGTTTGGTGGGCCATCTCGAACGCCCTGGGGACCTTGGAACTGGTGGCGGACGCTGACGAGCTACCAGCGTTGCGCTCCTTTGCTCGCGAGCTGGCACAGGCGACCTTCGCCGAGCTCGGCTGGGGAGGCCCCGATGCTGCCCAAGTTGAAGGCCCCAGGCTGGCCCGCTTGCGAGCGCGCTTGGTCAACCTGCTCGGGACGCTCGGAGCCGACCCAGAGGTGAGGGCACAGGCACGCCAGAGGCTGGACGATGCCGACCGAGGGCGTTCGGTGATGCCGCCCGACCTCGCCACCGCGGTCGCACAGGTCGTGGCGGCCGGCGGTGGCGGCGAAGAGTGGGAGCTCCTCTACTCCCACTACAAGAGCTCGGCCAACCCCCAAGACGAGGTGCGCTACCTGCATGCCCTGGCCGAGTTCTCCCAACCGGAGCTCATCGAAAGGACGCTCCAGCTCGCCTTGTCGGACGACGTCCGCACTCAGGACGCGCCCTACCTGGTGGCTGGCGTGCTCGGTCACCGAGAGGGCTGCACGTTGGCCTGGGAGGCGATCGAAGCAAACTGGGCCACCATGCTCGAGCACTGGCCCCCGGGCAGCTTGCACCGGATGCTAGAGCCTCTGGCCGCGCTTGCCAGTACCGGTGAGGGCACCAGAGCCAGAGTTTCCGCTTGGCTCGACGCCCACCCCTTGCCAAGGGGTGAACGCAAGGTGGCCCAAGCACGCGAACGCCTCGATATCAACCTCGCGCTCCGCCAGCGGGTCGCTGGCCAGCTTCGGGCGGCTCTCAGCGGGAGCGCGTGAACAGCTGAGCCGGGAGCCTGGCTGGCCTGTTGAGGTCTTCGCTGTCGACGACTGTTCAGCCCAGTTGACCTGGAGAGCGTCGCCCGCTTCAGGCCTCGAGATAGAAGTCGGGGACTTTTTGTCCCGTCCAGCACCATCGCCCAAGGCTGAGCTTGTACTGGACAAGGCTGTAGCCGTCTTGGAAAAGGGACAGCCGCTTCACGAACTTGCCCATCGTTACTGGAGAGGCCGGCGCCTCCTAGACCCCGAGCTCCCAGGTGGCCCGGGCTCTGTCCTGGTCGAAGGGCTAGCCCCTGGGCGCTCTTATGAGGTGCTGGCTCGTGCGGACGGCGTCGCGCGCTTTGTAGCCGGCCGGCTGCGCACCCTAAGGCCCCCTGAGGGGCGCCTGCTCAGCCGTTTCGCCACAGTGAGCGACATGCACATAGGCGAGGCCCGCTTTGGCCTGATGGGCCGTATCCATGACGCGCTAGAGCCGTGCGGCGAAAACCTCGACGAGCCAGGGACCTCTGAGCCAAGCGCTGCGAGACCAGGACCCTACCCGGCCCGGGGGCTACGCGCCGCCCTCGAAGAAGCCGCGGCCTGGGGCGCCGAGCTCATAGTGGCCAAGGGCGACCTCACCAACCGGGCAACACCGGCCGAGGTCCGCGACGCTGGGAGGTTGCTCGCCAGCAGCCCAGTCCCCGTGGAAGCGCTGCTCGGCAACCACGATAACAACGCCCGGGTGAACGTGCGTTCCCTGTTGGCGCAAGAGGGCTTGACAGTGCCTTGGCAGCCCTGGGCTCGCGACCTGGAAGGCATCAGGCTCGTGCTCGTCAACACCGCGCACGCCGAGGCCCGCTACCACCGTGGCCAGCTGCCCCTCTCGGTAGCGCGCCAGGTTGTACGTTTGGCCGCCGAGGCCGCCAAACCCGCGTGGCTGGCCCTCCACCACCCCCCTGAGAAATGGCCCTTCCCGACCGTATACCCCCCGGGTACGCCCTTTGGCGAAGCTCGTGCCCTAGTGGCCCTGTTGGCCGAGGCCGGCCTCCAGGGCAACTGTTTCATAAGCTGCGGCCACCGCCATCGCAACCGTTGCTACCGTTACGGGCCTGTCGTCGTCACCGAAGTGGGCTCGACCAAGGACTACCCGGGCGTATGGGCCGGCTACAAGGTGTTCGAGGGCGGGATCCTCCAAGTGGTGCGCCGCGTCAGCCGACCCGACGTGCTGGCCTGGACAGAGGCCACTCGCCGGGCCATGAACGGCCAGTGGGGACGCTGGTCACCGGGCACCCTGGCCGACCGCTGCACCGTGTACCGCTGGGGCACCTAGCCGGTGCTGGGTGGTTGGCCGGTGCTGGGTGGTTGGCCCAAGCCCGCTAAGCGAGCCTCGACCGCGGCTAGGCGAGCCTGGGCTGCTTCGTGGAGGATCTCCGCCTGCTCGTAGAGGTCGGCAGCCGCCTCTATGCCTAGCTCCCCGTTAGCCAAGCGGTTTGTGACCGCCTCTAGCAGGCCCAGGATCTGCTCGAAAGTGAGCGAAGCGAGCGGTCCCGGTGCGCCGCACAGCTCGGCGTCGAAGTGCCCAGTCACTGTCCCCCCTCAGCCCGGGCCAGCAGCCGGCCCTCGGCTACTGTCAGCTCCAGCAGCTCGCCCGGAGCTGCCTGCGAAGGATTTCGCACAACGCTGCCGTCCATGAGGCGCACCACGGCAAAACCGCGCCTGATCACGTGCTCGGGGGACAGTGCGTCAGCCTGGTGGCGCAAGCCGACAAGGTGGTCACGGCTGGCCGCCAGCCTTGAGCGCATCGGTGCCCGCCAATCGCAACGGCCAAGCAGCCGGCGCCGCTCGGCCAGCAACGGAGCTGGGTGTGCCCACGACAGGCGCTCAAGCGCTCGCTGCGCCTGGGCACGAGCGCGCTCGAGGCCTGATGCCAGCGCCTGCTCCACCGCGACCCGCTGAAGAGCCTCGCGTCGTTGGCCCCACGAACGCAACAAGGCAGAGCGCGCCCTGTCCATGAGCTCTGCCAGTTGTTGCTCGAGCTGGCGACGCTCTGGCACTACGAGCTGCGCGGCGATCGATGGCGTGCCACAGCGCACGTCCGCCACCTCGTCGCACAGTGGCCTGTCCCCTTCATGGCCGATCGCCGACACGACTGGGACAGGGCAAGCGGCGACCGCTCGGCACAGCTCCTCGTCGCTCCAAGGCAGGAGCTGGGTCGCGTCCCCGCCCCCTCTGGCCAAGATGATGACGTCCACCCCCGGGCGCGACGCAAGACGGGCCAAGGCCGCCGTGATGGCTGGCGCAGCCCCCGGCCCGCCCACCAGCGTCTCTTCGACTGCCAGAGGGTAGTGAGGGAACCGGGCTGTTACGACAGACTCGATGTCTTTTTCGACGGCGGCATCTTGCCCGCACAGCACGCCGATCACGCGGGGCAGGAGCGGGAGGGGCCGCCGGGGCCGGTCGAGCAACCCCTCGGCGGCCAACCTCGCCCTAGTCTCGGCGATCATGGCTGCGACAGCTCCCTCCCCAACAGGGGTCACCTCTTCAGCTTCCAAGGCAAGCTGGCCCCGGTTGTTGTCCCAAGTGAGGGCACCGACAACAGTCGCGCGTTGCCCATCGTGCGCCCGGCACCGCTTGGCAACCCTGGCAGGGCAGACCACAGGCACCTGGGCAGCCCTGTCTCTCAGGGTGAAGTAGGTCCACCCAGCTTTGGACACCTGAGGGCGGTGCACCTCTCCCTCGACAACCACCCTGCCTATCGCCGACAGCGAGCGAGCGATCTCCCCAGCCAGGCGGACCAGGCTGAGGCGGCGGGGGCCTTCGTCCCGGCGCTCAGGGCCGGAAGCAGAGGTGCCAGGAGACCACAGGGGCAGCGTCACCTTCCACCGGGGCCGAAGAGCTCTGGGTGAGCAGCGCCCCAGGCCTTGCACTCTTCGGCTTCGATAACGCGGATCTCGTCCAAACGCGCCTTGTGGCGCCCCCCTTCGAAGGCTGCCGAAACGAACACGTCCACTACGTCACAAGCGAGCTCAGGTGCCAGGATCCGAGCACCCATGGCTAGCACGTTCGCGTCGTTGTGCTGACGGGCAAGACGAGCCGTGTACTCGTCATGGCAAAGTGCCGCCCGTGCCCCGTGGACCTTGTTGGCAGACATCTGCTCGCCCTGGCCCGACCCCCCGATGACAATGCCCAGGTCGACATGCCCGCGGACGACTTCGCGGGCGCACGCAGCGCAAAATGGCGGGTAATCGACGGGGCTGTCTCCGTGCGCGCCCAGGTCCTCCACTTCGTGGCCTTGGTCACGCAGGTGAGCGGCTATCACCACTTTGAGGGCGTAGCCCGCATGGTCGTTGGCGACGGCAATTTTCACAGCCTCCCTTTCTAGTGCTCGCCCTGGCCTGAGCGCACCGCCTCCGACACGGCACGCACGACAAGCGAGACGAGCGCGAGTTGGCGCGCCCCGCCCTCGCTCGGCACCCCTGCGCCGTCCGCATGAGCTCCAAGCTCGGCGGCTAGCAGCCAGGCTCGCCTCCAATGGCCAGAGCGCTGGCCGCCCAGCCAACGCCTGACGGCTTCATCGGGGGGCTCTCCTGGCCAAGCAAGTAGCGCTGCTGCCGCTGCCTCCACCCTTATAGTGACCACTTCATCAGACAGCAGGTGGCGCTCCGCACGCTCCCACCGACTAGCGCGCGGCCCAGGGCGGAGCGCCTCTTGTAAGGCGGCCAGGCCGAGGGCGTCGGCCACGCTCGACGCGGCTTGGTACGCAACAGCCATCGCACAACTGGCTCGGCGTGCGAGTTGTGCGAGCGGCCCCACGTCTGCGCACGCCGCCACGCGGGCGACCCGGGCCGCAAGCCGAGCTGGCGCTCCCTGGCTCTCGAGCACCGCAGCCAGCCCTGCGTGCAAGCCCATCTCCCCTAGTTGGCGCGCCCAGGTGACGTCGGCCTCAACGACCTCACCTGTGGAGAGGGTGCCCGGACGGGCCAGGTAGAAACGGGCAAGCCGTCCCAGCCCGTCGCCGACCGCGTCCCGCAGCGCAGTTTCTGCCTCTGGGGCCAGCGACAACCCAGCACGGTCGAGCTCTTGCAGTACGTCGCCAGCCTCGAGCACGCCACGGGCAGCCCAGTATGCAGCTGCCACCTCCCAGAGCGGCCGCCCCGCCTCCACGGCTAGCTCGTGCGCCCAGGCCCCGCCCATCCTGGCCACCACTTCGTTGGCCAGCTCCGAGGAGATTATCTGGCGGTAAAGGCGGTGAGACGGTACCAGGTGGGCGAACTTGTTCGTCAACGTGGCCGGGAAGTACCGCTGGGCGAGCTGTCTTGTCGCCTGGTCAGCCGGCAGCGGGGAAGCCTCTATGCTGCGCGCCAGCTCGCTGCGGGCGTAAGCGACCAGCACGGCTAGCTCGGGCCTGCTGAACCCCGCACCAGCCACGCCACGCTTGGCTAGCTCCTCGGCGCCTGGCAGCGCTTCTGCTTCCCTGTCCAACGGGCCGTAGCCAGCTTCGTCAAGGCCGCTCACCTCACTAGCCGGTGCTGGCAAACCCCGAGAACTGCCCGCTGGCGTTCGGCCCTCGGGGCTGCCCGCTGGCGTTCGGCCCTCGGGGCTGCCCGCTGGCGTTTGGCCCTCCGGAGCAACGCCCCTCCAAGGTGCGGCCAGGTCTTCTAGGAGTGCCCCGTAGGCCGCCAGCTCCGCTGCGCTGGACGCAGCTGCCCGGTCCAAGGCGACAATGCCCTCGTCGCATTGTGCCAGCACGGCTGCCACGGCTTCGCCCTGTGCTGCTGCCAACGCTTCTTCGCGACCTGCGGCGTCGAGCAAGCCAGCAGGCACTGCCAGGTCGAGGAGCATTTTTATGTTGACTTCACGGTCTGAGAGAGCAACACCGGCAGCGTTGTCAACGAAATCTGCGTTGACCCTGCCGCCGCGACGTGCGTAGGCAGCTCGGGCTGCCTGGGTCATAGCCAGGTTCGCCCCCTCGACGACAACACGCGCTCGGAGGGCGCCTGCGGGCACTCGAACTTCGTCGTTCGCACTGTCCCCGATGTCGGCGTCAGCCTCGTCGGGCGCTTTGACGAACGTACCGATACCTCCAAAATAAATCATGTCGACCGGAGCAGCCAAAATAGCCCTTACGACCTCGGGGGGCTGGAGCGGCCAATTGCCGAGCTTCAACAAGGCACGCGCTTCGCGCGATAGGTCTATCACAGGCGCCTGGCGAGAATAAACGCCTGCGCCTGCCGAGGCTCGTGCCAGGTCATAATCTGCCCAGGACGACGCGGGTAATTTGCTCAAACGGAGGCGCTCGGCAAAGGACTCCTTGGGGCTCGGGTCAGGGTCAACAAATATATGCCGGTGGTCGAACGCAGCCACCAGGCAGATAGTGGCGCTCTGCAGCATCCCGTTACCGAAAACGTCCCCGGACATGTCGCCGACACCGACCACCCTGATGGGCTCGGCAAGAGGGTCTATGCCCAAGGCTCGGAAGTGCCTGCGGGCCGCGCCCCAAGCTCCCTTGGCGGTTATAGCGAGGGACTTGTGGTCATAGCCGTGCTTGCCGCCTGACGCGAACGCGTCAGCTAACCAAAAATTGCGGCTGAGGCTGATCTCATTTGCCAGGTCGGAAAAATCAGCCGTCCCCTTGTCTGGTGCAACTACAAGGTAAGGGTCGTCACCGTCGCGACAATTTGTCCGGGCGGGGTGCACAACTTCGCCCTTGACTACGTTGTCGGTGACGTCGAGAAGCCCATTTATGAAAGCAGAGTAAGCTTGCTTGCCCTCGTCGTAACTGCCCTGGCCGTGGAACAGTGCGAAGCCGCCTTTAGCCCCCGTCGGGACAATTATCGAGTTCTTTTTTACTTGGGCGCTCACCAGCTCGGTGACTTCCCTGCCCATGTCGGCCCAACGGTCGCTCCAGCGGACACCGCCTCGTGCCACCCGCCCGAAACGCAAGTGGGCACCTGCGAACCACGGCGCCCAAACAAACGTGCCCAACAACTGCCCGTGCCAAATGGTTTTCAAGGTGATCGTGGGGGCCTGCTGGGCCCAACTTGTGCGGACGGTGGCCTCGACCAAGGCCACCAGCTCGGCTAGGGCCGCATAGCTGTCGTGGTCCGTCACTTTGGCCATCTCGGCCTCGACGCGGCGCCTGGCCTCTTGCTCGGAGCTGTCTGCCCCGGCCAGCAACAGGGCTGCGAAAAGACCGACCGCCGCTTGAGCCACTGATGGGAACGCGACCAGGGCTCGGCCCATTGCCTCGGCGTGCTCCAGCGCAGCCGGCCCATCTTGCAGGACACGCAGGCACCGGTAAGCAGAAAGCAAGTTGACCTCCCGCCACGAAAGGCCGGTCGCAACCACCAGGTGGTTCAGAGGACTTACCTCACTGCGGCCTTCTAGCGCAGCTCGCACCGCCTCTACCAGCCGCAGGCCGTCTTCTTCGAGGCTAAAGCCACCAGAGGTGCCCACCCCGCCTTCTAGGCGCACCCGCAAGCCGATGTCGTCCACGTGAACGCTCAGGCCTTCGCTGGCCATATCCAACTGCCAAGGGACGGCCTCCAGGACAGCCAGCCCGAAGCTCTCCAGCACAGGCAGCAGGGCCGACAGTTCCAAGCGCTGATGGCCAAGCCGCCTGAGGCGAAAATCCCCTGCCGCACCCGGCTGGCAAGGCCGCAGGACCAAGTAGCCCGTACCTGCTGACTGGTCGTCGCCTGGCAAGCCAGCCAGCTCGTCGAGCCCGACCAGGTCTGCCACCGCGTCGTCGACAGCCGTTTCTTCGGCATAGCCAGGGGGCACGGCCCCCAAGAAAGCCCGCTGCCACTTCATCACCCGGTCGTTTACGCCCAGTTGGCGCAGTCGCAGCCCCAGGGCTTCAGCCCATGCTGCCGGCACGCTGCTCATAACCAAAAGTACCGCCGCGCACCACCACCTCGACTGCTATAGCGACATGCGGGGCTATATAGGCAGGCGGGGCACTCGGCGGGAGGACTGCCCGCCGCTGCCCATCACTGTGGGCTTGGCAGGCTCGGGCACGCTCGTGGCCGAGGCACCCATGGTACTGGGCCGCAAGTGCCTGCCCGTGGGCCCCGACTGCAGGGCTTTGAGCGTTGAGGGCGTTTTGCCCACCTGCACGCGCGCGGCCACCGTAACGGGCGACCGCAACCCCAACACTGGGGAAAAGCTGATGTCGAAGCCGTCGCCAACGACGCGCACGGAGCGCAGCTGGCTCAGGCCAAGGCCCGTGCTCGCGGCCTTTTCGCAGAACAGGCTGAAGCCTGCCCGAGCGGTAGCCTCGCTCAGCCCGCTGCCCAAACCCCATACGACAGCCACTGCTCCCTGGGTACGGGCGTCCAGGAGCTTGTTCGCCAAGTGACGGGCCCTCGGCGCAGAACCCTCGCGCTGGTCCAAAGTGGCAAAGGCCTTCACTTCGACCGGCACGCCACAGGCCACAAGGTCCGGCGTGCGGACGCCTCTCACTTCGGCGACCGTCTTTACGTCATGGCCTTCAGCCACCAAAAGCCGGGCGACCGCCAGCTCTGAGTGCGAAGCCCGCCGGGCCGACTCGTCGTACTGGCCGGTGCGGCCATGAGGATGATGGCAGCCCCACCCCAACACCGAGAGCGGCGTCAAAGTCCCACCTGGTTCTCTGAGGGCCGGTCCAGGTCCATGACCAGCAGCGAAGCGCCCGCATCGCTTTGCCGGAACAATGCGTTGACCTTGCGCAGGCAGACTGCTTCGGGACTGTCTTCGAGCTCACCGGCGCCCTTCACAACAGCCGACAAGACATAGCGGTACTGGGAGAGGGCAAGGTCCTCGTCGTCCAGGAAGTCGTGCTCGGCCAAGTACGCGACAACCTCTCCCTGGCGCATGGCAAAGCGGGTGCCATCTGGAGATGCTACGAGCTGACATCCAGTCAAAAGAGCCAGCCGGGCAGCTAGAAGGTCGAGCGGCTGGTCACTGTCCAAGAACAAGTCAACGGTGCGGGACACGCTACCCCCTCTGTTCGTCGGGCTCATTTGGTCGCGCTAGCGCAACCGGGACAAGGGCGGGGCAGCCGCCAAGGCACCCCCTCTGCGGGGCTCGGGTTGCCCCTTCAGGCTACAGACTCGAAGGGGCGATCAACAACGTTATCATAGAGGTTCATGATATCTCTTGTCAAATAGGTGCTTGGTCCTTTTCTCGCAGGTCAGAACCCGCTGGCCACAGCCGTGAGCCGGGGCAAAGCACACGTGGCAGGCCCCCTGGCGCTGGGTGCCCCTTTGGGCGCTGGGTGGCCCCCTCGAGCTGGCAAACGGCCGTCCTGCGGTTAAGCCGGTGAAGCGACCGGCCTCGAGCTCTGCCGAGAAATCGCGGACAAAAGGTGGCGCCAAGCCCGCCGCGGCCGTATAATGTCTACGTGAGCTTCAAAAGAAGCTCACGTTGTTCGACCCGAAGGGAGAGCTAGAGTGACAGCGCCAAGCTCAACCGAGGAGGATGGCCCGCCGGGCTACTGACGGGCTAGGCGGGGGCCTGACGGGCTAGCGGACAGCGTAGCCTGGGCCTATCCCGTCCTTGGCCTTTTGGGCAGCACCCGCGAGCTCCTCTATTTATACCAACCCGCGATTGTTAGTAAACAATCCTGAGGTGGTCCCACAATTCACAGAGTGACGCTTGCAAGTGCTGGGTAGTTCACCAAGGGGTAAGCCTAAGACTTACCCCTTGGTGCGCGTTTGGCGGGAGCACCAAGTCATAGCCCGTTATAAGTAAGTCCTTATATTGTTTTATCGGCTCGTAGCACGGTCCCTGCTTGGGTGTCGTTCTAAGCAGCTTTTACCGCGCGAAAACGCGCCATGGCTGGCGAGCTAGGCCCCGCTGACCGTAACCCGATGCTCGACGGACTAGGTCGGCTCCGTGCGGCCCACACGCGCCGGCCAGGCCAGCCCGCTCGGCTTGGATTTCGTTCTGTCGCTGTGCCATGTGAGCGCTGTGCCATGTGAGCGTCAGCTGAAAAGCCCCATGCGCCCGTGGCGCGCGGCCTTGGACATCAATGGGACCCCGACAACTGTAGCCGCGGCCAGAGCAGCAAGAACAGCAAACGCCGTCCCAAGGTGCGAGTACGACCCAGCCATGAGCAAGGACGCAACAAGAGGCCCCAACGCTTGACCTCCAGTACTACCCAGGCCCCACACGAGAGCGTTGCCCGTGGTGGAAGATTCCTTGGGCACGTAATCGGCGACCAGCGACATGAGCAGGGGGAAACCGCTGAAAGTGAAAAAGCCAAAGACCAATAACGCGAGGAGAGCGCTTGCACCATGGCCAGAAGTCGACAAGAACAGGAACGCCCCTCCCGCCGACCCGAGGCTGTCCACCGCAAGCACTAAACGCTTGTCGAAGCGGTCCGCCAATAGCCCAAAGGCAGGCTGGCCCAGTATGCCGCCGGCGTACATCACGGTCACGGCGTAGCCCAAGACTGACGAGATGCCGGCATGGCGTTGGGTTGTCAGGTAGATCGGGACCCATGAAACGATACCTATGAAGGCGATCGACCGGAAAAAGGCTATCGTCATCAGCGCCAGCACGCTCCGGTTCAACAATTGCTTCACGGACGACCACGTGCCTTGGGGCAAGACTGACTGTCTCCTGGCAGGGCCATCAGCGTCGCTGGCGGCCTTGCCGGGCTCCTTCGCCGGCAGGTGCCCAGCCTGAGGCGCTGTGCCTCTAAGCGCAGACGTGGCGGGCCCGGGTTGGACAACTCGGGTGGGGAGGCCAAAAGCGACTAACGCGCCCGCAAGCAAGCTGAGCCCGCCAAAGACAGCCGTGGTGTCGCCCTTGGTGATGCCAAAGGCCGCGACCACGAAGAACAAGGCAGGGTAGAGCGCCCGCCCGATGCTGCCAAAGGCGCCGTTTATGCCCAGCGCTGTCGCGCGAGAGGAATCACGGAAGTTCAGCTGCAGGATAGACCCGCCCAGCGGGTGGTAAAACGAGCTGCCGACACCCGCCACAACGGCAGCGATAAGGACAAGTACGTCGCTACCAGCTCCATGTAAAAGTAGCGACAGGTAGAAGCCCAGCATGCTCACGCCCAGCACACCTATGCCCAAAGCGATCATAGCCCCGCGTCGCCCTATCGCGTCGGCTACCAACCCTACCAGCAGGCCGAACCCGGCCGACGTGATATAAAATAATGTCAGCATTGCAGTCACTACCGCTGCCGAGGTGCGATGGCTTTGCGACAAAAGGTCGCCGATCACCGGTACAAAAAAAATTACACCGTCGTTGAAGAAATGCGCAAAAGAAGTGGCAGAGAGCAACCTGAGCAGTCGGCGGTCCTTCAAGTCGCGCACAGTCCCGGCTGGCCCCGTTACTTGGCCGGCACCACCACGCCCTTGGGCTGCCCCGTCCCCCCGGAGCGCCGCCACCGTGGCCCCCGAGCTCGCAGGCCTACCGCTCTCCTCAACCTCCCCAAACCGAAAAGGCTCTTTTCCCACCCGGCCGCACCTCACTTCCTAGTTCAGCTCCCCAGGGCACCGGGGGACGGCACTGCACGAGGGTGTTGCCCGCTGAACGAACGCGCCCCGTCAGCTTGCAGCACGCAGCGTGGGCCCGTACCGGTAACCGCGCTATAGGCTACCGGTAACCGCGCTGTAGGCTACAGCCTACCTGAGAGCCTCAGCGCTAAGCCCAGGGCAGCGTCCTGTGCCCCAAGCCAGCGAAGCGGAGGCTGAGCGTGTCCCCTACATGCCTGCTAAGTGGCGACCTCGGTCATGACTTTGCGCAGCCGGCTCAGCGTGGCAGCCTCGACGCCCCCCGGGCCTAGCAGGTAAGCCTCTGTGCCGCCGTACAGGTCGTCCAGCTCGTCGAGGGCACGGGCCAGAGGCTCAACCGGTGCCCCTAGGGCAGCTCTCACCGCCGCCGCAGCGGTGCCGGCGGTTACAAGGAGCCTGTGGAAATTTCGGGCGTCATCTGCAGCGGCCTCGCCTGTCAGCTCGTAGTCCGCGAGAACTGTCGCTCGGTCCACCCCAAGAGCCCCGAGGAGTAGAGCGGCAGCAAGGCCCGTGCGGTCTTTGCCCGCGGTGCAGTGGACAACCGCCGGGAGGTTCGCGGGGTCGGCCAGGGCGCTCAGCAGTTGCCCGAAAACACCCGCACGACGTTGCAAGGTTTCCGAATAGAGGCGGAACATGGCTTCTTTTGCTTCAGCCTCACTTTTGGCCTGGAGCAGAGCAACTAGCCCCTCGCCAGAAAGCGCTTCTTGGACGGGCAGGTGCACGGAAGGCACCGGGTCGGGGGCAAAGCTGCGTTCGGCAGCTGAGCGGAGGTCGAACACAGCCCGTACGCCCAGCTTTTCGAACTCCAAGAGGTCCGCGCTGGTCAAGTTGTGCAACGAGCCTGAACGGTAGACGACCCCCCACCGGGTGCGCATCCCATGGCCCACCGGGTAACCGCCGAGATCTCGGAAGTTCCTGGCACCTTCGAAGGGCAATTTTCTCTGGGGCATTACGACCAGCACCTCGAGCTACCTGCGCCCAGTGCGGCGGCTTCCCTCGTCGTTACAGGCCGCCTAGCCGCCGTCGGTGGGCACCCACTGAGCACGCCGGCCAATTGCCCTTGCCTGCGGCAGCTGCCCGAAAGGCCGCCTAGACGCGGACCAGTCACATAATGGCTTGCGAGAAAGTGGCAAAGACCAGTCAGAGCTGGTGGCCCTTGGTGCCGAGGGCCCAGCAGTGAGCTGGGCTCCAAAAGGGATGGTGAGGCCAGGTGCGAAAGGTAACTTCAACGTCTTGGGCACGCAGCACCTCTACGACGGCAGAAGCCTTGACCCGAGAGCCGCGCCACGACCGGTCGAGCGTGCGCCGGCCGCGAACCCAGTGGCCCAGGTTGCCCGCGTACGTGAGCAAGACGGCGGGCACAGAAGACGAGCGGATCTGCACGGCCATCTTGCCCCCAGCGCGTAGCGCTCGCGCGCAGTTCTCGAAGTAACGCAATTGGGCCCCCGCCGTGGGCACATGCTGGAAAGTGAGGTAGGAGAAAACCAAGTCCACCTCGGCTTCTGCTACACCGTCTAGCGTACCGTCACCTTTTACCAGGTGGCAGGAAACGTTGGGGCGCGCCGAGAGGTTCTCGCGGCAGCGGCGCAGCATCTCCTCGCTCACGTCCACAGCGATCACTTGGCCGAACAGTTCCGAGAGCCGACGCGTCATGCGCCCGACCCCACAGCCGACTTCTAGGACAGTGGCGCTCCTGCTTGGCTCGACCCCGCAAAAGGACAAAAAGGTATCGGTCTCGACAGCACCTTGCCGAAAAAACTCTTCGGTTTGTTGTTCATGGCCGGTAGAGACGTACCAAGCCGCCGAGCGCCTTGCAGCACTGTCCCAGTAAGCACGCGCTTGGTTGTTTTCCATGGCCTAATTCGTCACGTCGGGCTAGGTGCTAAACGGCAGAGATAAGCCGCGAGGCGTCGGGCCGGCGATAAGGGTTAGGCCGGATACCACCCGGGCAATCAGTCACGATGGTGCCGTTGACGTTGAAGTTCTGGGGGTCTGAGGAACTTTTTTGGGGCATGTACGCCCGGTAGATCTCTTCAGTTGCGTACCAATAAAATGGCGGCTTCAGGTCCACAAGGCCAGACGGGAAGAACTCCTGGAGCCGGTCGAGCAACTTGTCACTCTGGATACCTCCCTCTACCGGGCTTTGCACACCTGGCCCGGAAACCGTGGCCGTCCAGCCGGTCGGCTCCCAACCCGGGCCCCTGTACTGGACCTCGAGCTTTACACCTGCGTTGTAAGAGGCCGCGTCACTGCGGTGGCGGTAGACGGTGACGGTCCACGAGAAGTACACCCCTTCGGGCGCAAGTACGAGGGGCTTACGGAACTTATAGGTGACCATGAGCCCACCGTCCTCGGGCAGCACGCTTATAGACTCCAGCGACGGCAGTTTGGCCACGTCCGGTGTACCTTGGACGTAAGAGAACCGCGAGGAGTAGTTGCAGGAGGTGGTACCGGCCACGACGGCAGTACTTGTGACATGGCTCGTCGTGGGGCCAGGCCCATGAGCGCCCGCACCACTGCCGGCCACAATGGCCACTGCCGGCAGAGCAGCTAGCAACAACTTCCGGTGCTGGTTAGTCAGAGGTCCCATGGCTGTTCTCTCTCGTCGCACAATCATAGAGGGCCACAAAGTACAAGCGGCACCACATAGGCCTTGACGAGCCAGACCGGGAGCTTTCAGCACCAGTTCAGGCGGTTAACAGGAAGCTCGGCTTTACTGGCTAAGAACAAACGACGATCTGTGGACAAGCAACGACCTGGTGGACACAACCGGAGGTACTGATGACCAACCAAAGCACTTGGCCCTACGGGCCGGCTGGGACTGCCGGAGGCCCCTACGCCAGCACCTACCCGCCGCTCGGGCAGCCTGCTGGCCCGCCTCCCCAGCAGCCGACCGGTGAGGTTGGCCAGGACGCACCCCCCTACTACCAACTGACGGCACACGGCCAGCGCAGGGTACTGCGTTCGGCGGCTGCCGCACTGGTAGTCATGGCCGCTGCTGTCGCGGGGGCGGGTGTCAGCCGGGTGATCTGGCCGGCGGCACAAACGACCAGCAATGCTGCCGGGGGCACCACGCCCGCTGCCAATGGAGGCTCCGGGGGCACGAACGCCGCGCCTGGCAGCCCACAGGGCGGCTCGGGCGGCTCGACGTACCCCTATTCCCCTCCCACGACCTCAAATGACGCGAGCGGTGGCCCTTCTGACGTGTCAGCGATCGCCGCGAAGGTAATCCCCGCTGTCGTGGACATAAACGTCGTCTTCGATTACCAAGATGCCGAGGGCGCAGGCACCGGCATCGTGCTCACCTCGAACGGCGAAGTGCTGACCAATAACCACGTCATTGATGGAGCAACCAGGATCAGCGTCACCGACGTGGGCAACGGCAAGACCTACGGTGCGAAAGTGCTCGGGTACGACAACACCCATGACGTAGCGGTCCTCCAGCTTGAAGGAGCCTCGGGCTTACAGACTGCCAAGCTGGCCAACTCGTCCAAGGTGGCTGTCGGCCAAGCCGTTGTGGCCATCGGCAACGCGGGTGGCGTCGGTGGCACACCTACGAGCGCGGGAGGCTCGGTGCTCGCCCTTGACCAGTCGATCACAGCTGCAGACCAGCTCGACGGCACATCCGAACAGCTCTCCGGCCTGATCGAGACAAACGCCAACATCCAGTCCGGCGACTCAGGAGGGCCCCTCGTCAACGTGGCCGGTCAGGTGCTCGGCATGGACACGGCCGCCTCGACCAGCTTCGCGTTTCAGACCCAGGGCAACCAGGGCTTTGCCATCCCCATAAACAACGCCATTGCCATAGCTCGCCAAGTTGTAGCGGGCAAGGGGTCGGCTGACGTACATATCGGGCCGACCGGTTTCCTGGGCGTAGGCGTTGTCAGCAACCCAGGCGACCTGTCTGGTCTGCCAAATTTCCCCGGGTTCTCAGAGGTGCCCGGCTCCAGCTCCGGCACCACTTACCCGGACGTCCCTGGCGCTGATATAGAAAATGTGGTGTCCGGCGGGCCAGCTGCTACCGCTGGTGTTACCGGTGGCAGCGTCATCACGTCTCTCGACGGCCATGCAGTGACCTCCGGCATGCAGCTCACCCACCTCTTAGTGCCTCACCACCCAGGCAACCGGGTCGAGCTGGGCTGGGTTAGCCCCTCAGGCCAGTCGCACCGAGCCATGGTGACACTAGCCAGCGGCCCTCCGGCCTGATCGCTGGGCGCTAAGCCGCCGGCTCTCTACGGCGCTCGCCAGTTTCACTGCAATGCTGGCCAGGCTTGCCTGGCCAGCATCGACCTCGTGCTCCCAGATCCTCACGACGAGCCACCCGGCATCTGTCAACAGCCGGTCCGTTTCTTCGTCGCGCTCGCGGTTGCGCGCAATTTTCTCGGGCCAGTACCAACCGTTCACGGCATGGCTGCGCTGGCCGTGCTCCGGGCAGCCATGCCAAAAGCACCCATCCACAAAGACTGCGACCTTCGAAGGGCCAAAGACCAAGTCTGCTTTGCGCCGCAAGCCCGGCACGGGAGCTGCGTGCACCCGGTAACGAAGCCCAAGGGCGTGCACTGCCCGCCGTACAGCCAGCTCGGGGGCTGTGCCCTCGCGCCGCTGCGTGCTCATGCGCCGGCGAACAGCCTCGCTAGATGCAAATGGTTGGCGCCAGCGTTCAGCCACAGGCCTGGAGGTTAGCGCCGCTAGCTTCTCGCGCACACACGAGCCGGGCCGAGCCCTAAGGCCCCACACCCTGTCCTCAATAACGCCTAGCGCTGTCCTAGGTAACACCCAGCGCATAAAACACCAGTGGCGCCCCAAGAGGGCGCCACTGGTGGAGCAGATCGAGCGGCGGATCTCAGATCCGCTCTACGGAGCAGGTGGCGGGTTCCCGCTCCGGCCATACGATACACATTTGCCACGCGAGTTGCAAAGAAAACTGACGACCCTCATGCTATCTCACCTCTCTTAGTGGTTGCAGCACCCTATCAGGTGGTCCTAGGCGAACACACGGCACACGCAACACAACCGTTGCCAAGTGCCGCTTACTCGCTGTTCACGCGCGGCGAGCCGACGCGCGACCAGCCGGCATGCACCACAAACGAGCGGGCCCGCCCCAGGCAGCTCCCCGGGGCATTCCGAACCCTGGCCGCCCAAAAGGCACAGGCGGCCATGAGGACGCTGCCACGTTGGCACGTCGACAGCCTGGCGAGGGACAGCTTGGGGGCCTCATGAGCGCTTTGCCGCTCTGGGCTGCGGTTTTACTATTTGCTAGCATGGGTTCTTGAGCGACTTCGCGAGCGTCGTACAGAGGCAGTACATCAGCTTCCCAAGCTGAGAACGCGGGTTCGATTCCCGTCGCTCGCTCCAGGCAAACATGCAGGTCAGGGCCATCACCGGCGCCGCGGGCCGAGGGCGAACCAAGCTAGAGCCGATGGGCCGTGCCAGAAGCATGTCACATCGGTAGCGCTGCTTGCTAACGCTGCTAATGCGACAAGAAGGACCGGCCAGCCTCGTAACAGCGTCAGGAGGGACGGCGGACGCCGAGGGGAGCCAAGTGGGCAGCCACGCTAAGCGTCCCGGACGCTGATTAGGCCACCTTGCGCTGTCGCACGTGCACCCAAGGTGACCAACGTTACTATGCATCTAGCAGCTCTTTCGCCGGTCTGTGCTTCTTTTGTACCTGCCTCCCGGTGCCCGTTCTTGACGGCGATCTAGGCTGGCTTCTGGCACCGGGCGCACACGGCAGAAGGGTGCGTTTGCTTTCCTCCCCCCTGGCACCGTCCGGGGACAAGCACGTCCTTTGCGAGCACCATTGCTACTACCGCGTTGGTGCTACGTCAGGTTGGCCAGAGGACCTGTCCCTTGAGGCCGGACAGCCTTAAGACACAGCCCCCCGAGCTCCCCCCGGCCGGTGGGCCGCTTATTGGCCACCACCTCGAGCGGCCATATGTGCTCGACAAAGGGCGGCTCTGTCGCTCAACAAACCGGCCACGTCGCAAGCCAGTGCCCACGGCCAGCAGGCCTCGCGCGCAGCTGATGGCTATTTCGGCCGGGCTTCGTAGCGGTAGCCGATACCCCTGACCGTTACTATGAGCCTCGGGTGAGCGGGATCCACCTCGATCTTCGACCTGAGACGACGCACGTGGACCTCAAGGGTGGTGCTCTCTGGAGCAACTGTCGAGCCCCACAACCTGCGGAGGAGCGCCCCACGGGACAGCACGATCCCCGCGTTTTCCACCAAGAGCTTGAGGAGGGCAAACTCCCGCAGAGGCAAGCGCAAGTGCTTGCCGCGGACCTCCACGTCGTAGCCCACTGGGTCAACGGCGACCTCGCCCGCCCTAATGAGCAAGCTTTCATCACGCGCCTCGACGGCCCCCCGCGACGCCCTGCGCAGCACCGCGCGCACACGAGCCACCATTTCGTCCCTGCGCAAGGGCAAGGTCACGTAATCATCAGCCCCACGGGCGAGGGCCATGGTGATCGCTCCAAGGTCGTCGGGACCTATCAAAACGACTGCGAAGCCCGGTGCACGCTCCCATAGCTGTTGGCAAAAAGCTATCCCGTCTCCTTGGAAACCGCTGTCCACGACCGCAACGGCAAAGCCCCCGCTCTCTAGGGCTCTCAAAGCGCTCGGCGCGTCTGTTGCAACGCTCACCTCGAAACCGGCTGCCTCCAGGTCAGCGACGACGGTCCAGCTCTTCGCTGCCTCCTGGGCGACGAGCACGGCAACGTTAATCGTCGGCCTGCCCGGCCCATGCGCGTTCGCTCCGACATTTATAGCTATAGCGACAGCGTCGGCCGCGCTCTTGAACGCAAGGGCACATTAACGTGAACGCTCGGTTACCTACATATGAAACCTTGCCTCCCGTTGTCCCTCGGTCGCCAGGCTGGCAAGAAGGCGCCAAGCGGCTTGGGTGCTGGCGTCAAGCAGCGCCTGCAGCGCCCCGCTACTGCAGTTCACCAAACGGCCTGCTCCAAATGTTCACCGACAGTACACCGTCGCGTCAACCCCTATTAGATAACCGTTTGTGCTGAGCGCGTAAGCTAGTGCCAGCAAAGACCTGGACGCAAGGGGCCCGAGCTCAAGGCAAATAAACGCGAGGGAGACTGCCCATGGGTGAGCTTGCTGAAGTATTTGTCGTCCAAGCGCTGGCAGCAGCGGTCCAGTTTATTGTCGCCCGCCTACTGGAGTGGTTGTTCCCGCCAGCGGCCGGAGAGACTGCGAGCCATTGAACTGACCCAGGGTGCAGCCCGGGTGAGCTCGACATCTGCCTCTTAGCGTTGGCGGGGACGGTTGAACGTCAATGCTCTCTCAGCCTGCCGACGATGACAAAATAAGCTTAGCGCGCAAACCCGTGTTAACAAGAGCACGCTTCGGCCACCTTTTAGGCGCCACAACGCGAGGCTAAGAGCAGGGACGAGCCTAAAACGAGGGCAACAAAATGGCGGCTGCCGTCCACTTTCTGCCAAGCCCCGTGGCCAGGCTCGTTGGCCCGCTAGTTGACCCCTGCAGTCAGGCCATTTACGAACCACCGCTGCATAACAAGGACCACCACTACGGGTGGGACCATAGCCAGCAGGGCCGCGGCCATGACAAGGTCCCACTGCGGGACGGCGAAGCCCTGGGCAGACGAGATCATCTCCCTCATACCCATTACCACGGTGGCATTGCGGGCGTTCGATGTCACGAGCAAAGGCCACAGCCACTGGTTCCACCCGTAGATAAACTCGATCACGAACACCGCTGCAAGGTTTGGCTTAGAAAGGGGCAGCACTATGCGGGTCAAGAAACGCATCGGCCCGATGCCGTCCATGCGAGCTGCGTCGGCCAAGTCGAGCGGGAAAGTCATGAAGAACTGCCGGAACAGGAAAACAGCAGTCGCAGAAGCAATAAGCGGCACCACCACGCCCCCCAAGTTGTTGAGCAGGCCCAGCTCGACGGTCACCTGGTAGGTGGGGAAGAAGCGCACCTCGACAGGCAGCATGAGCGTGACAAATACGAGCCAAAAAGCAGCCATCCTCCCTCGGAGGCGAAAGAAGACGACAGCGTAGGCAGCAGGCACCGACAACGAGAGCTTCCCCAGGGCGATCCCCAGCGCCATGACCGCAGAGTTGCCCATCAGCGAAAAAACCGACGGTGAGCCTGGCAGGCCATGTACAAGGACCTGGGCAAGGTTGTGGCCCAGTTCGCCACCGGGCACCAGGGGCACCCCGCGCAACAGAGCGGGTGCTGTCTTCGTGGCGGCGACAAAGGCAAGGTAGATGGGCAGGGCGAACAGGGCGGCCACAGCGACGAGCACGACATGGCGCATTGCCTCGCTACGACTACGCAGGCTCATCGGTAGTGCACCCGCCGGTTGAAGATGCGCAACTGCAGCACTGTGAAAGCTCCGGCTACCAGCATGAGCACGACCGTCTCCGCGCCGGCCGGGCCCGTGTCCGAGTTCTGGAAACCGTCCCTGTAGAGCTGGTAAACGAGCGTGTTGGTGGCACCGGCCGGCCCGCCCTGGGTCACGATGTCGATGACAGCGAAGCTAGAAAAAAAGGCGTACAGCACGTTCATGACCGACAGGAACAAGGTCGTGGGCGACAGCAGGGGAAAGGTCATGGGCCAGAAGCGGGCAATCTTGCCCGCACCGTCCACAGACGCCGCGTCCAGCACATCGACCGGGACCGATTGCAGGGCGGCGGTGTAGAAAAGGTAGTTATAAGCCGACTGTTGCCAGACGGTGATGCCGACGGTAAGGCCCATGGCCTGGGTGCCGTGCAAGGCAAAGTCCCAGTTCACTCCGAGCTCGCCCATGAGACGCGCCCCTGGGCCCAGATCCGGCTGGAACAGGAACAACCACAGCGCCCCGGCCACGGCTCCCGGCACTGCGTAGGTCCAGACGAACAGTGCGCGGTAAAGCGCCCGGCCTCAGCCTACCTGTTCAACCTGGACGGCCAGGAACAACCCTATCGCCATGCTTAGCACCGTCGTCAGGGCTGCAAAAACCAACGTCACCTGGGCCGACTGCAAATAGTTGCCGTTGGCCACTGCAGCTACGAAGTTCTGCAGCCCGCTGAAACGGGCGTTCAAGCCAAAGGCGTTGGCCTGCTAAAAAGCCTCGATTACGGCTTTCATTGTGGGCCAGATAAAAAAGGTTATCACGACTAGCAGCTGAGGTAGCAGCAGGAGGTACGGGAGCAAGCGCTGCTTGAAAATTGCTGGCCCTGCCCCCGACCGGCCGCGCGAGGCCTTTCTTGGCCTGCGCCGGCTGACCCTCGGGACTACGCCAGGGCCAGCCGCAGCGGGGCCTGACCTTGGCTCTGCCTGGAGCTCGCCGGGAGAGAGCTCGGCAGTGGTGGCGGCGCCATGACCGGTCCGGGCTTTGGGGACCACTGCCACCTTCGCCTCGGCTGGGACACGTCCCCGGCCATCGGTGTCGCCGTCGCGAAGGTGGCGGAGAGCACCCGTCGTGGCATTAGCCGCCATATTCGGGTGCAAACTGGGACAATAGTGTGTCGCCCTCTGCTTTCGCCACTGCTAGTGCTTGAGCAGCGGTCTTTTTGCCGGCAAGCACTTGGGCAATCGCGCTAGCCTCGTCCTCGCGGATTCCCGGTAGGTAACCGAGCCTGATGCCGCGCGTCCAGGCCCTGGCGGGCCTGTTCGTGAGCTCTTCGGTGGCCATTAGGTCGTTCGGGTGCGTTTGGTAAAAGTGCTCCTGCGTGAGCAGGGAGACGCCCGCCTTGCTAACCGCGACATAGCCCGTGTGGCCGGCCCAATAGGCTTGCCATGGCCCCGACATCAAAAAATGCAAGAACTCGGCATCGCCTTTATAGGTGTCGCTGGGTGCACCCGAGAGCACCCACAGGGACGCCCCGCCGACCACGGTGTTCTGGGGAGCCCCGGCGTCGCCCGCCACGACCGGCAGGGGCGCGACCCCGAAGGCGAACGTGGCCGCGGCGGCGATGCTATTTAGGTCGGCTGAGCTTTGCTCCTACATGGCGCATGTCCCACCCGTGAACAACGGGACCGTGCTGTTGCTCACCGCGTTCCACCTGTACAGACCCTTCTGCGCCAGCTGGCCAAGCATGGACAGGTGGGATATGAACGGCGGGGTGTCGTTCTCTAGCCGCACGTTCCTGACCGAGTTGTACCCGTTGTCCTGGGTGGCGAACGGGTAGCCGTTCCACATGGCGAACTCTTCCATGTCGGTCCACATGACGTAAGCGCCCGAAGACGTGAGGGCACAGCTGGCAAGTGAGACGCCAAGGCTTGGGCATCCGCGTCCAGTTCCGACCAGGTCTTGGGCGCAGAGGCAATCCCGGCCTTGGCCAACATAGCCTTGTTGTAATAAAGAACCGGGGTAGAGCCGTTGAACGGCATCGAGTCCAGCTGGCCTTGGGCCGTCCCGTAATAGCTAGCAGCACCACCGATGAAGTCAGAAGTGGCCAAGGGCAAATGGTACTTGGCCATCAGCAAGTGCACCGGCGCATAGGCGCCGGGCGAGCCCATGATGGTGGCAGTGCCAGCGTCAAATATCTGAGCGATATCGGGGGCCGCGTGAGCACGGAAGGCGGCGATGGTGTCGGACAGCACCGTCGGTTAGTTGCCCTTGTACGTAGCCACCACACGGTAGCCGTTTTGGGAAGCGTTGAACTCGTCGACCAGGTGCTGGAAAATGCTGCCGAGCGAGCCGCTAAAGGCTTCCACACGATGAGCTGCACGGGTGGGGTGGCAGCCGAAGACCGCAGCAAGGCCGCGTCCGCCTGCCCAGCGGGGGCGCCCGCCGGCAAAAGGACGCTAGCCGAGAGCACCAACGCTGCCGACGTCAGGCGCTGCGGCCAGCGTTGCTTGCGAGACCAGGTTTGGGAGTTGCGCATGAGCACGGTTCCTTTCTGTACAAAGTCCTTGCTCTTGGACGCTAACGATTGCGCCTGAACTCGAAGTTGCCCTTCCGTAAACTCCGGCGGCACCGCTTGTTAAATGAACGGCGACTACCTCGTTAAAGGCACATTGCGACTGCCCGCCCGCTAAAGACGGCTTGCTGCCAACACTATGGTGCGCTTGACGCTCGCCATGAACCTGAGGTTCGCCAAACGCGCTCTTCGACAGTCTTGGCAGCCGCCTGAACTGTTGCCAAAGCCCGCGCTAGCTCGTCGTCACTTATGTTGAGCGGTGGGCACAAGGTCATGACATCACCCCCGCCCACCTTCAGGCTAAGGCCGTTGTCCAAGCACTCGTAAAGCAAGTAGTCAGCGACGTCTTCAGCGCTACCAGCAAGCCATGGCTGCGTTTTTAACCCCCAGTACATACCGAGGCCGCGCGCCTCGGAAAAAAGCGGGCTTTTCGTGGCAACCGCCTGCAGCTGCCCGATGACGACCTTGCCCAGCTCCTGCGCCCTGGGCACAAGCCTTTCCTCCTCGATGACCTCGAGAGCGGCCAGGGCGGCTGCCGCGCCAAGCGGGCTTTTTTCATGCGTATAATGCCCGAGAGAGGTGGAAGGGCTTACGTTCAGGTCCTCGCGGAAGATAGCAGCAGCAAATGGCACTACCCCACCTCCGAGGCCCTTGCCTATTACCAGGATGTCCGGGACGACGTCGAAGTTCTCGCAGCAGAACATCGCGCCCGTGCGGCCCAAACAGCTCGGCACTTCGTCGAAAACGAGCAGTACGCCATGCCTGTCGCAACTTTTTCGCACCGATCGCCAAAAACCAGCAGGCGGCACCTCGACTGTTGTCCAGCGGACCGGCTCCGCAATGAGCGCCGAGACGTCCCCTTGGACCTCGAGCACGTAATCTATGTAGTCGGCGAAGCGCTCGTAGCCGTGCCCGTCAGAGCCAAAAAAACGCTCGGCCAAGCCGAGCGGTGGCACGTGCTCCGCCCCGGCCAACAACGGCCCCGCACCTTGGCGGAACATGGCCTCGCCACCCACAGAGATCGTATCGAGGCTAGCCCCGTGGAACGAGCCCCACATCGAGACCGTTTTGTAACGGCCCGTTGCATGGCGCGCCAGTTTCAACGCTGTGCTGACAGCCAACGCCCCGCTTGGAGCAAAAAGCACCTTGTTGAGCCGGCCCGGGGCTAGCTCTGCCAACTTTGCCGCCAGGTTGATGGCAGCAGGGTTCGAATAGCGCCGAGGGGAGAACGGGAGCCGGTCGAGCTCGGCTTTTACCGCTGCGACCACCTTGGGGTGCCCGTAGCCGACCTGGTGCACGCAATTGCCATGAAAATCTAGCACCTCCCTGCCCTCCAGGTCTACGAGCACCGAACCGTGGGCGCTTACCAGGACGTCAAGGCAGGGCGTAGACAGCGCTTGGCGCATGAAATAGCGCTCGTCCATGTCGAGCAGCTCACGTGTCCGTTCGTCGAGCCCCGCCCTCCAGCGTGCACGTCCCGCAGACCAGTGCACGTCACCCTCGCTCTGGTCGCGCCGGCTGGCCGGCGGTCGCTGCTGTGGGCTGTCAACTTCCCACCTGTCCATGTTCGTCAGGGCTTTTCCCCTGCGGCCAGCCTTTTTTCGATATCGTCTAGCACCGCCATGACCTCGTCCAACCTGCTGACCACGTAATGAGCCCCAGCCGCCTTCAGCTTGCCCGCGGCAACGGACCGGGCAGCTTCCTGCTCACGAGGAGCTAAGGCCGCATATTCCGAGGCCGAAAGGCCGACCTCGTTGCCCGTGACAGCTACGCCCACCGACCACATGCCGCCGTTCAGGCCCTCTGCTATGTCGACAGCTGTGTCTCCGACCTTGACAACGGACTCGACCGGGCTTATCGACAGCCTCACCAGAGCCTCCAAGGCCATAAAAGGCCCCGGCCGGCCTTCGGGCGTGTCGTCGGCGCAGATGACGACGTCTGGCTCGTAGCCTTGCCTTTTCGCCGCCGGCACCAACACCTCCATCACAGCTCTCGGGTACCCAGTCGTGGAGGCAACCGCCAGCCCTCTCGCCCTCAGCGCCAAAACGGTCTCCACGACACCGGGGATCACCTCCGAGTACCGCTCGGCGACTTCGACCTGAAGCTGCAGCAAACTGCGGTAGATCTCCTCTACCTCTCGTTCTCCCGGTGACTTGCCACGGACTTCCAGCCAGGCTGCCGACACGCGGCGCATGTCCAAGATCGCCTTAACGTGCGCGCGCTTGGGCTTTCCCATGTCAGCGCGCGCTTCGCCAATGGTAATCGGCACACCAGCACGAGCGAACGCCTCCATAAATGTCGCGGCCGGTGCCATGCACCCATGGTCGACCGTCGTGCCGGCCCAGTCGAGCACTACCGCATTAACAGGGCCTTGATAACGTTTCAGCTGCTGCACTTGTGACCACCTTTTTGTTGTCTTTTAGCACCACACTCATCTCTTTAAGCACTTCCTCGACCGCCGCCAAGGCTGCCAGCATTTCCTTTTCGCCAATACGGCCGATGCAACCGATACGAAAAGACTCAGCTACAGTGAGCTTACCCGGGTATATCACGAACCCCTTGCCCCTGAGGCGCTCGTAAAACTCTTTGAAGTCAAAGCGCGCGTCCGTCGGCATGTGGAAAGTTACGATTATAGGCGCTTGAGCTGCCCGCGGGAGCAGGCAGCGAAAGCCAAGGCGCTCCATGCCGTCCACTAGGACCTGGTGGTTACGGGCATAGCGGGCGCCTCGCCCTGCTACTCCGCCCTCAGCTTCGTGCTCGTCGAGAGCTTGCAGCAAGGCTGCTAACACCTGTACCGGGGGCGTAAACCGCCATTGGCCGTTCTTTTCGAAGCCCTGCCACTGTGCAAAGAGGTCCAAGCTCAAAGAACGCGCATTGCCTGCACATTTCTCAAGAAGCTCGCGGCGCACTAGGACGAAGCTCATGCCCGGTACCCCCTCGAGGCATTTGTTCGCGGAGGCGGCTAGTGCGGCGAAAGGGACGTTGCTAGCGTCCAAGGGCAGCGCCCCGAACGCGCTCATCGAGTCGACCAAGAGATGCCGCTTTTGAGAGGCCACCACGTTCGCGACCTCTTCGAGAGGGTTGAGGATGCCCGAGGTAGTCTCGCAGTGCACGACCGCCACATGGGTAATGCTTGAGTCCTGAGCCAACCTCTCTCGCAGCGCTGCGGGCTCGACCGCTCGGTCCTCGGGCCAGGTCAGCTCTGTGACCGCCCGGCCCATCACCCTCGCCATGTCCACCATACGGCGCCCATAGGCCCCGTTGACCAGGACCAAAAGCTTCCCCTCCGGTGGCACCAGCGTGCCCAGCATGGCTTCGACTGCGAAGGTGCCAGATCCCTGGAGAGGCACGCAAACGTGCGTCGCCGTGGCGTTCGCCATGGCCGTCAGGCGGTCCCGGACCTGTTTGGTCATTGCGATAAAGGCTTCGTCGCGCGACCCCCAGTCGCGCGCCATCGCGGCTTTTACCGTGGCCGAGGTTGTTAGCGGCCCGGGCGTGAGCAGGTACGGGACTTGCGTCGTGCCTCTCATCGCGCTGCTAGCGGAGGGTCAACCAGCACACGCTCAGCAAGCAGGCTGACGCTTACCGAAGAGCCGACCCCCACTTTGCTCGCAAGCGCGCTCGGCACGTCCACTTTTGCCGACACATCGGCCGAAAGCAAGACAGCGAGCGTGCTATGCGCACCCCTAAAGGTGACGGAACTGACAATGCCGTTGCCCCCTCTCACCTCGGAAAGCCCCAGGCCCTCGGGACGGACAAGCACGTCCACCTGCTGCCCGGCAGGGCTGCTCGCACTTGCGCCGTAGGCCTCAACTTCTCGGTCGAGCACCAAGACCCGGCCCGTGCGCACCATCTGGCCCGGCAGACGGTTCATCGTGCCTACGAACTCAGCAACAAAGGCCGTCTGCGGCTCAGCGTACAGCTCGACCGGGGGCGCCACCTGCTCCAGGCGGCCGGCTCGCATGACAGCGACACGGTCCGCGA
The DNA here is from genome assembly GCA_049966695.1 of Acidimicrobiales bacterium. Lineage (GTDB taxonomy): Bacteria > Actinomycetota > Acidimicrobiia > Acidimicrobiales > Palsa-688 > JAKAWM01. The sequence continues at coordinate 4,358 of JBMFUG010000004.1, read as the reverse complement.
TCGACATAGCTTCGTCCTGGTCGTGGGTCACGAAAACAGTTGTAATGGCGAGCCGTCTTTGCAGTGCTCGTATCTGCTCGCGCAGCTGCACTCGCACCTTGGCGTCAAGGGCGGAAAGTGGCTCGTCGAGCAGGAGCACCCGTGGTTCTATGGCAAGGGCCCGCGCCAATGCGACCCGCTGCTGCTGGCCGCCCGAAAGCTGGTGCGGGTACCGGTCGGCCATTTCGGAAAGCTCCACCATCTCCAACAGGGACAGCGCCCTCGCCTTGCGCTGCAAGCTCACGACTTTGCGCAACCGGAGCCCGAACGCGACGTTCTCGAGGACCGTCATGTTGGGGAAAAGGCTGTAGCTCTGGAAAACCATCCCAATGTTGCGCCTCTGCGCCGGCACCGCCCCAACGTCCTGCCCGTCTAACAGCACGCGTCCCGAGGCCGCAGTTTCCAAGCCAGCCAGGACTCGCAGCACGGTAGTCTTGCCGCACCCAGAAGGCCCCAGGAGCGCCAAGAGCTCTCCCGGGCCTATGTCGATGGAAAACCCATCGAGCGCCTTCGTGCTAGCGAAACGGCAATGCAGGTCTTGGAGCGCCACCGCTGCTCCGCCCACTGCCGGCGGCGCGGGCCTGGCCAAGGCCACGTCTGCCCGGTACGCCGTCTCGGCTTGCTGACTGGCAAACGTCATCACCATATACCTCCGGTCTTTTTCCTTGTACGGCCCAGCACCGAGATCCCGGTCAGCACCAACCACGTGACGAACAGCGCCATGAGCGACGCGGCGACCGAGACGTGAGAGTTGTACTGGTCGAACAGGACGATCCAGGTTGGGAAGGTTTGGTACTGGTCAAGGCTCGCCATGGTGTACTCGCCGAGGACGAGCGCAACCGTCAGCACCGTCGCCGAGAGGACGGCTACGCGCATGTTCGGCAACAGCACTCGCCGCATTGTTGCGGCCCAGCCGCCGCCAAGCGAGCGAGACGCGTCAACCAGCGTCCGGACGTCTATGGACCTGACACCGGCATCGAGAGCTCGGTAGGACAGGGGCATAGCCAGCACGACGTACTCGAGCGCCAACAGGAAAGGCGTACCCTTCAACCTCGCTGGCGCAACGTCCAGCACACCCAGGATGAGCACCACGGGTGGTATGACGAGCGGCAAGGAAGTGACAAAGTCCATCACGGCCCTCAGCCGAGGCACCCGAAGGTGGACGTAAATTGTACTGGGGACCATCAATGCGAGTTCGGCCACGGTAGTCACCACGGCCAATTGGGCCGATAGCCAAACCGCAGCGGCGAAGCCCTGCTGCCCCAAGAGCCCCGAGTACGCCTCGGCACTGAAGCCACTACCGTTGTAAGCCAAGCTAAAACGCAGAGCCGCCCACAACGGCACAAAGAAGTAGGCCCCCGCCGCGGCTAAGACGGCGAACCTCCACACCCGAGGCCTGCGAAGCGCCCGCGTCCGCGCGCCCACAGAGGCAATGTCCTCAGCCCTGCCAACGCTGCCCAGCAGCACCTCAGTGCTCAACGCAGCCACCTTGACGCTCGGCGCTGAACGAAGACGTAGAGCACCATCACGACCGCGATTACCAGTACGAGGCCGAGGGCAAGTGCGTAACCGACATTCTCCTGGCCAGCGATGACGTTGCCGTTGAGGAAGCTGCCTATTTGTAGAGGCGTCAACGCCAACGTGCCCGCCGTCAAAGCGTCGGCTGTGGCATAGGCCGACAGGCCAAAGCCAAATAGCAACAGCGTCGAACCCAGCACCGTGGGCATGAGCACGGGGATGCCTACGTAGCGCCAGTACTGCCACCGCCGAGCACCGAGGCTTTCAGCTGCCTCCGACCACGACGGCCGTAGCCCGTCGAACGCAGGCAGAGTGACAAGCACCATGAGCGGGACTTGGAAGTACATGTACACGAGCGCCACACCCGTGAAGGTATAGAGGTTGAACCCGTGAAGGCCGATATGAGCGAGCCACATGTTCACCATGGCTGTCGGCGCACCTATGCATGCTATGAACAAAAAGGCGAGCGGCACGCCGCCGAAATTGGCAAAGACTGCGGCAGCAGCGAGCACCAGGCGTTTTAGTACAGAGCTATTGGAGGTGTAGATGGCATAGGCGAGCGGTGCTCCCAACAAAGCGGGGACGACCGACGTGACCAGCGCCATCTTCAACGAATTTTCAAAGCCCAGGAGGTACGTGCCCTGCGCTGCCGCACTGATGTTCGCGGTGGTGAAGCCTCCACCAGGCTCACGGAAGGCTGCAACGGCGATCGCCATTGCCGGGACGCCAAGGAAGAGCAGGGCCCACCCGCCGAACGGCAGCAGCGGGGCTGACGTCTTGGCACGTCGAGCCCACGCTGCCGTCTTCGTGGTCGCTGGCGCAGCCGGCGGCAATGCTGACATAGAGCCCACTTGCATTTGCACGAGCTACTAGCTGGACACCTTGATAGACCATTCTTTAGCCACGAGGTTTTCGGCGGCGGCCGTTTGCGCCGGCGTCGGGAACCCCCTAAAGCTTGACGGCACGGGTGGCAATGCCCTGTACGCGGCCTCATCAACTGTGCCGTTGCGTACCATGTCGCTAAGTTCTATCGGCCGGCAATAGCCTTGGAGCCACTGGTTCTGACCTGTGGCCGAGTACAGGTACTCCTCCCACAGGCGAGCCGCCGCGGGATGGGGGGCGTTAGCCGAGATCGCCTGGTCGTAATAAGAGGCGTAAACACCGTCAGAAGGGATGACCACTTTCCAGGTCCTCACTTCTGGCTCGATCTCGCTCGCCTGCAGGTAGTCCCACCAGATCACGATGGGCGTAGCGCCGCTTTCGACGGTAGAGGGGCCAGCGACCACGGGGACAAAGTTGCCTTCTTTGTTGAGCTCTTCAAAGTAAGCGATGCCGGGGCCGATGTTGTTGAAGCTACCGCCATTGGCAAGCGCTGCTGCATATACAGCCGCGAACGCTGCACCAGCCACGGTCGGGCTGTTATTAATGCCGACCATATGCTTATAGATAGGCTTCAGCAGGTCCTTGAAGGAAGTTGGCGCCACCTTGACGACGGCCGAGTTGTAGCCTATGGACACGTACCCGCCGTAGTCGGCCCACCACGTCGCGTCAGCAGCACGCTGGCTAGCAGGTATGTCGTCCCACTCCGCCACCCTGTACGGAGCGAGCAGGTGCATCTGGTCGGCCTTGATAGCGAAAGGGGTGCCCATGTCGAGCACGTCCGGTTCGCGGCTTTGCCCTTTCAGCTGGACCATGGCGTTGATCTCGTCCTGGCTGGAGCCCTCAGGGTTCTCGCTGTTGATCCTGATACCATATTTTTTTTCAAAACTGCTCATAATGGGCCCGTAATTGCACCAGTTGTCGGGCAAAGTGATGACGTTCAGCTCGCCCTCGGCTTTGGCCGCCTTGACCAGGCCCGCCATGCCACCAAAGGCTGCCAGTGACGTAGCTTTAGAGTACACAGAAGCCATGGATGATGCGCTTGCCGTACCAGCAGAAAGCACCGTACCAGCAAGGCAGGCAAGTGCGCCGGCAGCTGAAATGACTTTTCTAAACTGGTGGTTCTTCTCTTGTAACATCACTAACTGCTCCCCTCGACCTCGTTGCGCGCAACAGTGAAAAAGCGCGGCACGTTAGTAGCTGCTCCGACCACAGCTGTCATGTCCCTATGTGGCTCCCAGCGTTCTCGCTCGCTTAGGGCCACCACAGCGGAGGCTCACAGCAGCTCGGAAGTGACGCTATAGGGTCCTGTTGAACTGCCGGTTACAGGACGGGCCCGCCCCAGTGAACATTCGGCCTCATTTTGCCTCGGGCGGCGCTAGCTGGGTTACCCAACGGCCAACGCTCTTGGCGCTCCGCTCTCGGTGGCCCAGAAAACCTGCTTCGAAGGGCCACATTGCCCAAAGCAGCAAAAATCCAAAACCATACAGGTGAGCCAAGTGTCAGCGTTCAAGTATTCCCGCAGCTGAACGTTGTTCCCGTTCAAGTTATCCACCAGGCAGTGTTCAAGTAATCCCCCACCTGCGTGACGGGAGGATCCACCACCTGGGCTCCTTGTTCAGCTAGCCATCCTCCTCAGGACCAACCTGAGGAGGCCCATGACAAGGAGGAGGTTCAGCGTGATCGACGTTGTAGAGATCCTCGTGCACTGGCACGCCGGCCGGCCCAAGGCCGAGGTGGCACGAGTGTTGGAGGTTGACCGCTCGACGGTCCGCAAGTACACGGCCAAGGCCGAGGCAGAGGGCATCTCGCCCGGTGGGCCAGGGCGCTCACGAGAGGAGTGGGCGGCTCTTGTGAGGGGCTGGTTCCCCGAGCTCACCGACGCCCGTGCCCGCAGCATCACCCACGACAAGGTCGAGCCC
>JBMFUG010000003.1:0-59579 GCA_049966695.1 Acidimicrobiales bacterium | reverse complement strand
CACTCAGGTCCAACGGATCATCCTCGCCCACCTCGGCATCGCCCTACCATGGCCCGAAAGGGCAGAGGACTAACCCTGTCATGGTGCGGAAAACGGGGCTAGCACGCGCCACTTCGACCGGATCGCCGGGCTGGATGTCGTCGAGGTACGCCTGGTGGACCTATGACATCTGCGCCTCCCCCCGGGGCTCCCCAGGACCTCTTCCCAGTTGCGGCGATTGGCGCGCCCTGTCCGTGTGGCAGGGAGCCTCGGTAGCGCTCTTGCTGGCCTTGTGACAATGTGCGTTTGCTGTCGGGCGGCCTGAGCCTTGTCCCGGTGAGCCTTGGCGTCCTCGGCCCCACTGTTCAACAGCCGATTGCACTTGGTGGTGACGTTCACGGTATCCGACGGGGCGCCCCGGCTTGCCAGCCGCGAGCGGGAGATGCTCCAGCCGCTGGCAGACGGTTGCAGTAGCTCGAAGACAAGCCCTTTCGAAGGACGCTGTTCATGCGGCCCATAACCGCGCTCGTCTGTGCTGTTTGCCTCGTGCAACCGGCTAGCACCATGGTCGGCACGTCGACGAGCTGGTGGCGCCCCGGCCCCCTGCAGTCGTGGGCCTACGTTATCGGTGAGAACTACCCCCTGGCTGTCCCGCCCATCGTCGCGGGAAGAAAGACCAAGGTGCAGGTGGTAGACGCCGACCTCGGGGACCAAGACGGGCTTGCTCCGTCTGGTGCGCCGGTGCCTGAGCCTGCCATCGAGGCGTCTGTCAGAGCTGTCCATGCAATGGGGGCGCACGTGATCTGCTACATCGACGCCGGCACAGCCGAGGACTGGCGCAGTGATTACACGAAGTTCGACCCCGGAGAGCTCGGCGGCCCATTGCCAGGCTGGCAGGGAGAGCGTTTCATTGACATAGCCGACTGGTCCACGCCCGTGCGCGTCCCTTACGAGACCCTCGGAACGATCATGGCCAATAGGGTTGCCCTATGCAAGGAGGAGGGCTTCGACGCCATCGAAGCGGACAACGTGGACGCCTACACCTATCGCGACCTTGGTGGCTTTAGGCTCTCGTTGCAGGAGGAAGCCACCTACGTCGAGCGCCTCGTGGCGTTGGCGCACGCTCATGGCCTCGCCTTTTTCCTGAAGAACGAGGTCAACGGGGACGGCCTGTTGGGGATGCTCGCCCCCCACGTCGACGGCGAAATAGACGAGCAGTGCTGGCAGTACGACGAGTGCCGAGCGCTCCGGGTCTTCGTGCAAGAACATAAGCCCATCCTCGAGGTCGAGTACCAAGAGGTCCCTTCCGAAGTGCTCTGCCACAAGGCGCGTGCTTTTCCCATGGCGACGATCCGTGCGGGCCGCCGCCTGAGCGGCCCCATCACCTACGCTTGCTGAGAGCGGCCCTGAAGGACCTGACCGGCCAAGGCCGCCAAGTTGGGGCCTGTCAGGGCCCAGCAAGACGTCAAAGGAGGCCCTGGTGCTCTTTCGCGACCTGAGGGGCGGTCGCGGCGACCTGCTCGGTCGACGAGGTGCTGGCCTGGATGGCGTCGCCGGACGCGTCCTGCGTGGAGCGCAGGTCAGATGTACCACCTATTGCGCCCAGACCCCCTACCCAGCAGCGATAACCCTGAAGTCCTCAGCCTGATTTTGTCTAGCCCCGCGACAGGCGGGCAGATGAAAACTAGCAGTCCACCTGCGCATTTGGCTGTCACAGCCCAGGAGGCCTTGTCCATGATTGCCTCGTGAAGGCCGCTTGTGGCATGCGCTACGTGCCAGGCAGGCGCGCTGTTCCAATTTGCCGCATCTCGTCTACAGTGCGACCTAGGCGGGGGCCGGCCCACCCTTCTCCCATAACCCTGGGGGCGGCCTGCTGTGCGACCTAGGCACAAGGGGGTCGGCCATGTGCGGGTTGCTGGGGTAGATGACGGCGAGCCTCGTAGGCGTCAACGTTCGCGTTGCCCATTACGGGAACGCTCGAGCGGCCTACCACCTGGGCTTGAGCGAGCGTTATGCCCTCCCGCCAGCGTAGTCGGCTACAGCCTTTCGCTGTACCTGGCGCCGGGGGCCCTTGCCCGTGCTGGCGATGCGCTCGGCTTTTCAGCGCAGTCCCGCGAGCTCGGCCGCAGCGCCCCTGGCGTGACGCCGACGCTCGGGACTTCCGAGGCGTCGCCGGCGTCGTCGCTCAGTCGGCGACCGGCTTGGCCAGCGCTATGGGCTGGGTGGTATTGCTCCGCTCGCTTGCCCGCACGGTCGAAGAGATCGGCCGAGCTCACGAGGCCACAGGTGAAGCGCTACAGGCAGCCAGGCGGGCTACGTGGGGCTGGCGCATGCCCTACCTACACCCGACGCTCTGGCTCAGCCTGTGCCGTGCACGGTACTGCACGATGCGGAGAGCAACCTCGTTGGCAAAGCGGGACCGGTCGTGCTCGGCACGGCCGCCCGGGCTGGTCCTGCCTTCGCTCAGTGGGTCACGCGGAGCACTGCTGGACGAGGCGGCGCCGATCGGCTCGCCAGTGCGGTGAGCTTCGACGAAGGTTTACAGCGAGCGCAGCGCGGCGGCCAGGATCTTGTCGCGCCCAGCCAACAGGAGAGGGGGCTACCCTAAGCCGGGGTGCTATGCGGGGCACCTCTGGACCCCGTAGCGCGCACTCGACGGTTCTGGCGCTGGCGACCTCGCATGGCTTTGAACAAGTGCTGGTTGAGCCAACGGGAGCGCAACCCCCGCCCGTAAGGGCGGGGTCAAGCGACCTCAGGAACCAAACGGGACGGGCAGCCCTTAGGGCATGCAAACGGTAGATCGCCTGCCTGCCGTTGCACTACCGGTCAGTCGTCGTGGCCCCCATAATGGTCACGCCCATGGTGCAAGCTGAGCCGTAGTGGAAAAGCCAGGCCGGGCTACAAAGACAGCAGTCGTAAATGTCCCTCTGACGGGGGCCTACTACCGCCTGGCCCACGACGCTTGCCGTACGGCAGGCCTCCTCTGGGACGTGGCAGTCGACTGGGTACACGACGAACGGGCGCAGAGGCGTAGCCCCGACAAGTACGACATCCGCAAGTTCCTCACGTCGTTGCCAAGGGAGGACCGACCGCTGCGCTCCCGTACGACAGAGGCCATCGCCTACGACCTGTACGAAGCCATTAAGACGTCCAAGGCCAACAGGCAGAAAGGGCAGAAAGGCATGGTGGTGCGTGCCCCATGGCGGCACAAGAGCTACCGGCCTTTGTCGTTCTCCAAGGGCTTTGGGTGGGGCGGGTCACGCCAAAGGGGCAACTAGCCCTCAGCCTCGGGCGCGGCCGCCCGCGGTTGCTGGTCGACATACCCGATGTACATAGCTCAGCTACCGGCCAACAAGTACCACCAGAGCTCTGGGGTGAGGTCCAGCTCTGCTGGGACAGGGACAACCGCCGTTGGAGCTTGCACGTGCCCTACGGGACAGAGGCCGTTGCTTCGCCACCTAGGCCTGGCAACGTCACAGCTGTAGACGAAGGCATTGTCAACCCCATGGTGCTCGCCACCTGGGCAGACGAGCGCACCATCGACGTGACGGTCATAAACGGCCGAGAAGGCCGTGCCATAAAGAGGCTCCGCAACAAGGCGGTCTGCTCGCTGCAAAAGAAGATAAGCCGTGCCAAGTTGGGCTCCAGGCACCACCGTCGTCTGGTCATGGCGAAAAAGCGCGTGCAGGGCAAGGCGAAGGACCGCCTGCGGGACTTCGACCACCAAGTCTCTCGCAAAGCTGCCGGCCATGTCACCTCTCATGGGACTGCCAGGCTTGCCTACGGGGACGTAAGAGGCATAGAACAAAAGACCAAGCAGGAACGCCGCTCCGGCCGCCACCACCGCCAACAGCTCTCGCAGTGGGGCCGTGGCCGCCAGGAACGCTGCACAAACGAGAAGACGGGCTTGGAGGGGGGCTACGTCCCCGAGGGCGGCTCCTCTAAGACATGTCCCAAGTGCCTCAAGCACAACCGCCCAGCCGGGCGGGACTACCGGTGCAAGAACCCCGAGCGCGGGTCCACCTGTCACCGCGACGCTGTAGGAGCGGTCAACCTCATCCAGCGTGCAATATATGGGGAGTACACCCCGATAGGCACGGACGTGACAGTCCGTGCCACGTACCTCCGGGCTGTCGAGCGTTGGTCACCGAGACAACGCTCGGCGCACAGCTATGTGCAGCGCCGCAAACATATCAGGGCGGCCAGAGCCCTGGGTAGCGCCCTAGGACCGGGCCTAAGGGGGGCAACCCCGTCTAGCAAGTTGGCCAGGACCAAGTTGTCCACCAGCTCGCAGGAACCAGGCCCCTTGGCCGACGTGACGTGACGGAAGTGCTCGCCGATAACCCCAACCGGAGGGCGGGCCACGAAGCCCCGCCCATAAGGGCGGGGAGGTTCACAGCGCCGGCTATGGCGTGCCTTGTTGTCATGCCGTAAGCAATAGGACGCCCAGCACGCCGCGAGCGCGAGCGACGTCCGTCCGGTAAGTAGCCGGCAGGCGGGCCAGGCCCAGGTCTGGGGACATGCACGCGCGCTGACCTGCACGGCGCGGCCCTACGCTTTCGCCAGTGCTGCGAGAACGCTTCGGAGCCGGGCGCTCCCCGCGGCCGTGCCCCCCAGGGGCGCTAGCAGGTGCCGCTCAATTGCCGTTCTCAGCGGCGTGCGAGCGATGTCAAGCAGGGCCTTGCCCTTGGCCGTCATCTCGACGTTGACGCCTGTGCTCAGCTTCTGGCGTCGGACGTGCCTTCGCTCCTCCATACGCGTGAGCAGGTGCGACAGCCTGGTCCGGTCCCAGCCCGTCGCCAAGCTGAGCGCGTTCTGGCGCATCGCCCCGCCCGCTGCACGCAGGTGCACGAGCACGTTCAGATCGGGCTCAGCGATGCTCAACGCGGCTGTGACGTCGGCGATGATCGCGCCTCGTACGACCTCGTTGACGCGCTTCCACTCTCCCCAGAGCTTGATCAAGTCGAGGTCGCCGTCATCTGCTGTTGACAGTTCAACACTCACCTCTACTGTTGAAACTACAACATGCGAGGAGGTTGTGGCTACGAGGCAGTCGTCAGGGCGCCCGGCGCCTGGAGGGACGTTGGCGCTCGCAGGTCGCGACAGCGCGCGCATCGGCCTGGGTGCGCGCCCATTGGCCGCTCGCGTGGAGCAAACAGGCGGTCCTGGGCCCGCCCGAGCACTGCTGCGCGGCGCGTTCGACCTTGGCGTGTCGCACTTCGGCACGGCAGAGTTCTACGGGTTCGGCCTCGCGAACAGGCTTATAGCGGGTGCACTCGGCGGCCAGCGCGACGCTATTGTCATTGCCAGCAAAGTTGGCGCACGTCCCGTTGGAGAGAGGGTCCCCCTCACTGCTGCACAAAAACCCGCCGAGCTGCGCGCGGCGGTCGAGGGCAACCTCCGCAGCCTTCGCACTGAGCGGATTGACGTTGTCTACCTTCGCCGCATGGACGTCCGCCCCGGGCTTGTGGCCGAAGACGACCAGGTCGTCTCGCTTGACGACCAGCTCGCCGAAATGACGGCCCTTCGTGACGAGGGCAAGATCGTCGTTACCGGCTCAGCCACGTCAGCAGCGACCAGCTCGAACAGGCCTTGCCGGTCGGCATCGTGGCGGTGCAGAACATGTACAGCCTTGCCAACCGAGCGTCCGAACCAGTCCTTGCCCTTGCAGGAGCGAACGGGGTCGCGTGGGTGCCGTACTTCCCCTTGGGGGGCGGGGGAGCGATCGGCCTGATGCCAAGGGCCGTCGACCGTCCCGCGGTCATTGCTGCTGCACGGCGGCTAGGTGCAAGCCCCTCCCAGGTCGGCCTTGCCTGGTTGCTCGGCCGTTCGCCTGTCGCCGTGGCGATCCCCGGTACTAGCAACCCTGGTCACCTCGCAGAGAACCTCGCCGCCGGGTCGGTCGCTCTCGACGTGAAGACCGCCGCTCAGCTCGAAGCCGACGGGAGCGAGCGCTGATCCTTGGCAGCCGACATGATCTCCTGCGGCCAGCAAGCACCAACGGAAGTTTTCTGCAGCCAGTCGCTGGGGCCACGGGCGCTTTGCGTGGAGGGCTCGAGGGGCCTCACCTGGGGCAGGTACAGCAAAGAACCTAAAGCCGTCCGGCGCGGCCGCGAGCGGCCTTCCGCCAGGTGAGCGTGCATACTTCCGGAAGAGAGCCCGTGCTGGCGCAACTACGATTGAGCGACTTCCGGGCCGGCCAGCCGACGCGCCAGGAACTGCTTCAAGGGGTTGGCCGGCCACACCTGCCACCAGGGTTCGCGCGCGAAGGCAGTGAAAGCCAGTAGGCCCTCGCTGGCCTCGCGAGGTGCCGTGCTGCATGGGGAGCTTGTCGGCGACCGCTGCGACGAGGCCCGCACGGGCGTCGGAGGTGACGAGGCGCACCTTGGAGAGGCCGCGTGCGACAGGGCCGCGGAAGAAGGCAAGACAGCCAGCCCCGGAAAGCGGCTGCCGGCTCTCAGCTTCAGGACGGCCAGCTCGAAGCTGCTGGCTCCCGTGCCGAAGCCACGGGCGCGTTAACTGTTACGCTTGTGTGTTCGCCCAGCCGGCACTTTGCCGTAGCGTGCGTTGCAGAACGCCTTGGTTTCGGCAGGCATCCAGGCCTCGATGGAGGTCTTGAGCAGGCTCTGGGGCGCCCCAGGGTGCGCGTTTTCCAGACGCTCGAGGACGAGCGCGTTGGGGCCCGTGCTGCGCGTGCAAACATCGTGTCGACCTGGTTGTCACGTGGACTGGTCTGTCCGTCCAAGAGACGACGTGGTGGCTGCAGCGCGTGGTGGGCGCTCGCAACGCTCGATGCCAGCCCGCCCAGCGAGCATAATCCCTGCACGCCATGAGCACGGACTTGAACTGCGAGATCGCGGAGCACGACCACCCTCGTTTGCTGCGCGCACATGCTCGCACGTCTTGTCCGTACGGGAGCACGGGCCCGGGCTCCTTGCGGTGCTGAAGGGCTTAGGTCACCTGCAGCTAGGGAGGGGCCTGTGGCCATTTGGCAGAGCTCCCTGGTAGCGCCCATTACGGGGCCTGTGTCTGTGCAAGAGCAGTGGTTGGCTGTGTACGGTTGACGTGATCAGCGACGAGACCCGGCACGGACTGCGCCGGGCCGGGCAAGAGGCGGCGTGGTGACGGCACGCGCCCATGGTCCGTCGGGGGGCAAAAAGCCCCACCTTGATAGGGTGGTCGGCGAAGGCCTCATTCGCTCAGTGAAGACCGTTTGGAGAACAACCGTTTGGACGAGGCAGTGGTGAACTCGAGCGTAGACAAGCAGAAGCGAGATGGGGCGCTAACGCGGGGATCGGGCCGGCGAGAAGTCCGTAGCCTAACTGTGCCCCAACGACTTTTGGCAGACGAGCGTTGTGAACGCCGCACGTACCGACCGAAAGGGGGACAGGGGACCGGGCTCTTGCGAGCGGCGCGTCCCTGATCGCTAATGGCAGACGTTGCCCGGCGGGGTTCTCGTTCACTGATGGACCGCTACTCAGCGCCCATCATCTCGCTGGCCGCGGCAATGTGGGCCGTCGACGCGTTTTTTCGGCCCAGCCTGGTCAACCCGAAGGGGTGGGGCCTCGCGCCGAGCGAGGTCGTGCTGGGGGAGACCCTGCTGACCAGCCTTTGCTTCCTGCCGGTCGCGGGAAGGGTCGCGCGCGAGCTTCGGAGTGCTTCTTGGCGGACGTGGCTGGCTTTAGTGGCGATCGCCGCTGGTCCTCAGGCTTTCGCCACCGTGCTTTTCACTCAGTCGCTGACTTACGCCTTCAAGCCGTCGCTCAGCCACGCGGCGAGCATTGGCATCCAGGCAGAGGTCTATTTGCTGTACCTCCTCCAACCGGTGTTCGGGACGGCCATGGCCTGGTTGTTCTTGCGCGAACGGCGCCTACGAGCCTTCTGGCCGCTTGCCGGCTTGGCTTTGAGCGGGGCTGCCATGATTGTCTTTTCCTTCAACACGGCGGTGCCGCGCGCTCAGTTCTTGGCGGCTGCCTACGTCCTGGGAGCGGTAGTGCTGTGGGCGGCGGGCACCGTGCTTGGCCGCTATGCGCTGAGCGGTGTCTCTTTCACCACCACGTCAGCCATGCGCTTTACGCTTGCTCTGCCCATCTTGCTCGGCTTGATGCTAAGCGACGAGGGCTTCGGCGGGTTCTCCCGTTATGCCATCGGTGAACTGCCCAGCTTCTTGGGCGTCGCGCTAGTGCCTGGCTTCGTCGCCATGGTCCTGTACTACCGTGCCCTGCGTTCCACTCCGGCCTCAGTCTCGAGCTTCGCCGAGCTCGGGTACCCTGCGGCACTGTTCCTCATCTACTCCCTCCCTGCCCCGGTTGGTTTCGGCTCGCCCCTGCAGCCTCTCGAAGTGGTGGGTGCGGTCGTGCTGGTCGCCGCAGTAACGGGCCTTAATGTCCTGAAGGCAAACGAGGGCGTGAAGGTCCTGCTGGGCTCGGGCGGTTTGCCGTTCCGTAGGCGACGCGAGTGGGACCAAGCGAGCCGCGTCCCCCCAACGCTGTGAGCCGTCCGTCGCAGGGCATGCATAGGCGGGCTATTTCAGGGCTCTTTTGACCCCTGTGCCAAGCTGCAGCGGGCCTCGCCCTTCTGTTTGGGGAAGAACGAGGCCCTGGAGCATGACCGTCAGTTGAGGCCCCTTGTGGCGCAGGCCCAGGCGGCCCTCGGGTGCCCGGCGCCGACGCCCACTTGGAGCGAGACGCCCATTTGGAGCCGAGGCCCGGCGTTTACTCGTGGAGGTAGACGTCCCAGCCTAAGTAAGTTTCGAGTGCCTCTTTTACTGCTTCGGCGGTTTGCGAAAGGCTCGCAGCCACGTGGTGCTCGAAGCCGTTGCGGCAAATGTACTGGAGGAGCGACTGGAGCCGGGGCACTTCCAACACGCCGTAACCGCCGAAGGTGCGAGCGGCGTCGTTGGTAAATTGCCCTTGTCCTACATAGGCTTTAATTTTGCCGGAGAAATCGTCCGTGCTCACTCGCAAGTAGGTCGCGTCTCCCGCTTTGATGCGCCCGTAGATGGTCCCGTAACTGCGCTCCTTGCCGACTGTGCCCGCTAGGATTTCTTGGTAGTTCATTTTTGTTTCCCCAAGGAAACTGCGTGCTATGTTGCTGCAGTGGAAGACGATGGCTTTATTGGGGTCGCTGTCGAGGTTGTTGTTCCAGTCCAAGATGGCACTTGGGGTCCCGGACGCTGCTTGGAGGACGAGCATTGAAACAAGCCCAGTGACGTCGAGCTCGCAGGCGCTTGGCCGCAGGCTTTCGCTAAGCATGCTCATCACGGTGCAGGGGACGATGCCGTAGAACTCCTCGATGGCCGTCCAGCACTGGATAGTCGAACCATCGAGCTGCTCGGCTTCGCTCCACTGGTCTATGACGACCCCGAGCTTGGCCATCTTCAATAGAGCGTCGTTAGGGACGCCTTCTGTCCTTGTGTAGCCCGTTATCGCCTTGGCCTTTTCTTCGACTGCGGGGTCGTTGTCCTTTAGGCGGCCGATCCTCCCGAGCACATCAGAGAGGTCGAGAGTGACCACCGAGATGCCGGCTTTTTCCAGCAGTTTTTCGCTGTAGCGGACGGTGTTGAAGTTGGCTGGCCGGGCACCTATGGCACCGACCCTCATGCCTTTCACCGCGCGGACGACTCGGCACACCCGGATGAAGCGGTCAAGGTCGGCGGCCAGTTCGGGCGAGCGCGGGTCGCTGGTGTGCAGCGACGTCAAGGAAAAGGGCACCCCGTACTGGGACAGGTTGTTGCAGACGGACAACTTCCCGCAGAAGCTGTCGCGGCGGTGGGTGATGGCGAGCCTGTCTGTACGGTCAGGAAAAGCATGCACCAGCACGGGCACCTGCAAGCGCGAACCCCTAATGGCGTTAGCGACAGCGCGTTCGTCTCCAAAGTTGGGAAGCGTGACGACGATGCCGTCTATTTCGTCGGCGTGGTCGCGGAACAAGCGTGCGCACTTGGCTGCGTCCTCCAGGGACTCGACCGAGCCGAACTCGGTTTCGTCTGGCCCGAGAGCAATGACCTTTAACCCTGCCGCGTTGAGAACGTCAAGCATCTCGGCCCGCCCGTCCCGGCAAAGTTCGCTCGGGAAAAAGCCTCGGTTCGCCACTATGAGGCCCACCGTCACCGGTCGTGCCACCCTGCTGGGCGCGGCAGTGGGCGTCGTTGTAGTTGGCATGCTCACGTCAAGTCCTCCTCGGTGTTGTGCTACTCAGCCGGAACGTGTGCTGGCCCGGCAAAGCCTCTTGGTAAGTGCGACATCAGCGACTTTACGTCGGCAGGCTGGGCCGCCGCCTGGCGACGCTGACGGGCGCTTGTGGGGAAAAGGCTTGTGGCAGGCGCCGACGAGGCCCGAGGGGGCCCTCGCTGAGCCGGGGAGGGCCCCTAACGGGCCTTAGCGGCGCGCTCAGTCAAGCGGGCGCAGCGCGCTGGTCTCCCCGTAAACGACGAGGGTGTCTCCCTGTTCAAGGCGCGTCTGCAAAGGGGGGTTCGCGACCAACTGCCCGTCGGGGCGCTTCAGCAGAAGGGGGACTGGGGAACCTGGCAGCTCGTGCAGGCTGCGGCCGACTAGGGGCGAGCCCTCGCCTATGGCTACCTCTTCCAAACGGAGGTCGGGTTGGCCAGCTCCTGATATGTCTAGGAAATCGACCACGTTGGGGCGGACGGCAAGGCTCGCCATGCGCCTGCCACTGGTGACATAAGGTGACACGACCTTGTTGGCACCGGCTCGGTAGAGGCGGTCGGCACTGCGGTCTTGGGCGGCACGAGCGACTATCAACAGGTCCTGGCGTAGGGAACGCGCGACAAGGGTGATATAGACGTTCTCCGCATCTGAGTCCACCGCGCAGATCAGGGCATGTGCCCGCTCGATACCGGCCTGACGGAGGATCTGCTCGTCTGAGGCGGTACCGATCAAGTGGTGCACGCCGTCGCGCTCCATGTCGGCCCGGAGCTCTGCCTTGCTGTCAATGACAACGAAGGGCAGGTGCTCGGCCTCAAGGCTTCTCGCAACGGCTCGCCCCACCCTCCCATAGGCGCAGATGATGTAGTGGTCGTTCAATTGGTCAAGGCGTCTTTGCATACGGCGGCTCCGGGAAAAGAGGTTGACCTGTCCTTCTACCACGGCCGTCGCAGCCAGCCCAACTACCGTGGCGAAAAGGCCGACGCCGAGGACTGCTAGTCCTGACGTGAACAAAAGGACGCCACTCGTCAAGTCTTTGGTGGTGCTGAAACCGACTGTTGTCAGGGTCAGCAGCGTCATGCCGACTGCTTTTCCGAGGCTGTAGCCAAAAGCAACGTACCCGGCGCTGCCGGCCACTATGAGCGCGGCCAACCCGAGCCCGGCGACAACAACCCTGCGACCGGGCAAGCGGGCGTGGTGCATGGCGCGAGCGTACTGTCGGCGCGCAGCAGGCCGGGCCTCCAGTTCGATGGGCCGGGCCCCCGCCACAGGCCGGCCAACGTGGGCCGCAGGAGCGCTTTGGGACGGCCACTTTAGGGGCTACGCACGAGGAGCGCTTGGTGCAGGACCTCTATCGCCAGTGAGCGGCCGGGAGCCATGGCCTCTCCGTCTAGTTGACGAGGTAGGTCGGCATTGGCCGTCACCTCCACGCTCTTGGCTTGGTGACGTCGCAGGTAGGCCTCGTCGTGTTTTTTGCCAGCGAGCACGTGGTCTGCGAGCAGTGCCCAGTCCATTGCCCCGCGAGGGGCCAGGACGGCCACGTCGAGGAGGCCATCGTCGAGCCGGGCCTCGGGCATGAGCGAGAAGCCTCCCGGCAGGCAACCAGTGTTGCCGATGACGACGCTGCGAGCCGAACAGCTGAAGGCGTCTTTGCCGTCCAGGCTGACTGTGAAGTCGTGGGGCGGCAAGTGGAGGTTCGACAGGCCTGCGATGGCATAGCTGAACCAGCCGAGATGTTGCTTCAAATGAGCTGGGGTGGCACCGACGACTGCCGCGTCCAGGCCGGTACCGGCCATAGCCACAAAGACACGGCCGTTGCACTTGCCCACGTCGACGCGCCGTTCGTTGCCCCCAAAGCCAACGGCCAGAGCCGCCTCGGTCCGCTGCGGCGTCCCTAATGCCTGAGCGAAGAGGTTGGCCGTGCCTAAAGGCACGACGGCTAAGGGTACGTCGGCGCCAAGGGTGACGATGACTTCTGCGCAAGCCCGGGCTATGCCGTCCCCGCCCGCTGCGAGCACCAACCGCTCAGTGCCAGCCGACAGGTAACTGGCAAGCTCGGCACGGCCTTGGCCGGGTGCTGGGCCTAGGCCCATGTCGATGAGAGCTACGTCCCATCCGTAGAGCCTCCCGACTTCGCCGCAGCTTCGCTGGAGCCTGTCCAAGTGGCGAGTGCCAGCAGAGTTGACCACTACAGCGGCCCGCCTCATTGTTGACTGCCCCGAGTGCGGCAAAGCTGGGCAAAAAAGTAATGAGACTCAGTCTCATTATGTGCTATAGTGCTCTCATGAGCCTTTCGAGCAAGTGCACCAAGGTGGCTTCGGCTGGACTGGTGGTCGTGGGCCTGCTCTTTGCCGGGTACGCACCAGCCAGCGCCGCGCCTGCCAAAGGCACGCCAGCTGGGGGCAAGATCGAGGCGGTTGGGGCGGAGAACGAGTACGCCGACGTCATTTCCCAGGTGGGCGGTCGTTATGTGAGCACGACGGCTGTTATAAGCAACCCGAACACCGACCCTCACGAGTTTGAAGCCAGCCCAAGCGTGGCCGAGGAAGTGAGCAGGGCTCAATTGGTCGTGCAAAACGGCGTCGGCTACGACGCGTTCATGTCCAAGATCGAGGCAGCGAGCCCAAGCTCCAAGCGCCAGGTGATCGTTGTCCAGCAGTTGCTCAAGGTGCCTAATGATGCCTTCAACCCCCACCTCTGGTACGACCCGCGCACGATGCCTGAGGTCGCCCAGGCAGTTGCGAGTGCCCTGTCCAAGCTGGAGCCATCTCACGCAGCGTATTTCGAGAGCAACGCTAAACGGTTTGTGGGCTCGCTCAAGCCATGGCTGGCGGCTATCGCCCGCTTCAAGGCGAAGTTCGCCGGCACTCCGGTGGCAGTTACTGAACCAGTGGCGGATTACCTGCTCCAGGCTATGGGCGCCCGAGTGCTCACGCCACGCTCGTTGCAGTCCGCCGTGATGAACGGGACGGACCCGTCTCCCCAGGACATATCGATCCAGGACCACCTCATCAGCGCGAGAAAGGTCAAGGTGTTTGTTTACAACGACCAGGTGACTGACAGCCTGACGGAAAACTTTATGTCAGAGGCCAGGCGAGCAGGCGTCCCGGTTGTGGGCGTGTACGAGACTATGCCTACTGGCTACCACTACCAGACCTGGATGCTGGCTGAAGTCAACGCCTTGTGGCGAGCTGTTGCCAGCAAGGTCTCGACCACTCGGCTCTAGCGATGACCCCCGTGACTACCCTGGCCATGCCCGAGACCCTCCCGCTGTCGGATGGGCCAGCTCTTCGGGTCGAGGGCGTTAGCGTCTGGTTGTCTGGACGCGAGGTCCTCCATGAAGTGTCGTTTTCTCTTGCCCCGGGTGAGCTCGCCGGCCTGATCGGGTCGAACGGCGCGGGCAAGACAACGCTCTTGCGGGCCATCCTTGGCTTCCAGCGGATCTCTGCGGGGCGGGTAGTCGCTCCGCGCCCCATTGGGTACGTGCCTCAAAAGGTCTTGCTCGACCCCGACTTGCCTGTGCGGGCCAAGGACTTGGTAGAGCTGGGCCTCGAAGGCCGGCAGTTGGGCCTCCCGTGGTTGTCGCATGCCCGTCGGCAGGCCCGGGTGCAAGAGCTGCTTGCTTCTGTCGGTGCGACTGGGCTCGGGGATGCCAGGGTGGGCACCTTGTCGGGCGGGGAGCAGCAAAAGATCCTTATTGCTCACGCGCTCGCACGGGGCCCGAAGTTGCTACTGCTCGACGAGCCCATGGCGAGCCTCGACTTGCGGGCCACCCAGGAGGTTGTGGAGCTGTTGGGCCGCATCGCCAAGGACTACGGTGTGGCGGTCTTGCTGTCCACCCATGACATGAACCCACTGCTGCGGGTCATGGACCGGGTGGTTTACCTGGCCGGTGGGCGGGCAGCCAGCGGTACTACAGACGAAGTTGTCCGTAGCGACGTCCTGAGCCGGCTTTACGGTCACCATGTCTGCGTGGTGCGCATCCACGGGCGGGTGCTTATTTCGTCCACAGACGAGCACGGCGAGGAGGGCTGCGACGTGGCAGGGGACGACTGGGCGGCAGCGACGCGCTCGGCCGAGCCAGCCCGGGCGCTATAAACATGGCCGTTTACAACGCCCTGTTCGCCCCAGGGCTGTTCACTAACTCGTCGGTCCAGGAGGCAGCCATTGTTGCTGTCCTGGTGGCTGCTGTATGCGGGCCGGTCGGCGTGTTCACCGTTATGCGCTCGCAGTCTTTTGCCGGCCACGCTCTGGCAGACATTACGTCAACGGGCGGGTCTGCCGCGTTTTTGCTTGGTGTGAGCCCGCTCTTCGGCTTTGTGGCCTTCGGGGTAGCCGCGGGTGGGACGATGGAAGTGGTGGGGGCACAGCGGCGTCAGGGCCGAGACCTGGCGACAGGCATAGTGCTCGGAGCGGCCCTGGGCCTTTCGGCGCTGCTTTTGTACTTCACTACGACCTCACAAAGCACGACAGGAGCAGCGATCACGGTACTGTTCGGCTCGATCTTTGCCGTCAGCCGCTCAACGGTGGTCTTCGCTGCTGGGGTCGGTGCCGTGGCGTTGGCCTTGGTGGGCTTGGTCTACCGGCCACTGCTGCTGAGTTCGGTCAACCCTGACCTCGCAGCGGCCCAGGGCATACCTGTCCGCTGGGTCGGCGCTGCCTATATGGTGGCTCTTGCCCTGGCAGTCGCCCTCTCAGCGCTCACGATCGGCTCCATCCTGAGCACAGCGCTGCTTGTGGGGCCGTCTGCCGCCGCCCTTTACTTCACCCGCAGCCCCGGCCGCGCCATGGCCGCTGCGGCGGCGCTGAGCCTGGGCGCGACCTGGCTCGGGGTCATCCTCGCTTATGACAGCTACAGCTGGCCTCCGTCCCATCAGGGTTGGCCGGTCAGCTTCTTTGTCGTATCACTGGTGCTCGCAAGCTATCTCGTCGCACGGCTTGGGGCGCGGCTGCGCCAGGGCGCGTCGGGACGGCGCAAGTTGTCCGGGGGGCGTTGATGTTCACGGGGTTCATGGTCAACACCTGGGCCGAGGCCAGCATCATGGCGGCGGTGGCTGGCCTGGTCGGGTTTTTCGTGGTGCTGCGAGGTTCAACGTTCACCGCCCATGCGATCCCGCAGGGTGCGTTCACGGGCGCAGCCGGGGCAGCTCTTGTAGGGGTCAATGTCCTCGTAGGGGTTGGGACGTTCGCGTTTTTGGGGGTGGCAGCGCTTGCCCACTGGGGACGGCGTGGCCGCAACGACGTTGTGGTTGCCTTGGTGCTGGTCACCCTGCTCGGTGTTGGCACGCTTTTCCTCAGCATGAGCACACAGTACGCGGAGCAGACCTTCTCGCTTCTTTTCGGGTCCCCCTTAGCGGTGAGCTCATCTGAGCTGCTCCCCACCGCTGCCCTGGGAGTGGCGTGCGCTGGCTTGGTCGCCGTCTTGTACCGTCCCTTATTGCTCAGTTCGGTCGCTCCCGAGCTGGCAGCTGCGAGCTCTGCGCATCCCCAGCGGGCCGAGGTGGGTTTTTTGGTGGCGGTTGGGGTGGCGACCACGATGGCTCTGCCAGTCGTGGGCGCCCTGTTGGTCTTCAGCCTTATGATCGGCCCCCCAGCAGCTGCTCGCCACTTCGTCAACCGGCCCCTTGCCGCGATGGCCTTGTCGGCGGGGTTGGCATTGGTGACTGTCTGGGTTGCCATCGCCGCCTCGTTCGAGTCCAACTGGCCCATTGGGTTTTTTGTGGGCGCTCTCGCTGCGGTTTGGTACGTGGCGGGTCGCGTTTGGGCGCTTTCTCACAAGTCATCTGGTCGGCAATTGCAGGCGCGCTCCTTGCCCCAGGGTTCGGCAGAGAGCCCGGCCGGGCTCCTTGGTGCCGTGAGGTAGGGTCGCCGTGGTGGACGACGCTTTGCACGATTTGGTCGAGCAAAGGCTGCGGCTCGCCTGCCAGCGCTATACAAGCGGGCGCCGCAAGGTGGTCGAACTACTGGCCCGTGCTGGACATCCCGTCAGCATCGGGGACATAGGTGAGCTGGCCCCGCTGCTGCCGCGTAGTTCGGCTTACAGGCACCTGGTAGAGCTGCAGCAGGCGGGTGTCGTGCGGCGCGTGAGCGGCAACGACGACTTTTTGCGTTTCGAGCTGGCCGAGGAGATCACTGAGCACCACCATCACCACCTGTTGTGCACTTCGTGCGGGCGGGTCAGCGATGTGGCCCCGTCTCCGGGTTTCGAGGAGGCCATGAAAAAGTACCTGGCAAGTCTGGAGAACTCGAACGGCTTCGCTGTTGAGGACCACCGCCTGGACATCCTTGGGACTTGTGCCGACTGCCAGGCTAGCGCCCGCAAGTTGCCGGCCCCGGCTGCGGCAGGTAGCGCCAATGCTTGAAGGCGCGCGCACCTGAACCCGAGATGAGGGGAGGGGTGGCTGAGCCGGCGGCCGGGCCCTAGTGCTACGAAGCAGGGGACAGTGCCGCACCTGCCGATGCCAGCAAGGCCCGTAGCAGCACCGCCCCGTCGGTGGAGCCGAGGAGCTCGCTGCTTGCGCGTTCTGGGTGAGGCATCAGGCCGACCACGTTGCCGGTTTCGTTGCACACGCCAGCGACGTCCCCCATTGAGCCGTTGGGGTTGCTCACGTAGCGCAGCACCACCTGTTCACGGTCGAAAAGCTGGCGGAGAACATGCGGCGCGACTGTGTAATTACCTTCAAAGTGGTTTATGGGCAAGCGGAGGCGCCTTCCCACTTCAATGCCTGATGTCAGCACTGACCGGTTGCTAGACACCTCGAGCTCGACCGTTTGGCAGAGAAATGTGAGGCCGCGGTTTTTCTGCAGGGCTCCCGGTAGGAGCTGGGCTTCGGTCAGGACCTGGAAACCGTTGCATATCCCTACGACCGGGCCACCGCCTGCTGCAAAGTCCTGGACGGCCTGCATGACGGGGGAAAAGCGTGCGATCGCTCCTGGGCGGAGGTAATCGCCGTAAGCAAAGCCTCCTGGCAACACGACTGCGTCCAACTGAGCGAGCGACTTGGCTGTGTGCCAAATGAGCTGCGCTTGGGCGCCGAGACCTTCGAGGGCCTCCGCCACGTCGTGCTCGCAGTTGGTGCCCGGGAAAACTAGGACCCCGACTCGGGCTGGCACCTAGCTGGCCTCCGTGAGGGGCGCCACTGTCACGGTCGAGTCCTCGATAACGGGGTTGGCGAGCAGACGGGCGCACATCTGCTCGGCCCGCTGGCGCGCGCTGTCTCGGTCCGGGGCTTCGACATGGAGCCGGAAAGCCTTGCCGGCACGCACATTGGTAACGCCGCTAAAGCCAAGGGCGGGCAGGGCACGTTCGATCGTGGCCCCTTGAGGGTCTGAGATCCCTGGGCGCAGC
Source organism: Acidimicrobiales bacterium (assembly GCA_049966695.1). Classification (GTDB taxonomy): domain Bacteria; phylum Actinomycetota; class Acidimicrobiia; order Acidimicrobiales; family Palsa-688; genus JAKAWM01. Next base: position 42,086 of record JBMFUG010000003.1, on the reverse strand, counting down.
TGTACCTCTACGAGCACCTCGAAACGCGCCATGGCTGTCAACGCTCCGCTTTGCCGCCCACGGCGGGCCAGTCGGCAAAGCGTAGGCCCGTGAGCCGCTCGTACGCCTCCACGTAGCGTGCTCGGGTGGCTTCGACCACATGAGCAGGGAGGGAGGGCGGCGGCGGGGACTTGTCCCAGCCGGTCCCCTCGAGCCAGTCGCGGAGGGGTTGCTTGTCGAAAGAGGGCTGAGGCCCGCCTGGGCGCCAGCTCGCAGCAGGCCAAAAGCGTGACGAATCGGGGGTCATGATCTCGTCGCAGATCGTGAGCTCATTGTCGACCAGGCCTAGTTCGAACTTTGTGTCAGCTATGATTATCCCGCGCTGGCGCGCCCAGTCGGCGCCAACCCTGTAGGCCTCGAGGGAGATTTCCCTTGCCCTGGCGGCCATCTTGTCGCCCACCAAGCCCACTGCCTGGTCGTAGGAGATGTTCTGGTCGTGGCCGCTGGTGGCCTTGGTCGAAGGCGTAAAGACTGGTTCGGGGAGCTGGTCGGACTGTTGCAGCCCGGCGGGCATGGCTTGGCCGTGCACTGTGCCGGCCCGAGAGTACTCTGCCCAGGCTGAGCCCGATAGGTAACCGCGCACTATGCACTCCAGCGGCAACATCTGAGCGCGCCGCACGAGCATTGACCGCCCCAAGGCGTAGCCAGGGTCGACACCGGCCGCCCTCAGCTCTTCCGTCGCGGGCAGGTCAGTGCTCACCAGGTGGGTCGGCGCTACGTTAGAGAGCCGCCGGGCCCAGAAAACGCTGAGGGCCGTAAGCACTCGTCCTTTGTCGGGGACGGGCTCTGCCATCACCACGTCGAAAGCTGAGATGCGGTCGGACGTGACGAGCAAGAGCGTGCTGGGGCCGAGCTCGTAGACGTCGCGGACCTTGCCGGAGTACAGATGTCTCACTGTCGCCCAGCCTAACCGTTGCTGGCCCCCGCCATGGCAGCCACGGTGCTGGCCGTGCCGTTATTGGTAAGTGAGGAGAGAGCTTCGGTTAGGGCAGCTTTGAACCTCTCCTCCTCCGCCAGGTCCTGGCCGAAGACTTGTTGCAGCTGTAGGGCCCGCTCCACCACACGCGCCGGCTCAGTCATAGTTGCCAGGGCTTGCCCAAGAGGGCCGCTCAAGGGGTCGCTTAGCTCGACTTTGCGGCCCGTGTCGTCATGGCCGGCCCAAATAGCGCGCAACCAGGCGGCTACGACGAGCACGGCGACGTTAGGGATTTCGCCCGCCGCCAAGCGGTCCCGTACCGTACCGAGGACCCGCTGGGGCAGCTTCTGCGAACCGTCCATCGCCACTTGCAGGCAGCGGTAGGGAAGTGCGGTGTTCGCGAAGCGCTCCAAGACAGACTCGCGGTAACTGGCGAAGTCGGTGCCAGGCGGCAGCACGAGCGTGGGTGCCACCTCGCGGTCTAGCATCTGGCGGACCAGTGCCTCGAAACCAGGCCGAGAGAGCGCCTCGGGTATGGTTTCGCAGCCGGCGAGCACGCCGAGGTGGGCCAGCGCCGAGTGAGCGCCGTTCAAGGCTCTCAGCTTCAGGGCCTCATAGGGGACCACGTCCGGTACCAGTTGCGCCCCGGCAAGCTCCCAAGCTGGCCGGTCGGCAGCGAAACGGTCTTCTATCACCCACTGGCTGAACGGCTCTGTGACCACCGGGGCCTCGTCCCGGAGGCCGAGGTGCTTCTCTACCTCGTCGCGCCAGTGGCCGGTGGTCGCCGGCACGATCCTGTCGACCATGGTGGCCGGGAAGCTCACGTTGTCTGTGGCCCACTCAGCTAGGCCGTCGTCGAAGCGGGAAGACGGCCACGACAGCAACTGCTCGGTCAAGGACTTGAGCAGCGGGCCGTTGGACGGGATGTTGTCGCAGGATATGACCGTCAGGGGGCCCGCGTTGGCGCGCCGGCGTGCTTCGAAGCCCCTCACCAGTTGCCCGAGGACCGTTTGCGGCGGCCGGCCGGCCGCGTCAGCCAAGAGCTCTTGGTCGGTCGAGGGCAACTGCCGGGTTGCCAGGTTGTGCCGGTAACCCTTTTCGGTGACGGTAAGGGTGACTACTTTGACCGCAGGGTCGGCCAGGCGCGAGACAAGCTCAGCCGGGCTCGCCAGCGCGAACATGGTCTCGCGCATCGACGCGACCACGCGGACAGAACTGGGCACTGAAGGTTGCCCAGCAACAAGGACCGAATAAAGGCCGTCTTGGGCTGCCAGTGCCTCGGCGGCGGCGGGGCTGCGTTCGCTCACCCCGCAGATGGCCCAGCGTTGCTCGCCCGTTAGCTGTGAGGCGGCCTCGGTGTAAACCGCCTGGTGGGCCCGGTGGAAGGCACCCACCCCAAGGTGGACGATGCCGACCGATAGGCCGCGGGGGTCCAACAGGGGCCGGGCCGCCTCTGGCAAGAGCCCGAGGGCCCTGAGTGACAACCGTTGTGTTGCAGCCATAGCGCCATCCCTCCTCCTTCTTCGAGCGGGCAGGTTCTTCGAGCGGGCAGGTTTACTGCTCTTCCGACGGCGTGTGCTTGGTGGCCGGCCCGAGCTAGGCAGCTAGGTTTGCCCTCCCCACCGAGAGCGGTACTCGTCCAGGCGCCTGGCAAGCTCTGGGTCGTGGACGGCCAGCACCTCAGCGGCTAGTAGCGCGCCATTGGCTGCTCCGTCGATCGCCACCGTGGCGACTGGGACGCCTTTTGGCATTTGCACGGTCGCATAAAGGGCGTCGGCCCCGTTCAGGGCGCTGCCGGACAGCGGGACCCCGATAACGGGCAGGGTAGTGCGAGCCGCGACGGCCCCAGCCAGGTGGGCGGCCATGCCTGCCCCGCAGATGATCGCCCCGTAGCCGGCTTGCCTGGCACGAGCAGCAAAGCCAGCCACGAGATCGGGTGTGCGGTGAGCAGAGAGGACTTCTTCGTCAGCCTCTATCCCGAGCTCGGCCAGCACCTCGAGCGCCGCGGCCATCTTGGGCCTGTCGCTCGACGAGCCCATGAGGACGGCAACCTTCACTTGGCCAGCTCCGCAATGTCGTCTCGACGCACCATCCCAGGCCATGACACCAGGTCTGCAGCGTGGTACGCAAGCCGGCGAGCTTCGGCGAGGTCTTTGCCGAGCCCGGTCACCCCGAGCACCCGGCCACCTGCGGTCACCAAGCGCCCGTCTTGTTCCGCAACGCCAGCAGCGTAAATTTCCACGCCTTTTAGCGCTCGAGCCTCTTCAAGCCCTTCGATTGGGCTCCCCGTTCGCGGCTCGGAGGGGTAGCCGGGTGCTGCTAGCACAACGCACACGGCTGCCTGGCTGGAGAAGCTAGGGGCGTCGCGGTCGGACAGTTGCCCCCGAGCAGCAGCTAAAAGCGCCACAGCAACGTCGCCGTCCCAGCGCGGCAGCACCACCTGGGCCTCGGGGTCGCCGAAACGGACATTGAACTCGAGGACCTTGGGGCCGTCCTCGGTCAACATGAGCCCAGCGTAAAGTGCCCCTCGGTAGTCGATGCCCCTTTTGTAAAGGGCGTGCAAGGTCGGCAAGACCGCCCGCTCCATGACCTCGTCTACCAGGCTGTCACTGGCCGCTGGCACCGGGGAGAAAGCTCCCATGCCTCCGGTATTGGGGCCTGTGCCGCCGTTGCCTAAGCGCTTGTGGTCTTGCGCAGCAGCTAGGGGGTAGGCGCGGCGGCCGTCGCATATGGCCATGACCGACAGTTCCTGGCCGGACAGGCCCTCTTCGACGACGACTCGCCGGCCAGCTTGGCCGAACGCCCGCCCGGACAGCTTTTCTTCGATGTCCCGGGCTGCTTCGTCGATGTCGCTCGTGACGAGGACTCCCTTGCCGGCCGCCAAACCGTCGGTCTTTACCACCCAGGGGCCAGGAAGGCTGCGGAGGTAGCGGAGAGCGGGCTCGGGCTCGTCGAAAGCCTGAGAGCGCGCTGTTGGGACCCGAGCCGCGAAGAGCAGCTCTTTCATCCACGCCTTCGAACCCTCAAGACGTGCCCCGTCGGCTCCTGGGCCGAACACCAAGCCCCCCCGAGCCCTTATGCGGTCGGCAAGACCACCGACGAGGGGTGCCTCTGGGCCGATCACCCAGAGGTCGGCTTCTATTTGCTCTGGTGGCGCGCTAGAGCGTTCGAAGCCGGTCATGGCAGGGTTGCCCGGAGCGACCACCACGTCGGCGGTCTTGGAGATGGCCCGCGCCAGTGCGTGCTCTCTTCCGCCGCTGCCCACGACGCAGGCTCTCATGCGGCCCCGAAGAGCACGACTTGGTCTCGGCCCGGCCCGACGCCAACGTGCGTGACAGGGGCCCCTGCTTGGTCGGCCAAGAAGTTCAAGTAGTCCTGAGCCTGACGAGGCAGCTGGTCTGTGCGCGTCACACCTGAAGTGCCGACCTTCCAACCTGGTAGCTCTTCGTAGACGGGCCGCACGTCGTGGAGGACCGACTGGTGCCACGGCAGGTTCTCGTAGCGTTGCCCGTCGGCCTCGTAGGCGACGCAAACCTTCAACGTGTCGAAGGCGTCGAGCACGTCCAGCTTGGTGATAGCGAGCTCGGAGACAGAGCTCAGGCGGACGGCGTGGCGCACCATGACGGCGTCGAACCACCCAGTCCGGCGCCGCCGGCCAGTGTTGGTGCCGTACTCGTGGCCTCGTTCGACCAGTGCGTCGCCCACTTCACCTAAGACCTCGGTCGGGAACGGCCCAGCTCCTACTCGGGTCACGTAGGCCTTCGCTATCCCTATGACGCGCTCGATCTGGCGCGGCCCGATGCCTGCCCCGGTGCAAGCCGCCCCGGCCACGGTGTTAGACGAGGTAACGAAGGGGTAAGTCCCGTGGTCCAGGTCGAGGAACGTAGCCTGTGCACCCTCTAGCAGGACGCCTCCACCGGCTGCCAACGTGTCTTGCACTAGGCCCACTGCGTCGCCGATATGGGGGGCCAGGCGGGGCGCGTACTCGTCAAGGTAATGGCTGGCGATCTCGTCGGCTGACAGCGGCAGGCGGTTGTAAACCTTCGCCAGGACCGCATTTTTTTCTTTGAGCACGACCTCAAGCTTTTGACGGAAGATCTTTGCGTCGAGAAGGTCCTGGACGCGCAGGCCGACGCGGGCCGCCTTGTCGGCGTAGGCGGGGCCGATCCCCCGCTTGGTCGTGCCGAGCTTGTTCTTGCCTAGGTGCCGCTCGGTGAGAGCGTCCAGCTCTTGGTGGTAGGGCATGACGAGGTGGGCGCTGCCTGAAATGACGAGCCTTGAGCAGTCGACGCCCCTAGCTTCAAGCCTTTGGATCTCGTCGAGCAGCACCTTCGGCTCGACGACGACGCCGTTGCCGATGACGGGCGTGATGAACGGGTAGAGGACCCCGCTCGGCAAGAGCTGTAGGGCGAAGCTTTCGCCGTCTACTACGACCGTGTGGCCAGCGTTGTGGCCGCCTTGGTAACGCACGACGACCTGCATTTGCTTGGCGAGCAGGTCTGTTAGCTTCCCCTTGCCCTCGTCACCCCACTGGGTGCCCATCACGACCGTCGCAGGCACGCGCGCCTCTTTCTTTGTAAGTTCCCGGCGGTAGGGAGATCATAGCGCTTCGAGCGCGCCGCAGGTGGCCAGGGCGCCCTAGCGCAGGACCAGTTCGCTCACCTCGGCTGCCCCGGCTGGCTCTCCGCCAGCGCTGCCTCGCCTGGCCCCGTCGTCCCGGGCGCCGTTGCTGCTGCCAGCTGGTGCCACGTCCACCGTCACGGTGTCCCCGTCGCTGTAGCGGCCCTCTAGGAGGGCTAATGCCAAGGGGTCGCCTATCGTGCGCTGGATGAGGCGCCGCAGCGGTCTTGCCCCGTACGCTGGGTCGTAGCCCTGTTGCGACAACCATGTCTTGGCTGGGCCGGTGACCACCAGGTTGAGCCTCCGGCTTGCTAAGCGCGCTTGCAAGTTGCTCAGCTGGATGTCGACTATGGCGGTCAGGTCGTCCTGGGTGAGCTCTCGGAAGTGCACTATTTCGTCGATGCGGTTCAAGAACTCGGGCTTGAACGCCTGACGGAGGTCCCCTTGGTAGTTCGAGGTCATGATGAGCACGGTGTTGGTGAAGTTGACGGTGCGACCTTGGCCGTCCGTCAGGCGGCCGTCGTCCAGCACTTGCAAGAGGATGTTGAAGACGTCCGGGTGCGCCTTTTCGATCTCGTCGAGGAGCACGACAGAATAAGGACGCCGGCGGACGGCTTCTGTGAGCTGGCCACCCTCCTCGTAGCCCACGTACCCAGGAGGTGCCCCGACCAGGCGAGCTACGGAATGCTTTTCCATGTACTCGGACATGTCGACCCTTACCATGGCCCGCTCGTCGTCGAACAGGAAGTCCGCTAAGGCCCGGGCCAGCTCCGTCTTGCCAACGCCGGTAGGCCCCAGGAACAAAAAGCTCCCGATAGGGCGGTTCGGGTCGGACAACCCGCTACGGCTACGGCGGATCGCGTTGGCAACCGCCCGCAGGGCCTCGTCTTGGCCAACGACGCGCTTTCGCAGCTCGTCTTCCATGCGCACGAGCTTGGTCATCTCGCCCTCGAGGAGCCGGCTCACAGGGACGCCGGTCCATTTGGCCACTACCTCGGCGACGTCTTCGTCGTCCACCTCTTGCTTTAGCATTTTTTGCCCGGCCTGCAGCTCTTCAAGGCGCTTGGTGGCTTCCTCGAGCTGACGCGTGACCTCGGGGATCTTGCCGTAGCGGATTTCGGAGGCGCGGTTTAGGTCACCCGCTCGTTCTTCGCGCTCCATCTCGCCGCGCAGCGCCTCGAGCTCTTCCTTCAGGTTGGTTATGGTGGCGATGGCATTTTTTTCGGCCTGCCAGTGCCCTTTCATGCCGTCTGCTGTCTCGCGCAGGTTGGCTAGCTCTTCGTCCAGCTTGGCCAGCCGTTCACGGGAGGCCTCGTCGGTCTCCTTGGCTAGCGCGACGCGTTCGATCTCGAGCTGGCGGATCCTGCGTTCTACCACGTCGATCTCCGTCGGCATGGAGTCGATCTCGATACGCAGCCGGCTGGCTGCCTCGTCTACAAGGTCGATGGCCTTGTCGGGGAGAAAACGGCCGGATATGTACCGATCGGAGAGCACGGCCGCTGCCACCAGGGCCGAGTCCATGATCCGTACCCCGTGGTGCACCTCGTAGCGCTCTTTTAGGCCTCGGAGTATCGCGATCGTGTCCTCGACGGAGGGCTGGCCGACGTAAACGGGCTGGAAACGCCTTTCCAGGGCGGCGTCTTTTTCAATGTACTTTCGGTACTCGTCCAAAGTGGTAGCGCCGATCATGCGCAGCTCCCCGCGCGCCAGCATCGGTTTGATCATGTTGCCAGCGTCCATGGCGCCCTCGGCCGCTCCAGCTCCCACGATGGTGTGCATTTCGTCGATAAAAGTGATCACCGAACCGGCTGAGTCGGCGATCTCTTTTAGTACCGCCTTGAAACGTTCCTCAAACTCGCCGCGGTACTTGGCGCCTGCGACCATGCTGCTCAGGTCGAGCGCCAGCAGCCGCTTGCCCCGCAAGCTTTCGGGCACGTCACCTTCGACTATGCGCCGTGCAAGGCCTTCGACGATGGCGGTTTTGCCCACGCCTGGCTCTCCTATCAGCACGGGGTTGTTCTTGGTGCGGCGCGAAAGGACCTGGACCACGCGGCGGATCTCTTCGTCGCGACCTATTACCGGGTCGAGCTTGCCCCGGCGAGCCTCCTCGGTCAGGTCGCGCCCGTACTTTTCGAGCGCTTGGTAAGTCTCTTCTGGGTTCTGGCTTGTAACCCGATGGCTACCTCGTACATCACGGAGCGCTTTTAGCAGGTCGTCGTGCGCCACGCCCGTACGATTGGAAAGGGCGAGCAAGACGTGCTCCACCGAGAGCCATTCGTCGCCTAGCGCCTCGCGCTCTTGGTCGGCCTTTTCCAAGGTGTCGCGCGCATCGCGCCCAAGCGAGGGGCCCTCTCCACCGTAGCTGTGGGGCAGCTTGGAGAGAGCGTCCTCTAGGCGGTTGCGCAAGGCCAGGGGCGCAACTCCCACGCGGTTCAGCACGGGGAGCACTGCGGTGCCCTCCTGGCCGAGCAGGGCTAGCAGCAAGTGGTCCGCGCTGACCTCGGGGTTGTTGCGGTTGCGAGCATCGGCTGTGGCCGCGCTAAATGCTTCCTGTGTCTTTTGCGTCCAACGGTTCGGGTCGATCGGCATGAGCGTGTTCCTCCTTTTGGCCGGTTGTCACCTGTGGGCTTTTGGCCGGTTGTCACCTGGCGGGCTGCCAGCGCACCAAGCTGTTGTCCACGGGCACTAGGTCGCGTCGGTAATGGCGGTGCACCCGCTCGATTGCCTCGCGGGCCTCGGCCCGAGCTAGCGCCAGTTGGCGGCGCAGCTCGGCCACCTCGGCTTCGAGCTCTATCACCCGCTTGGCTCCTTCCAAGTTGAGGCCAGCTGCGGTCAGCTCCTGGATCCGGCGTAGGAGCTGGATGTCCGCGTCGCTGTAACGGCGGCTGCCCCCAAGGGTGCGAGCAGGCCCGAGCAGGCCTTTGCGCTCGTAGATGCGCAACGTCTGGGGATGGACGCCTGCCAACTGGGCGGCCACAGAGATCACGTAGACCGCCATGGACTGGTCCTTGCCGTTGGGCCGCCCGGCGTCAGGGCCTCCGGCGCTCTTGTTGTCGTCAAGGTGCGTCATACTTGCGCTCCTAATTTCTCACGCAATTTGTGCCCCGTCGACGCCGAAGCCTTTGACAGCGCTTCGATGGCCCGGCGTTCTTCGGAGGACACCTTTGAGGGGACGTCCACTTCGAAGCTCACCAGCAAGTCGCCTGGCTTCCCGGGCAGCTGCACGCCTTGGCCGGGCACCCGGAAGACTCTTCCAGAGCTGGTGCCAGGCGGGACTTTGACGTTGACGAACTTGCCGTCGAGGGTGGGCACAGCGACCGTGGCCCCAAGGACGGCCTCAGCAAAGGTGATGGGCACCCTCACCGTGAGGTCCTTGCCCTTGCGGCCGAACACGGGGTGCTTGGAGACGTGCACGACGACGTAAAGGTCACCGGGGGGCGCTCCGTAGCGGCCGGCCCCGCCGCGGCCCTTCACCCTTATCCTCTGCCCGTCCTCTACACCTGCGGGGATCCGTACCTTGACCTGGCGAGGCCGGCGCTCGGTGCCACGCCCGGCGCACGTAGGGCAGGGGACTTCGACTCGCATACCGGTGCCCGCACAGGCCATGCACGGGTGGCTGAAGGAGAACATCCCCTGGTTGTCGTTCACCACGCCGCGCCCCCCGCAGACAGAGCAGACGACTGGTGCGCTGCCGGGGGCAGCCCCGGAGCCTCCGCAAGTCGAGCAGGGGACGTCAGAAGTCACGTTGACGGTAGTGGTGACGCCCTTTACGGCGTCAGCGAACGACAAGTAAAGCTCGGCCTCCAGGTCCTGGCCTCGTTGCGGCGTGGCCCCCCCAGCGCTGGTGGCACGGCCCCGGCGGCCGCGGCCGAAGATGTTGCCCAGTATGTCGCCGAGGTCCTCCACCCGGAAATTGGTGAAGCCGCCGGGCCCTGGGGCCGCGCCGGCACGGGCAAACGGGTTGCCGGCGAAACCGTTTTCTGAAAGGGAGCGGACCTCGTCGTACTCCTTGCGTTTCGCCGCGTCGCCCAGCACGTCATAGGCGGCCGAGATTTCCTTGAAGCGCTCCTCGGAGCCAGGGTGAGCGTCAGGGTGGTACTGCTTGGCTAGCTTCCGGTAGGCGCGCGCGATGTCTTTGTCTGTGGCATTTTTGTCGACGCCCAAGACCTTGTAATAGTCCTTTTCGAGCCACTCGCGCTGAGCCGCCAAGGGTGCTCAACCCCTTACCTTGACCATCGCTGGCCGCAGCACGCGGCCTTTCCAGCGGTAACCGGCACGTAGTACCTCGCTCACTTGCGGGCCCGGTTGCTCGAGGCTCTCCTCAATGGCAGGCTCGTGCGCCACGGCGTCGTGGTGCTCGGGGTCGAAAGCCTGCCCCTCTGGGTCGATGCGCTCGAGGCCTTCCCCGGCCAGCGTCTCGAACAGGGCGCTGGCTATTTGTTTTACGTCCTCGCCTGCGCCGTGAGCCATGGCTAGGTCTGCTGTGTCCAAAACGGGCAAAAGCTTTAGCACGAGGGCCGAGGCCGCGCGTTCCACAACTTCTCGGTGCTGGCGCTCGACGCGCTTGCGGTAGTTGTCGAACTCAGCCTGTAGCCGGCGGAGCGCGTCAAGGTACTCGTCACGCTGGCGAGCGGCCTCCGCAGCGTCGCCCAGCTCGGCGCTGCCGGCCAGTTGGGCGCCCGATGGCTGCGCCGTGCCGGCTGCCTCGGTGGCGCCAGAGGGCTGGGCGCCGGGCTCGCCGTCCTGTGAGACCTGGTCGCGAAGAGGCTCCGCACCCTCCCAAGCGGCTTTTTCAAAGAGGCGCTCGCTCCCCTCGCCCAAACCGGGCGCGCCCGGCTGTTCTCGTGCCTCTACGCCGGGGTGCCCCGAGCCCTCGAGGCCCTGGGTACCCGGCAGCTCAGAACGAGCGGGGGTGGGCTCGCCTCCGCCACCGGGTGCAGGTGCCCCCTGTCCGTCGGTGTGGTTGGCGCTCATGAAGCCTTGCCACCCTCGTCGACGATCTCAGCGTCCACCACCTCGTCGTCAGAGGCTCCATGGTCGCTGGAGGGGCCGGCATAAGACCCGTCCCCCCCGGCTGGCCCACCAGCTCCGCTGGCGGCTGCCGCTTCATAGAGCCGTTTGCCCAGCTCCTGGACACTGACGGCGAGACGCTCGGTAGCGCTCTTTATGGCCCCGAGGTCGCTGCCACTGCTGGCCTCCTTCAGGGCTTTCAGGTCCGACTCAACGCGCTCTTTTTCGGGGCCAGTGATCGAACTGGCCTGGTCACGCAACATCTTTTCGGTTTGGTAGACGAGAGAGTCGGCGTTGTTCCTCGTGACCGCCTCTTCCTTGCGCCGCCGGTCGTCTTCGGCGTGCGCCTCGGCGTCGCGGATCATGCGGTCGATCTCTTCCTTGGAAAGAGCCGATTGACCGGTGATGGTCATTGATTGCTCTTTGCCCGTGGCGCGGTCACGCGCTGAGACGTGCACGATGCCGTTGGCGTCGATGTCGAAGGTGACCTCGATCTGTGGGACGCCGCGGGGAGCGGGCGGCAGGTCGACGAGCTCGAACTTGCCGAGGGTCTTGTTGTACATGGCCATTTCTCGCTCGCCCTGTAGCACGTGCACCTGCACCGACGGCTGCATGTCCTCCGCTGTCGTGAAGACCTCGGTCTTTTTGGTGGGGATGGTCGTATTGCGCTCGATCAGCTTCGTCATAACCCCGCCCTTGGTCTCGATGCCGAGCGACAGCGGCGTCACGTCAAGGAGCAGGATGTCTTTTACCTCGCCCTTTAGCACGCCGGCCTGGATGGCCGCGCCAACGGCTACCACCTCATCGGGGTTGACACCTTTGTGGGGGTCCTTGCCCGTGAGAGAGCGCACCAGATCTTGTATCGCGGGCATGCGCGTGGCGCCGCCGACCAGCACGACATGGTCGATCTTGTCCTTCGACAAGCCGGCATCTTTGATCGCTTGGTCAAAAGGCCCACGGCACGCTTCTACTAGGTCCGCTGTCAGCTCTTGGAACTTTGCGCGGGTCAGCTTCACGTCCAAGTGCTTGGGGCCGTCGCTCGTGGCTGTTATGAACGGCAGGTTGATGTTGGTCTCCTGCACTGCAGACAGCTCGATCTTTGCCTTTTCCGCTGCTTCCTTCAGCCGCTGCATGGCCATTTTGTCGCTGGTAAGGTCTACGCCCTCAGTGTCCTTGAAGGTCTTTATGAGCCAGTCGATGATGCGCTGGTCCCAGTCGTCACCCCCGAGGTGCGTGTTTCCGCTGGTGGACTTGACCTGGAAAATGCCTTCAGATATTTCCAGCACGGACACGTCAAAAGTACCGCCGCCCAGGTCGAACACGAGGATGGTCTGCTCTTCGGCCTTGTCCAAGCCGTAGGCGAGCGCGGCCGCTGTGGGCTCGTTGATGATACGGAGGACCTCGAGGCCTGCTATCTGGCCCGCTTCCTTGGTCGCGGTCCGCTGAGCATCGTCGAAGTAGGCGGGGACCGTGATGACGGCCTGGGTGACCGCCGTGCCCAGGTAGCCTTCGGCATCCCTTTTTAGCTTCTGCAATATGCGAGCTGAGATCTCTTGCGGCGAGTAGCTCTTACCATCGATATCTATGTGCCAGGAGTTGTCGCCCATGTGGCGCTTCACTGAGCGCACCGTGCGGTCCGGGTTGGTTATGGCCTGGCGCTTGGCGACCTCGCCGACGAGGACCTCGCCCGCTTTGGAAAAGCCGACGACGGAAGGAGTTGTACGTGCCCCCTCGGCGTTAGCGATGACGGTCGGCTCGCCGCCCTCCAAGACGGCGACCACTGAGTTTGTGGTACCGAGGTCGATACCGACGGCCTTTGCCATGTGACAGCCTCCTTGGGCTTCGCGGGCTGGGCGCTGGCGCCCAGCCCATGGGTTGTACTACAGGTCTCTAGAGCGGGACCGCCGCTCCTTGACCATAGTAGCGAAGTTGAGTGACATTGTGTAAAGAATCTTGGCTACTGGTAGTTCATAGTGGTGGCGGCTTAAGCTGGTGCCATGCCCACACTCGTGCTAGTCCGTCATGGTCAGAGCGCCTGGAACCTTGAAAACCGCTTTACAGGGTGGTGGGACGTCGACCTTTCGGAGAACGGCGAGGCTGAAGCCCACCAGGCGGGTCGGCTCCTCGTACAGGAGGGCCTGCTCCCGGACGTGGCCCACACCTCGTTATTGGCCCGCGCCATTAGGACCCTCAACATCCTCCAAGAAGAAACGGCCCGGTTGTGGATCCCGGTGCACCGCCACTGGCGGCTGAACGAGCGCCACTACGGCGACCTCACCGGTCTTGACAAGTCGGGGGTCCGTGAGCGTTATGGGGACGAGCAGTTCCGCCTATGGAGGCGCAGCTATGACGTGCCGCCTCCCCCGATGGCGGACGGCCACCCTTACGACGTCAGGTCTGACCCCCGCTACGTGCCTGGTGTGGTCCCTCGCACCGAGTGCCTGGCGGACGTGGTTGTGAGGATGGTGCCTTACTGGTACGACGCCATCGCACCGGACTTGTTGGCCGGCAAGGTAGTCCTGGTCGCTGCCCACGGCAACAGCCTGCGCGCCCTCATCAAGCACATCGACCAAGTCCCCGACAAAGAAATAGCCGAACTGGAGATCCCAACTGGGGTGCCGATCGTGTACGAGCTCGACGAGCACTTGGCCCCCCTCAAGCGAGGCGGTCGTTGGCTGGGAGACCCAGAGGCCATCGCTGCAGCGGCCGAGGCGGTGCGTCGCCAGGGTCAGAGGGCGTAGCCGGTTTGACAAGGCGCTTCGCGGGTAGCCGGCTTGGGCGCTCGCGGCTCGTTGGGCGCGAAGGGTAACCTTTGGCTCCGATGAAGGCGCCGCCAGTGACGACGAGGGTGGCGGCTGCGGTGGCCGTTTTGGCGTTGGCAGCTTTGGCCGGCGCTTGTGGCCACACGAAAAAAGCAGCCGTCAGCGCTCCGGTGACCAGCTCCACAACCACGACGACCAAGCCGGCAGCTACTACGACGACGCGACTGGCCGAGCCCGTTTGCCCGCTGACGGGCGCACCGCCGCCTGGTGGCGGCCCGGTGCCGCACCGGGCTGCGTTGGCGGTCAAGGTGGAGAACCTCCCTGCGGCTCGGCCTCAGTGGGGCCTGGACAAGGCTGACGTGGTCTTCGAAGAACCAGTCGAAGGGGGCATCACTAGGTTTATCGCCGTCTACCAGTGCCAGGACGCGTCGCGCATCGAGCCAGTTCGCTCCGCCCGCTTTGTCGACATCGACATCCTAAAGCCCCTGGGCAAGGTCCTGTTCGCCTACGCCGGCGCTATCCAGCCCGTTGTGAACGCTGTTCGCGCACCTGGTTCCCCGCTCGAAGACGTCGGCCTGTTCACGGTCCCCTCGGCCTACACCCGAGACCCAGCCCGGGTGGCGCCGCATGACCTGGAGACTTCTACGCAGGCTCTTTACAAGGCGGCGGCCCAGCTCCACTACTCGGCCACGCCACCGCGACCGCTGTTCAGCTACGGGCCACCTGTCATGGGCGGCACGCCCGCGGCTGCTGTGCAGCTGCACTTTCCTTTGGACGTGACTACCTGGACATGGCGCTCGAAGTCGATGCGTTGGTTTCGTTCCTATTCGGACACCGGTCCCGCGGTCCAAGGGGACAACGTGCAGATCTCGGCCGCCAATGTGGTAGTGATGCACGTTGTTGAGTACCCCACCCCCTACGTCGAGGACGCGAACGGGGCGCACGAGAACCAACTGGTGCTGACCGGCAGCGGCCAGGCGTGGGTTTTTCGCAACGGCGCCCAGTTTTACGGCAAGTGGGAACGCCGGTCGCTCTCGGGCCCTACAACCTTTGTAGAGGCCAACGGGACGAAGATCACCCTTCAGCCAGGCAACACCTGGGAGGAGCTGGTCCCAACGGGCCAAGCTGTGACTGTCACGCCATAGCTGTAGCCGCAAGCGCCCAAAGCCTGCTGGGGACGAACGGCAACCCAGCGCGCGGGTCGCCGTCCGTCCCAAAGTGCCAGGACGGCCGTCACGGCTTGGGGGCCCCTTCTTCGGCGTCTAGGTGGCGGCGCCACAACAAAGCGGAAAAGGAGCCCCAGGCCAGCGTAATGAAGGCCCAAGCGGCCCCGTAGCCGGAGCGGCCGTCCAATAAGAACGTGATGCAAAGGCCGAGCGCCAGCAGGGAGAACACCGCCATGGCCCGCCAACCCCAAGCTGAGCGGACCACGGCGGCCAAGGCCGGAGGCTTGCTAGCGCTCGGCGCTGCTTGCCCCGGCTCATTGGGCTTGCGAGAGGTCATGGCTAGTCCCCGGGAGGTCATGGCCGGCAACTTATACCGCTCCCGGCCCTGTTTCGCCGGTGCGGATCCGCATGGCGCTGCTGACAGCCGTGACCCAGATCTTGCCGTCGCCGATCTTGCCGGTGCGGGCGGCCTTGGCGATCGCCTCCACTACGTCGTCGGCCATCTCGGCGGTGGTCAGCACTTCGACTTTCACCTTGGGGACGTACTCGACGTTGTACTCGGCGCCCCGGTAGACCTCGGTGTGGCCTCGCTGGCGGCCGAAGCCCCGCACGTCGGTTACGGTCATGCCGGCTATGCCGACGAAAGAAAGAGCTTCTCGCACTGCGTCCAAGGTGAAGGGCTTGATGATGGCTGTGACGAGCAACATCAGGCGGCACCTCCCGGCGTGCTAGCACGCACGATGGCCGGCAGCGGGCGCGGCTCACCGTAACCTTCCGGCAAGATGCGGCGCGCCCCCTCTGTCTCGGGGTAAGCCTCCTCGTCGTGGACAGCCAGGTCTCCGATTTCTAGCTCCTCGTCCGACATCCGCAGGGGGGTGAACAGCTTGATCACCCAGAGGATCACGAAAGTGACCAGCGCGTCCCATATGATCACCGTGAGAGCGGCGCCCAGCTGGATGGCCACCTGCCCAGGGTGCCCGTAGAGGGCACCCGTCACAGAAACCGGCGACCCGTTGAGGCTGTGGTAGACGACAACCGATGGGTCTGCGAACACGCCCACCATCAAGCCGCCAAGAAAGCCGGCTATGCCGTGGGTGTACACGATCCCCATTGCGTCGTCGACCTTTTTCATGAACCTGGCTCTTGACAGGTACGTCCAGGCCATCCAGACGACGGTGGAGCCTATGGCTCCCATAAGGAGCGCCCCCGCCCCGTTGACATAACCGGCGGCGGGCGTGATGACCACGAGGCCGACGACCATGCCGTTCACGGCGCCAAGGAACGTCGGTTTCTTGGCCGGGCCGAGGTACGTGTCCCAGATCACCCACGTAAGGAGGGCGGCAGCCGTCGCCATGTTGGTGTTTATCACCGCGGCGGCGGCGTCGGCACTGGCGAAGTAGGGGTCTCCGCCGTTGAACCCGTTCCACCCCAGCCAGATGATCCCTGCTCCGATGGCGACGAGCGGGAGGCTGTGGGGCAAGGCCTTTTCCCGGTCACGTTTTAGCCGGGGCCCGATCATGGCGGCAGCGACGAAGCCGCTGGTGCCGGCGGCTAGGTGGATGACGTAGCCGCCAGAGTAGTCAGCTGCGCCCTGGTGCGCCCAGTAGCCGCCGCCCCACAGCAAAAAGGCGTTCACTGCGTAGGCTAAGGAAGTCCACAGGGGCACGAATATGAGCCACACTTTGAACTTGACGCGGTTCAGGACGGCGCCGAGGAACAAAAGCGGCGTGATGGCGGCGAAGACGAACTGGAAATAGACGATGCTGGCCTGGGGCAAAGCGAACCCCGTGGGAGCGGGGCCGGGCATGCCCGGGTTGACCTGAGGGATGCTCGCCTGGGCTTCCAAGGCGGTGTGGCTGAGAGTGGTCGCAGGGCGGCCCACGAAGTTGGCGAAGAAGTTGACTATGTCGTTGTGCTTGGAATAGTCCCAGTTCACCCCGTTGTGGAACAAGGCGTAGCCGAAGCCCATGTTGTAGGCCCACAGCACCCATACGACCAGTACAGACGCAAACCCTGCGAACGTCATGAGGATCGTGTTGACGACCCATTTTTTTTGGACCAAGCCGCCGAACAGCACGGCGAGGCCCGGCACGCTCATCAACGCGACAAAGGTCGCGGCGGTGAGCTGCCAAGCGTTGTCGCCCGTGTTCAGGTATGGCTGGTCCGACGAGCTCGCGTGGGCAGCGATGACCTGCGAAGCGGCGAGGAAGTAGTGCAAAAGCCCTCCTTTCAGTAGGCCCAAGCTGCGGCCAAGCCGGCCGTAAGCCGTTGGCACGACCGTAGGAGGCCAAGGTTTCCGGGTCGCGACTGGGCTGTTTCCGCTGTGTTACAAGTTGCTAGCCCGGCTGGCCGATGCCCGCCAAGCGGTCCAATATCGCGGACCGCAGAGCCTCAGCCCGGCTGTCGTCGCTCAATTTGGCACCGTTGGCTTGCACGTAGAAGCTGTCGACCACTGCTGTGCCTAGCGTGGCCACCCTGGCCGAGATGATGTCAAGGCCTTGGCTCGCGATCGCGGCCGTTATGCGGTGCAGGACGCCCGGCGCGTCGAGAGCGCGCACGTCCACAACGGTCGCCGTGGCCGAGGCGCTGTTGTCCACGAGGACAAGGGCGTCTGGCACCCCGAGCGCTACCGCCCGCCGCAATTCGCGGCTCGGTGCCTGGTGGGCCAAAGCCGCTCCGACGTCGAACTGGCGCTTTGCCGCTCGTTCGATGTCCGTCGCCACGCGTTCCCAGCGGGGGTGGGCGTTAGTAGAAAGGTCGAGGGTGAAGACTTCCAGGGCGGTGCCGTCCTCGCTGTGCACACGTGCCTGTAGGACCCCCACGCCGTACAGCGCCAAGACCCCGGTGACATCGCTCAAAAGGCCGGGGCGGTCCGGGGCAACGACCACTAGGTCCCCCTTACCCGAAAAGACGTGCAAGCCGCCCGCCTTCATGAGCCGGCGGTGCTCCGCGGACGGGAACTTTGTGCCTCTCGGTGCGGGCCTGCCGGCCAGCACGGCCTCGGTGCGTGCCACCAGCTCCTGCACCAGGCCGGCTCGCCATGGGCTCCAAGCGGCTGGGCCTGTAGCGGCGCCGTCGGCTTCGACTAGCGCTCTTAGCAGCTCCAGCGTCGTCTCGTCACCAACGGCCCGAGCGACGAGGTCACAAGTGGCGGGGTCCTCGAGATCCCGGCGAGTGGCGGTGTCGGGGAGAAGGAGGTGGTGGCGCACCACTTTGACAAGGATCCGGCTGTCTTCGTTGGACAAGCCCAAGCGGCGTGCCACTCGGCCCGCGACCCGAGCGCCCGCCTCGGAATGGTCTTCGGGTGCCCCTTTCCCTATGTCGTGCAAAAGCGCTGCCAGCACGAGAAGGTCGGGCCGGCGGACCTCGCGTTGGGCGGCTGCTGCGTTCGCCACCGTCTCTAGCAGGTGCCGGTCGACGGTGAAGCGGTGGTAGGGGTTGAACTGGGGCCGGTTACGCACATGGGCCCACTCAGGCAAATAGCGTTCCCAGACCCCAAGCTGGTCGAGCGTCTCGATAGCGTGCACGCCAGCGCGGCCGGTCGACAGCAGCCGGAGCAACGCCCGCGTCACCTCTGGCGGCCAAGGCTCGGCTAGGGCTGGGCGCGCTTCGGCTAGGTAGGCCATGGTCGAGCGGGAGAGTGGTACGCCCAGTTCCGCAGAAGCGGCGGCGGATCGAAGGGGGAGCGAGGGCTCGGCTGCAGAAGTGGTGCTCAGAGGTACCGCCACTTCGTTGTCGCGCAGGACCAGCCCAGCTTCGAGGGCGCGGTCAGCTGACCCCGTGCGCCCCTTGGGCCCGGCTAGCCACGACCTCGCCCGGCGTTCTGCGTCCTCGGTGAGCCAAGCGATCGTGCGGCCCGCTGTGGCCAACTGGCGTGCCAGTTCCTCTCGGCTGGCGACCTTCAAGGCGCGTGCTACCCGGTCTTGGTCCTCTAGGGCCAGCCTTTCGCTACGGCGCCCGCTTGGCCTTTGCAGCTCCACTCGGATGGCGTGCAGGCGCTCGGCCGCTGGTTTTAGGTGCTCGTCGGCCACCACTTGTCTTACTACCGGGGTCACCGCGGCCATGAGCGCCAGGAGCTGGAGGTCCCGTAGCCCACCATGGCCTTCTTGTAGGTCGGGCTCGAGCAAGAAGGCCACGTCACCGTGGGTCTCGTAGGCGGACCTGCGGGCTGCGAGCACATCTGGTAGCCAGCGGCTCACGTGCTTTTGCCACAGCTGCTTCACTGTGGCGAGGGTGTCGGCGGCGAGCTGCATGTCCCCTGCAATTGGGCGTGCGTCTAGGAGGCCTTGAGCTACCTTTAGGTCGGCCGCGGCTGCTTGTTCCATTTGGGAAAGAGTGCGCACGCTGTGGTCGAGGGGCATCGGGTCGTCCCAGATCGGGTACCACAGCCGGTCAGCCAGCTCCACGACATCGGAGCGGCCAGCATGCACAAGGAGCAGGTCCAGGTCACTGCCTGGGGCGAGGTCTCCGCGCCCCAGGCTCCCGACGGCTAGTAGGGCTACGCCCCTTGCCCCAGGGCTTGGGTTGACGTTGGCTGTGCCGCTCTGGCGCCCCCGTCGTAGCCAGCTGCTCCGCTCCGGCGGCGGGGCCGCGGGCGGTGTGGGCTCTGCTGTGGTGCCCCCGTCGGGCCCTAGGCCGGTCGCCTCGGCGAAGAGCTGGCGGAGCCACTCGTCGGTCACTGCCTGGGCCGCGCGGCTCCAGTCGGCGCCGCTTAGCGCAGTGTCCTCGCGCAGGCGGGCCCAAGTTGCACTGAGCTTTGGCCGGTCTGCCACAAAAAGACCGTAGCCGGCAGGCTAGACCGGCACCACGCGTCGTCAACAAGAGCGCCAGTCGGCACGCTTGCTTGGCACTATGGGTGGCCAAGCGGGGCGGTCAAGAGGAAAAGGCGGTTAGCCCGGCCAGCCTTAGTGCAGCAGTGTGCCACTATGGGTGATGTGAGCGCCGCGTTGAGCGTCGCAGGTGTGGCCACGTCGCAAGATGAAGGCCGGTGGGCCGAGCACCGCTGGCTAGCGGGGCTGTTGCGGGTGCTGGCGCTGTTGCTGCCCGTCGCTGGGGCAGTGGGGGCAAGCGTGCTCGCGAGCAGGGTCGTGGCTCAGCCCGACGGTTGGGCCCGGCGCACCTTGTGGTGGTTGGGGATGTTCGCCCTTTCGACTGCGGTGCTGGTGGCCATCGACCGCCAGGCTCGCAAGTTGCTACCGCTTGCTGTGCTGTTGAAACTTTCGTTGGTTTTCCCTGACCGGGTGCCCTCCCGCTGGGGGGTGGCTATGCGGGCCAGCACCACGAAGCAGTTGAGAAAAGCCGTTGCCCAGTCCAAAGCCGGCAGGGCTCCTGGCGAGGTGCCTGCCGAGGCGGCGGCGCGGGTGCTGGCCCTGGTGGCCGCCCTCAACGCCCATGACCGCCAAACGAGGGGCCACGCGGAGAGGGTCCGCGGTTACGCAGCCTTGATCGGCAAGGAGATGGGCCTTTCGGCCTGCGACCGGGACAAGCTCAACTGGGCGGCTTTGCTCCACGACATCGGCAAGCTGGGCATCTCGGCAGACATCCTCAACAAGCGCGGCCCGCTCGACCCCTCGGAGCGCAAGCAGATAGAGCAGCACCCCGCCATGGGCGCTCGGCTGGTAGAGCCTCTCACCGAGTGGTTAGGCCCTTGGGCGCGGGCGGTCTGGGAGCACCACGAGCGCTGGGACGGGACTGGCTACCCCTGCGGCCTATCGGGGGAACAGATCTCGTTGGGGGCGCGGGTCATCAGCGTGGCCGATTCGTTCGACGTGATGACGGCCTTGCGCTCCTACAAGGCACCGATGAGCGTGGCTGCGGCAAAGCGGGAGCTCGCGACTTGGGCTGGCCGGCAGTTCGACCCGGACGTTGTCCGGGCAATGCTTTCCGTGTCGCTCGGCCGCTTGTGGCCCGTCATGGGCCCGTTGACGTGGCTTGCCCAGCTGCCGTTGCTTGGAGGCGCGCCGCCCGTGGCCCTGCCCACGGCCCTCGGCACTGTCGGGCGCACCATTGTCCTAGTGGGCGCGGTCCAGGCGGTCGGGCCGGCTTCGTTGCCCGGGATGTACGAGGTGCCGGCCGCTGTGCCAGTAGCAGCCGCTGCGCCGGCTAGGGCTGCTGTGCCAGTTACCAGCGCTGTCCGCCATGTTGCGCTCCGACAGGCGGCACCTGTCTCTGGCTCGGGCGAGCCAGCGGCTGCCCACAGCCGGGCAGAGCACCGTCGGCACAGCCGGGCCGAGCACCGTCGGCCTCCCGTGGTGCGCCGAGATGTTGGCCAACCCCAGCGCCGGCACGGCCAGCACCATCAGACGGTCGCCTCTGCGTTGGTTGCCAGCAGACTTGCACATGCTGCCCAGCCGCAGGCCACCGGCTCATATGCGGGCCACGCAGTCAGTGAGCCGTCTACAAGCGGTCTCGAGAACGGCGCAACCGCCTCCTCGGTCGACGTTACGAAAAAGCCAGTGGGGGTCACGTCGACGAGCACCGTCGACAGCACCTCGCCAGGCCGTCTCGCCAGTACGAGCCCGCCTGACCCGTCACGTACGCCGACCGGTCCAACCGAGACAGCACCAGCGCCCGCCCCACCCGCCAGCCCTCCTGTAACCTCAGCCCGCGCCTTGCGCCGGGCACGCCCACGGCACTGGTCTGCAAGGCTAGCCCTGCCTGCTCGTCGGCGTCACGGCTGGCCCACCGCCTCTGCCAAGACCGTGCCAGCGGTAGCGTCCTTGCGCACGCATGGCGTGAGCCGCTTTCCCAGCGACGCGCACCATGGCTTTGCGCAAGCGGGTAGGCGCCTCCGCACAGCAGTCAGCGTCCCGCCCAGCACCGCGCCGGCGCGCACGGTCCCGGCTAGCACTGTGCCCCCGAGCGCTGGGCCACAGTCGTCGGCTCCCAGCCCAACCGACGCAGTCACCACGACTAACCCTCCTGTGACGACGACCCAGCCAGTGCCCACGACGACCGTGGCCGTGGCAACTGGGCCGACGCCGACCACCTCGCCGCCTGTTGCGACAGCCCAGCTCGGGCCATCTTCGGCGATCGGGCCACCGAGCGGGGGGCCACAGGGCGGCCGCTGACCCCAACGGCGTCGGTGGCCAGTTGGCTATATGCGGACAACCGGGCCGGCCGGGCTTTGCCAGCCCCGCGCCATGGCTGGTGTGCCGAAAATGGCTGCGAAGTCACCGGAAGGCGCGACCGCTATTGCCCCGCCCGTGCCTCCCCGCTTTGAGACGGCACCGAGCGCAGCTCGGAGAGCATCTGGCAAAGAAGCCCCATTTCGCATAAACCAGTCGGCCAGGTGCCCAAAGCCGGCCATGATGAACGCTTCGCCGGCGCCGGTCGCCGAGATGGCAGCAGTCCCGTTGTCAGCCCAGGTGCCGGCACCAACTATGGCGCTGTCGCCGACTCTGCCGGGAGGCTGACCTGCGCGGCCACCCGTCGAGGTCGCTGCGGCCACGGTGCCCGAGCGGTCTAGTGCCACCGCTCCAACGGTCCCTGCGCCCGCGCTTAGCCCAGTCTCGGGCCCTTCGCGAGCTAGTCCCGGCGATGGCTCCAGCCCTACCTCCTGGGCAAAATGATCGGCACCAGCGCCGGCCAAGAGGAGAGGGCGCCAGCGCGGTCCCGATGGCTCGACCGGGTAACGGGCCAGGGCCAGTGCTGCACGCACCGGGTTGGCTGGCCAGGTGGCCGCGCACACGGCACCTGCTGCACCCGTGGCGCCGTCCATAACACTTGCGTCTGTCTCGACAGTCCCAGCTGTCGTTGCCACAGCGCCGCGGCCGGCATTGAACAAGCCGGAGCTTTCCATGAACGCCACCGCCTCCACTGCGGCGGCCAAGGAAGGACCCCCCGAGCTCAGTACGTCCCAGCCGGTGCGCAAGGCCGCCGTCAGGGCCTCCTCGAGGTCGGCCCTGGAGATGTCCCCGCCTGGCTGGCTGAGGCGGGCAAAAGTCCCGGCTCCGCCGTGCAGCACCAAAGCGGGGCGTTCGAGCTTGCCTGCCTCGCAGGTGAGCGCGCCGGTTTCGCTCATAGCCGAGGCCTGAGCTTGGGGGCCCCAAGTGCCACGGTCGGCTCTTTCAAGTGCCACGGTCGGCCAAAGTACATCACTTGGCCAACGGCTATGGCGAAGCGCTGCAGGTCCGGGGGCTTCACGGGCGTACGATGCCCAAGAAGTACCCTGGAGCACTGCCGAGAAGCACTGCCGAGAGAGGTTACATGGCACTTCCGCTCGCCTTCTACCGGTACTACGAGCGCCGGCTTGCCCGGGCGCTCCCTAGGGAGAGCCTGCCGCGCCACATCGGCGTGATACTCGACGGTCACCGACGTTTCGCTCGCGAAGAAGGCTATGCCAGCTACCAAGCCAGTTACCGAGCTGGTATGGCGAAACTGGAAGAGCTGCTCGGCTGGTGCTCCGAGCTCGGGATAGGCGCAGTGACGGCCTGGGTCCTTTCCACAGAGAACCTTCAGCGCCCACGCGAGGAGCTAGAGCCCTACTTCGAGGTGTTGCGCGAGCTGTTTTCCCGTTTGCCAGGGCTTGCTTCGCGTTTGGGCTTTTCGCTAGCGGTGAGCGGCAGCCTGGACCTCCTCCCGCGCGAGCTGGCCGTCGCTGCCAAGGAGGCCGTTGCCGCCGGCGCCCGTGAGGAGGCGCCCCTGCAAGTGAACATTGCACTTTGCTACGGCGGCCGCCAGGAGATAGTCGACGCGTGCCGCGCGTTGGTAGCGGACCTCGCTGCCCGGGGCGTCAGTGCCCAGGACATGGCGGATGCCATCGGCGCCGAGGGCATTGCCGACCACCTCTACGCTGCCGACCTGCCCGATACAGACCTGGTCATAAGGACAAGTGGCGAGTCTCGGCTTTCGGGATTTTTGCTCTGGCAGTCCGCTTATGCAGAGTTCGCCTTTGTGGACCCGTACTGGCCTGCTTTTCGCCGTGTCGACTTGCTCCGGGCCCTGCGTGACTACAGCCGGAGGCAGCGGCGCTTCGGCGCCTAGACGTCGGGGCTGCCGGCAGGGCCCTTTGGGGCCCTTTGGGCGTCATTGGGCTCGCTGCCATTGGTAGGCGGCAGAGGTGGCCGGGGCCGGTCGTAGTAGTGCAAGATCCGCAGCCGGTAAAAGATGGCAGCTGTGTCTAGGAGGGTGCGGTACACCGAACGCCACGACACAGTGCTCGTGAACTGGTGGCGGATCCGTACCGGGGCTTCCAGGAAGCGCCTGTAGCCCAGGCGCCGTGCGATGACGATCAGCTCCAGGTCGAAGGCGAAGCGTTTTTCCAGCATGCGCGGCAGTACTGCGTCCAGCACGTCCCTGCGGACCAGCTTGATGCCCGTTTGCGTGTCCCGGATGTTAAGGCGGAAGCCAGCCCTGACCAGCTGCTGGTACCCCCAGGAGTAGGCGCGGCGCAGCGGGGGGTACTCGACTTCGGAGAGAGGGTGGCGTTTGCTCCCCAGGATGATGTCGGGGTTGTAGAGGTTTACCATGACCTGGAAGGAGCGCAATAGGAGCGGGTCGAGGTCGCCGTCCGCGTCGATGAAACCGAGGTAGCGCCCCCGGCCGCGTGCAAGCCCCAGGCGCAGGGCAGCACCTTTGCCCTGGTTGTGCGCCAAGACCACGCTCGTCAGCTCACGACGACCAGGGAAGGCGGCCTCGAGCTCCTGGTTGCTGCCATCGGTAGAGCCATCGGAGACGGCTATCACCTCGTACGATGCACCAGAGCCGTCAAGCGCCACCAGCAGCCTCTCCATGGTGGGCACGAGCAGCTTGCCGGGGTTGTAGTAGGGGACGACGACGCTAAGGTCGAGCTCCGCTTGGGATAGCGCAAGGTTTGCGCGTTCCTCCAGGTCGGCGGGCAGCTCGCCTGTTCCGTGACGGCGAGCGGCTGGGACGCGGCGGCTAAAGCTGGCCATGAGGCGTCGGACCAGACCGCCGGTTCGTTGTCTAGGGCTCGTTGTCATGGCGCCTCTGCTAGCTGTAACCGACAGTACCGGCAGTGCCAGGTGAGCGCGGGCCGGCTTGGCAGCTGGCCCAAGTACTGGTTATACTGGCCCGGCCGTCGAACCGAAGTCCATGATCGCCTGTCCTGCTGTTGCAGCAGTGCAGGGACGTCGTGGCGAGCGTGAAACGAGCTCCGCCCGGGTGCCCCCGAGCGGAGCGTGCGCGTTGTGGAGCGTTAGTTGAGGACCGGATGCTAAGGAACAGCCCAACAAGAGCGATAGTTGGCGAAAAAGTAGGCATGACGCAGGTGTGGGACTCGTCTCAGCGCGCGGTGCCGGTAACGGTCGTCCGGGTGACGCCGGTACGCGTCGTCCAGGTGAAGACGCCGAGCACGGACGGCTACTCCGCGCTCCAGGTGACTTATGGCGCTCGTCGCCCGAGCACCCTCAACAAGCCCGAGGCGGGCCACTATGCCAAGGCCAACGTGGACCCCGGCCGGGCGCTCGTTGAGCTGCGCTTGGAGGACGTGTCCTCTTACACGGTGGGCCAAGAGCTAGACGTTGGCATCTATAGCGCCGGGGACAAGGTTGACGTGACGGCCGCCAGTAAAGGTAAGGGTTTCGCCGGGGGTATCAAGCGCCACAATTTTGCCGGGCAGGGGGCCGCACACGGTAACCACAAGCACCATCGCGCCCCGGGCAGCATTGGGGCGTGCGCCACGCCCGCTCGGGTTTTTAAGGGCACCCGGATGGCCGGCCGGCTTGGCAACCAGCGCGTCACCACCTTGAACCTCGAGGTTATTTCCGCGGATACCGAGCGGAACCTGCTGCTCGTGAAGGGCGCTGTCCCAGGGCCGCGCGGTGGCCTGGTCTTTATCAGGGAAGCTGTGAAGGGGGCGAAATGACCCCGCGTCCGCTTGAAGTGAGGGCGGTTGACGGCAGTGCCAGGGGTAGCGTCGTGGTCGACGAGGCCGTCTTCGGCGTTCAGCCGAACGTGCCTGTCATGCACCAAGTTGTGAAAGCCCAGCTGGCTGCTGCCCGTCGTGGCACTCAGAGCACCAAGACCCGGGCTGAGGTCTCTGGAGGGGGTGCTAAACCGTACAAGCAAAAGGGTACGGGGCGCGCCCGGCAGGGCAGCACGCGCGCTCCGCACTATGCCGGTGGAGGTGTGGCGCTGGGCCCCAAGCCACGCAGTTACCGCCAGCGCACGCCCCGGAAAATGGTGCAGCTAGCTTTGCGCAGTGCACTGTCCGACCGCTGGGCGGCGGAGCGGGTGGCCGTGGTGGACGCGTGGGAATGGGCAGAGCCGAGCACCAAGGCCGCCAAGAAGTGCCTTGATGCGCTCGGTGCCAGCGGGAGGGTACTGGTCGTGCTCGCGCCTGAGGACCACGTCGCTCGCAAGTCCTTCCACAACCTCCCCAACGTGGACCTGACCGTCGTGGGCGAGCTGAGCGCTTATGACGTGCTGCGCGCAGACTGGGTCGTTTTTAGCAGGCAAACGTTGCCAGGGGTGAGCGCCTGGACAGCCGCTCCGGCGGCGCCGACGCCTGCCTCAGTGGCGCAAACAGCTGTCCCAGCCGCTTCGGCAGGACAGGCAGCCAATGAGGAGGCCGAACTCACAACAGCGAGCACCGAGGCCAGCGCGAGCGTGGCGGCCGAGCTGGCCGAGGGGCCTGAGACCGGGACGGAGGGCTGAGGCAGGTGCAAGATCCCCGTGACGTGGTCATCCGCCCCGTTGTTTCGGAAAAGTCTTATGCCCTGAGCGAGAAAGGCGTATATATCTTCATAGTGCACCCGGGGGCGGGCAAGGTCGAGATCCGGCGCTCTGTCGAGCGGATCTTCAACGTTAAAGTCGCCAAGGTCAACACTTTGAACCGCCCAGGCAAACGTAAGCGCAACAACGGCAAGTCGCCGACCTACGGCAAGCGCCCGGACACCAAGCGGGCGATCGTGCGGCTCGCCGCTGGCAATTCGATCCCGTTGTTCGAGAGCAGTTGAGGCTAGCTAACGATGCCGCTTCGTCCCCGTAAACCGACCAGTGCTGGGCGCAGGTTCCAGACCGTCTCGGACTTTTCCGAGCTGACAAAATCTAAGCCCGAGCGCTTGCTCACCGTCCCCAAGACCAGTACCGGTGGTCGAAATGCCTATGGGCGCAAGACCGCACGCCATCGTGGCAGCGGGCATAAGCGCCGCTACCGGCTGGTCGATTTTAAGCGCACAAAGGACGCGGTGCCGGCGAAGGTCGCAGCCATAGAGTACGACCCCAACCGGAGTGCGAGGATCGCGCTACTGCACTACCAAGACGGCGAGAAACGCTACATCCTCGCCCCTCAACGCTTGGCAGTAGGCGATGTCGTGAGCAGTGGCCGAGGAGCTGAGATCAGGCCAGGCAACGCCGTCGCTATACGGTACATACCCGTGGGCTCGGTCCTCCACAATGTCGAGCTCAAGCCGGGTGGTGGCGGCAAACTTGCCAGGAGCGCAGGTACAAGCGTCCAGCTCGTAGCCAAAGAGGGAGATTACGCGACGCTGCGGCTGCCTTCGACCGAGATGCGCCGGGTCCCTATCGACTGCCGTGCCACCATTGGGGAAGTCGGCAACGCAGAGGCCGAGCTGGTAAAGATCGGCAAAGCTGGCCGCAACCGTTGGAAGGGCGTGCGCCCCCAGACCCGTGGCGTAGCGATGAACCCCGTTGACCATCCCCTGGGCGGGGGCGAAGGCAAGTCGTCTGGTGGCCGTCACCCGGTTTCCCCCTGGGGCCGTCCCGAAGGCCGGACCCGGCGGCGCCGGCTCCCTTCTGACCGCCTGATAGTCCGGCGCCGTCGCGGTCGTGGGGCGAGGAGGTAGGTCGTGCCGCGCAGCCTGAAAAAGGGGCCCTTCGTCGATGGCCACCTCTTGCACAAGGTCGACGACTTGAACAGCCGCAACGAAAAGAGGGTCATCAAGACTTGGTCTAGGCGGTCCACCATTATCCCCGACATGGTCGGCCACACCATTGCAGTGCACGATGGGCGCAAACATGTGCCGGTCTACATCACTGAGTCGATGGTGGGCCACAAGCTGGGCGAGTTCGCTCCGACACGCACGTTCCGTTACCACGCCGGCCAAGAGCGCCAGGGGAAGCGCTGATGACTGGCCCCAAGACCAACGAGAGGGAGGGCACTCGGGCTGTCCTGCGTTATGCCCAGGTCAGCCCGTACAAGGTGCGCGAGGTCCTCGACTTGGTGCGAGGCAAGCCCGTGCACGAAGCTGCGGACATCCTGCGCTTCGCCGAGCGTGACGCAGCGACCCTGATCGGCAAGTTGCTTGCCTCAGCGGTTGCCAATGCCCAGAACAACGACAGCCTCGACCCTGAGGAGCTGTACGTTTCCGCCTGTTACGCGGACGAAGGGCCCACAGCCAAGCGTTGGCGGCCTAGAGCTCGTGGGCGTTCGGCACGTATCCGCAAGCGCTCGAGCCATGTGACAGTTATAGTGAGCCGCCTGCCCGAGGAGCAGCTG
Organism: Acidimicrobiales bacterium; assembly: GCA_049966695.1. Taxonomy (GTDB): domain Bacteria; phylum Actinomycetota; class Acidimicrobiia; order Acidimicrobiales; family Palsa-688; genus JAKAWM01. The sequence continues at coordinate 14,150 of JBMFUG010000003.1, read as the reverse complement.
GCGCGCTTGCAGGCGCGCCGGCGGGCAGAGAACCTGGCGTTGCGCGCTAGGCGCGTGGAAGCCACGCGTAGGGCACGTGCAGAAGCTGCAGAGGGTGCCAACCGCAGGGAGCGTCGCCATCCAGGTGCTGCTCCGGCCGAAGAGGAGGCTCCGGCTGTTGCGGGCGCGACGCCCCCGGAGATCGGGCCGGGACAAGAGGCCGGGCCGGCTGCCGACGAAACTGTCCCAGACGAGGGGGACGCAGCGGCTGCCGACGAAACTGTCCCAGACGAGGGGACAGGGGCGGAGGGGCCGGTGGCCGACGAAGTCGGGCCGGGCGAAGAGAAGGGCATTTAGCGATGGGCCAGAAGGTTAACCCCTACGGTTTCCGGCTCGGCAATACCACGGACTGGAAGTCGAGGTGGTTCACCGACCGCGAGTACCAGAACTACCTCATCGAGGACTTGAGGATCCGTGAGTACCTCAGCAAAGAGCTGGAGCGTGCTGCTGTCAGCCGAGTAGAGATAGAGCGGACGCGCGACCGCTTGCGCATCGACGTGCATACCGCACGCCCTGGGATCGTGATCGGCCGCCGGGGGGCGGAGGCCGAGAGGCTGAGGTCCAAATTGGCCGAGATAACGAAGAACCCTCGCTTGACGCTCAACATCCAAGAGATCAAACAGCCGGAGCTAGACGCCGCCCTTATGGCTCAAGGCATTGCTGACCAACTAGCTGGCCGGGTGAGCTTTCGCCGAGCTATGAAACGCACCGTCCAGACAGTGCAAAAAGCAGGTGCTATGGGCGTGCGTGTCCAGTGCTCTGGGCGCCTGGGCGGCGCCGAGATGTCGCGCCGGGAGTCTTACCGGGAAGGGAGGGTCCCTCTGCACACCTTGCGCGCCGACATTGACTATGGGTTTCGCGAGGCAAAGACCACCTACGGGCGTATCGGCGTAAAGGTGTGGATTTACAAGGGGGACATCCTGCCGTACAAGGTGTCGAGCGAGGACAAGATAAGCCGTGAGGCTGCCATGGCCGTCGGCGAGACCTCTGGCTTGGGAGCGCCTCGCCGTGTCGTGTCAGCCGGTGGTGGCCGCCGGCGACCCGAAATGGGAGAGCCGGGGGCCGCCGTGCCCGCCGCGCCGGGCGCGTCCGGCGCCCCTGGCACAGCGAGCGAGCCTGTCGCACCCGGCAGCGCCGGTGCGCCGGTTGGCAGTGAAGCACCAGAGCGCGAGATCGTTGCTGTTGACCCCGAGCTTGAGCGCCTTCTCCAAGAAGAAGAGGAGATCGAGCGTCGCACGAGGGGCGACCACCGTGAGACTCCCCACTTTCCTAGGGACTGATCGAAATGCTGATGCCGCGTAAAGTAAAGCACCGCAAGCAGCAGCGTGGGCGGCTGAGCGGGATGGCCAAGGGCGGGACGGAGATCTCCTTTGGCGATTACGCGATACAGGCCTTGGAGCCGGGTTGGGTGAGCGCCCGCCAGATCGAGGCCGCCCGTATCGCGATGACGCGCCATGTCCGTCGCGGTGGGAAAGTGTGGATCAGGGTGTTCCCAGACAAGCCGGTGACGCAAAAGCCAGCTGAGACACGCATGGGCTCAGGTAAGGGCAACCCCGAGTTTTGGGTTGCGGTCGTGAAGCCAGGTCGGATCTTGTTCGAGCTTGGCGGGGTACCAGAAAGCCTGGCGCGCAGCGCTATGGAGCGTGCTATCCAGAAACTGCCGATCAAGGCACGCTTTGTGGCACGCGTCCAGCAAGAAGAGGTGGAGGTTTAGAAGTGGCCAAGGCTTCCGAGCTACGGCAACTGAACGACGAGGAGCTGTCCCAGCGGCTGGCTGAGGCGAAGGAGGAGCTTTTTCATCTTCGTTTCCAGTTGGCCACAGGCAAGCAAGACAATTCTGCTCGTCTCGGTTTGGTCCGTCGGGATGTCGCCCGCGCTCTTACAGTCCAGCGTGAGCGGGAGGCGGCGCAAGGCCGTGCCGGTGCACGGTCGGCCAAGGCAAGAGGTGCACGGTCGGCCCGGGCAAGAAAGGTGAAGCGCTAATGTCAGACGAGAGCGCCGCCAGCAGGCCGGCGGGGGCTGGGCACGTCGGCGGGGCACCCGCACAGGCCGGGCCTCGGCCAAACCGGCGCAAGGTTAGGGAAGGTGTGGTCATCTCTGACAAGATGGCTGCGACTGCTGTCGTGCTGGTCACAGACAGGGTCCGTCATGCTCGCTATGGCAAGACCGTCCACCGGACCAAGCGCCTCTACGCCCATAACGAGCAGAACAACGCAAAAGTTGGTGACCGGGTACGCCTGGCTGAGACCCGGCCGTTGTCGAAATTGAAGCGCTGGCGGGTCGCTGCCATCTTGGAACGGGCGAGGTAGAAGGCTAATGATCCAGCAGGAGAGCAGGCTCCGTGTCGCCGACAATTCTGGGGCTCGCGAGGTCCTGTGCATCAAGGTGTTAGGTGGCTCGAAGCGCCGCTATGCTTCTATCGGGGATATTTTTGTGGCCACGGTGAAAGACGCCATCCCTGGTGCGACCGTCAAAAAGGGCGACGTCGTGAAGTGCGTCGTCGTGAGGACGAAAAAAGAGAAGCGCCGGCCGGACGGCAGTTACATACGTTTTGACGAGAACGCTGCGGTGCTGATCAATGACCAGATGCAGCCCCGGGGGACTCGGATATTCGGCCCAGTTGGTAGGGAGCTGAGGGACAAGCGTTTCATGCGGATCATCTCGCTGGCTCCGGAGGTGCTTTAGACATGAACAAGATCCGCAAGGGTGACCACGTCATTGTCTTGTCAGGCAAGGACAAGGGCCGCCGCGGTGAGGTCGTACGCTCGCTACCGCGCGAGGGGCGCGTTATCGTCGAGGGTGTCAACCGGGTTAAGCGCCACCAGCGCACCACTCAGATCCGCAAGCGGGCCGGCATAATCGAAAAGGATCTCCCGGTCCCGGCTTCGATCGTGGCCCTTTTGTGCCCCAAGGAGCACGCCCCGACGCGTGCTGGCTTCGTCGTCGGCGAGGACGGTACCAAGCGCAGGGTCTGTGCGCGCTGCGGGGAGGCACTGTAATGCCCGGTGCAGCCAAGGGCGCCAAAGGCGCAGCCAAGGTCGCCAAAGGCGCGGCTAAGGCAAAGGCGGCCGCCCCTCGCAAACCTGCTGCCCCGAGGGCGGCGGGAGCTAGCAAGGGAGCCCCCAGCCGAGGGACGGCTGAAGTGAAAACGGTCGCCGGGCGCCCAGCGCGTGCCGAGGTGCCACCGCGCCTGTGGGCCCGTTACAACCGAGAAGTCCGTTCCGCGTTGCAGCGGGAGCTCGGCCTCGGCAACGTGATGCTGGTGCCCAAAATGGAAAAGATCGTGCTGAACATGGGCGTCGGCCGGGCCACCCAGCAGCCGTCGCTGCTCGAAGGTGCGGTCCGGGACCTTACCGTGATCAGCGGCCAGAAGCCGGTGGTCACGAAGGCCAAGCACTCGATCGCCGCCTTCAAGCTGCGCCAGGGCAACGCGATCGGTGCCCGGGTCACGCTGCGCGGGGACCGGATGTGGGAGTTTTTCGACAGGCTTATTTCCCTCGCCATCCCCAGGATCCGCGACTTCAGAGGTTTGCCGCTGAAGGGCTTCGACGGGCGCGGCAATTATTCTTTCGGCGTGAACGAGCAACTGATCTTCCCCGAGATCGACTACGACAAGATCGACGCGCCGAGGGGCATGGACATAACTATCGTGACGAGCGCCCGTAATGACGCTGAAGGGCGAGCGCTGCTTGAAGCGTTCGGTTTCCCCTTCCGCAAGGACGGGGCGGCGTGACGTCGTTGGTTGACGGCTAGGAGGACCGGCTTGTAATGGCCAAAAAGGCGCTTATAGTTAAAGCCCAGCGGAAGCCCAAGTACAGGGTGCGAGCGTACACTAGGTGCCGCCGCTGCGGGCGGCCTCGTTCGGTGGTACGCCAGTTCGGCCTGTGCCGCATATGCCTGCGGGAGCTGGCGCACGCGGGCGAGATCCCCGGCGTCACCAAGGCGAGCTGGTAGGAGGTACCAGCAGATGACGATGACCGACCCTATTGCTGACATGCTGACTCGGTTGCGCAATGCCAACGTTGCTCATCGAGAGGTCGTGCGTATGCCTTCGTCCAAGTTGAAGGAGGCCCTAGCGGCGATCCTTCTACGTGAGGGCTATATCGCGAGCTTCAAAGTCGTCGAAGAAGAGCGTCGGCCCGGGCGGGTGCTCGAGGTGGGGATGAAGTACTCGGCCGACAGGTCTCGGACGATCTCGGGGCTGAGGCGAATTTCCAAGCCGGGGCTGCGTGTCTACACGGGTGCGGACAAGCTGCCCCGAGTGTCCGGTGGCCTTGGGGTTGCGGTGCTGTCTACTAGCCAAGGCCTCATGACGGACCGCGAGGCAAGGAAGCGCCGGGTTGGCGGCGAAGTCCTTTGTTACGTTTGGTGAGCTCGAGGAGCTATCTATGTCTCGAATAGGCCGCAGCCCTGTAGCCGTCCCCGCGGGGGTGAACGTCGCGGTCGACGGGCGTACCGTGACGGTGAGCGGGCCGCGAGGGTCGCTTAGCCACCAGCTCGCTGGCGAGATCACCGTGCGCCAAGAGGGCTCGGTGCTCCTGGTAGAGCGCCCGGACGATGAGAGGCGCAGCCGGTCGTTGCATGGCCTGACGCGTACCCTGGTCAACAACATGGTGGTCGGTGTGACGTCGGGGTTCACCAAGGAGCTGGAGATAGTTGGGGTTGGGTACCGTGCCGTGCCCAAGGGGCCATCCACGATAGAGCTGGCGCTCGGTTTTTCCCACCCCGTTACCATTGAAGCTCCTGACGGCGTCACTTTCGAGGTGCCTGCGCCGACGCGGGTGACGGTGAAGGGCAACGACAAGCAACTGGTCGGCGAGGTTGCGGCCAAGATCCGCAAGATCAGGAAGCCGGAGCCGTACAAGGGCAAAGGCGTGCGCTATGCAGGTGAGGTCGTCCGCCGTAAGGCAGGGAAGGCCGCCAAGTGAGCTCGACCACAGGGGGCCACCCTCGGCGCTGGAGGATGCTATGAGCAATGTGAAGGCCAAGCACTTGGCGCGTGACCGGCGTCATTACCGGGTCCGCAAAAAGGTGAGCGGCACGCCTGAGCGGCCCCGGCTTGCCGTGTTCCGCTCTAACCGCCACATAGTCGCCCAGGTGATAGACGACGTGGCTGGCCGGACTCTTGCCGCTGCCTCGTCGCTCGAGGCCGCGGTGCGTTCCGCCGGTGGCACGGGCAACTGTGCTGCCGGGGCAGCAGTTGGCAAGTTGGTGGCGGAACGTGCCCTGTCGGCTGGCGTGACCAAGGTCGCCTTCGACCGGGGCGGGTTCCTCTACCACGGCAGGGTGGCCGCCCTGGCGGACGCCGCACGTGAAGCCGGACTGGAGTTCTGATCGATGACGGACCAGCAGCAGTACCAGGACAGGACGATCAAGGTCAACCGGGTAGCGAAGGTCGTGAAGGGAGGGCGACGGTTCAGTTTTGCCGCGCTCATGGTCATTGGCGACGGTGCCGGCACCGTGGGCTTGGGTTACGGCAAGGCTAAGGAGGCGGGGCTCGCTGTCCAAAAAGGCATCGAAGAGGCCAAGAAGAACCTTTTCAAGGTGCCTCTGGCGGGTACGACCATCACGCACCCGGTGCTGGGAGAGGCGGGAGCGGGAAGAGTGCTGCTCCGGCCGGCGGCCCCAGGCACGGGCGTTATCGCCGGCGGTGCCGCTCGGCCCATATTGGAACTGGCCGGGGTGCACGATGTGGTAGCCAAGTCGCTGGGTTCTTCCAACAGCATCAACGTGGCCCAGGCGACCATCGCCGGGCTGCGCGCTTTGTTGCGCCCCGACGACGTGGCCCGAAGGCGCGGCCTGTCCGCCGAGGAGGTCACTCCGGCTGGGGTGCTGAGGGCCTACCGCGACGCCCAACATGGCGCTTACGTGCCTACGGAGGTGGCCTGATGCCAGCGCGTAACAACCGGCCGGGGCCTAGCGGTGGTGAAGGCTGGCTTTTGGTCCGCCAGTACCGCTCGGCGATCGGCGCCAAGCCCAAGCACAGGGGCACCTTGCGCGCCCTCGGCCTCGGGCGCACGGGCAAGTCTGCCGCCGTCCCGGACCGTCCGGAAATCCGCGGTATGTTGGCACGGGTACCGCACCTGGTGGAGATCGTGAGGGACGCCAAATGAAGCTGCACGACTTGCACGCGGCACCGGGTTCCACCCGGCGACGTCGACGTGTCGGCAGGGGCACCGCCGGTAAGGGTGGCAAGACTGCTGGCCGTGGCACAAAGGGGGCGGGGGCACGGGACAACCCCAAGCCTGGGTTCGAAGGAGGCCAGCTGCCGCTGGCTCAGCGTGTCCCTAAGCTAAAGGGCTTCAAGAACCCCTTCCGGGTCGACTATGTTGTCGTGAACGTCGACACTTTGGACCGGCGGTTCGAGGGCGCTGTGGTCACCCCAGAGACACTGCGAGACGCCGGGCTGGTGCGCAAGACTGGGCTTGTCAAAGTGCTTGGACGAGGAGCTCTAAACCGTCGCCTGACGGTCTCCGCGCACGCCTTTTCGGCTTCGGCCGTGGCAGCGATCGAGGCCGCTGGGGGTTCCACGCACGTGCTGGCCCCCGCGTTCGGGCACGGCCGGCCCCCCGCCAAGGGCAATGCGCTCACCAACAGGTGAGGGCGGTGGCAGCAAAGGTGGCGCGACCAGTACGCCCCGGGCGCGCGCTGTAGGTTAAGGAGCCAGCCAGAGGTGACCCATGCCAACGTCTACTAGCGTCCGCAACTTGAAGGCCGCGTTCTTGATAAGCGACCTGCGAGGCAAGATCCTCTTCACCCTGTTCATTATCGCTGTGTACAGGCTCGGGGCCAACATCATCACCCCAGGTATCGACTTCAATGCCGTGCAGTCGCTCGAAGCGGCCGCCAGCCATGGGGGCGTGATCTCGTACCTCAACTTGTTCTCGGGTGGTGCGCTGACGAAGATGGCTGTGTTCGGGCTTGGGATCATGCCCTACATCACAGCCTCGATCATCATCCAGTTGCTGATGGTGGTGATACCCAGGTTCGAGCAGTGGCGTGACGAGGGCCCATCTGGCCAGCGCAAGCTGACTCAGGTCACCCGCTACATGACGATCGCCCTGGCGATAATGCAGTCCACCGGTCTCGCCTACGCTTTTCACAACGGCGGCGGCGGCCTTTTGGGTACCACGGTACCGCTCAATGTTGACCTGATCCCGGACTTCACCGTGCCCAGGGTATTGCTGATCGTGCTGACCATGACGGCCGGCACTGTGGTGGTCATGTGGCTGGCAGAGCTCATCACCCAGCGCGGCGTTGGGCAGGGTATGTCTGTCCTGATCTTCATCAACGTCATAGCCGGCCTCCCAACCCAGGGGGACCAGCTGTTGAAGTCGGCCGGTGGCGCCAAGTTCGCGTTCTTGGTCCTGCTGTCGCTCGTCTTTTTGGTAGCGATCGTGTTCATTGAGCAGTGCCAGCGGCGCATCCCCGTGACTTTCGCCAAGAGGGTGGTGGGCCGCAGGATGTACGGCGGGCAGAGCACGTACATCCCGATGAAGCTGAACACCGGTGGTGTGGTGCCCATCATCTTTGCCGCCTCAGTGCTGTACTTCCCGATCCTCATCTCCAACGTCTTCCCAAGCACCGGCTGGGGCAGGAGGGTCCAAGACTGGATCAGCGCCAACCTCGCCCAACCAAGCAGCTTTTGGTACATCGCGTTGTACGGGGCGCTTATCCTTGTATTTGCTTATTTCTACGCGGCAATTACCTTCGACCCCCACCAGCAGTCGGATGTCATCCGCAAACAGGGCGGGTACATACCCGGCATCCGCCCAGGGCCTCCGACCGAGCGCCACCTACAGAACATCCTTACGCGCATAACGTTGCCGGGGGCATTGTTCTTGGCCCTTATCGCTTTGCTCCCGTCGATCTTCTTGGGAGTGTGGAACATCCAGAACTACCCGTTTGCTGGCACCACGATCCTGATTGCCGTTGGTGTAGCGTTGGAGACCATGAAGCAGATTGACAGCCAATTGATGTTGCGCAACTACGAAGGATTTTTGCGCTAATGGCGACAACGGGCCAAAGCTTCCCCGCCCGCTCGGAGCGCAGCGGGCTGCGGTTGGTCATCCTCGGCAAACAAGGTGCGGGCAAGGGCACTCAGGCCGCCCGTTTGGCGGAGCACTTCGCAGTGCCGCACATATCTACCGGGGACGCGTTCCGCGCAGCTGCCCGCTCAGGGTCCGAGCTCGGTGCTAGGGCGAAGGCTTACATGGAAGCCGGCGAGCTAGTACCCGACGACCTAGTGGTCGGCATAGTGAAAGAGTACTTGGCTGGCGCGGGCGTGAACGGGTTCGTGCTAGACGGCTTCCCGCGCAACATCTCCCAGGCGCGTGCCCTTGCTGAGATGCTGGCCCCTGAAAACCTGGACGCAGTAGTCGACTTGGAGGTGAGCACCGAGGAGGTGCTGCACAGGTTGGCCGGCCGTCTGGTCTGCCAGAACTGCGGTGCCACCTATAACGCCGTGACCAGCCCCCCAAAGGTGGCCGGTAAGTGCGACGTTTGCGGCGGCGTTGTGGCTCAACGAGCTGACGACACCGAGGAAGCCATAAGGCTTCGCTTGGAAATCTACGAGTCTACGACTGCGCCGCTGATCGATTGGTACGCCAAGCAGGGGCTATTGGTCAGTGTTGACGCGGCTGGCCCTCCAGACGAGGTGACCGAGCGCACCCTTGCTGCCATCGAGGCCAAGCGGGCGACGCTTTCAAGTTGACGGGCGCTGCCCCTTAGGCTCGCTTAGGCCACGCCAGCGTGGGAAAAGTACCGGGCTGCGTCCTCAAGTGCCGGCAGGACTGGCACGACCCGGTCAAGCTCGACCATTTCGAGGACTCGCTTGATGGACGGCCGGGGTGAGCAAATGACGACGTCTGTGCCCAGCTCGCGTATGCGCCGTACTGCACCGATCAAGGCGCCCAGGCCAGAGGAGTCTATGAAGGGGACTGCGCACAGGTCGAAGACCAAGTGGGGCACCGCGGGCATGCTGGCTATAGCCTCTCGGAAATCAGGTGCCGTGTGCTGCTCGAGGTTGCCGACGAGATGGCAAACCAGTGCCGGTTCAGTTCGCTGTAGGTCGACGTGCACGGGTACCTCCTTTGGCCAGCGTGTTGCCAGCAAGCTACTTTCATGATCCTGGGCCGGTTTTATGAGGGCAGTCGCGACCTGTGGTAACAAGTTCCTAATAGCTGAAGGCGCGCTTTTGGTGCGGCAGTCGAGCGGCTTTGGGCTGGTGGCCCGAGAGGGCGGTAGCCTGGGCAAATGAGACGTCGGCCTGACGAGATAGCCAAGATGCGCAAGGCGGGCCGAGTGGTGGCCGAGATGCTCGAGCGGGCTGCGGCCGCAGCCCGCCCTGGGGCCACGACCGCCGACCTCGATAAAGTGGCGCGCGACGTGCTCGAGCGCAGGGGGGCTCGGTCCAACTTCCTCGGCTACCCGGGCGGCCCAGGCGCGCCGCCTTTCCCCGCGGTCATCTGCACGTCGCCGAACAACGTGGTCGTGCATGGCATACCGGGCCCTTACGTGCTACAGGAGGGCGACATTATCTCGCTCGATTGCGGCGCGATCGTTGAGGGCTACCACGGGGACGCGGCGGTCACTGTAGCTGTTGGCAAGCCGAGCGCCCTCGCCGAAAGGCTTATGCGGGTCACCCAGGAAAGCCTCATGGCCGGCATGGGGCAGCTGGTCGACGGCAACCGCCTCCACGAAGTAGGCCGCGCAGTGCAAAGGGTCGTGGAGAGCGCCGGTTTTTCCGTGGTTAGGAACTACGTGGGGCACGGGATAGGCACCCAGATGCACGAGGAGCCTCAAGTGCCCAACTACTGGCCCGGCAACCCCGGTCCGAAGCTGCGCACGGGCATGGTGTTCGCCGTCGAGCCCATGGTCAACGCCGGGGCCGCCGGCACAGTACAGCTTGAGGACGGCTGGACCGTTGTCACCGCGGACGGCAGCCTTTCCGCCCACTTCGAGCACAGCATAGCTGTCACTGACGACGGCCCTGAGATCCTTACCCAGCTCGGCTAGGCGGCGCCTGGACTGGCCCCCACAGTGTGATATGGTGTTATGCCGTCCCAGAGGGGTTGCGCGCGGGCGTACCAGTTGTGCTCAGTGCTCGTCCCGATGGGTGACCGTACAAGCCGAGGTAAGCTAAGCCGTGAAAGTACGCCCTAGTGTCAAGCCGATCTGTGAAAAGTGCAAGGTGATCCGGCGCCATGGAAGGGTGCAGGTCATCTGCACCAACCCGCGACATAAGCAGCGTCAGGGTTAGGCGGCCCGGATGGCTCGTATCGCCGGTGTGGACGTCCCGCGGGAGAAGCGGTTGGAAATAGCGCTTACCTATATCTACGGGATCGGCAAGACGACCGCCAACCAGGTCTGCGCGGCCACAGGTGTCAACCCTGACACGCGGGTCCGTGACCTCACGGACGAGGAGGTGGCCAGGCTTCGCAGTTGGATAGACGCGAACCTGAAGGTCGAGGGCGACCTGCGCAGGGATGTCAACCAGGACATCAAACGTAAGATCGAGATCGGCTCGTACCAGGGCCTGCGCCACCGCCGCGGCTTGCCTGTCCGTGGCCAGCGCACCCACACCAATGCACGGACTCGGAAGGGCCCGAAGAAGACGGTAGCGGGCAAGAAGAAGCTGAGGAAACACTAGAAGATGCCCAAGCCCAAGCCTGGTGGGCGGCGCCCGCGTCGCCGCGAGCGTAAGAACGTCGCCTACGGGGTTGCCCACATCAAGAGCTCGTTCAACAACACCATCGTGTCTATAACCGACCTGGACGGCAACGTCCTTGCTTGGGCCTCGGCCGGCAACGTCGGCTTCAAGGGGTCTCGCAAATCAACGCCCTTTGCTGCCCAGTTGGCAGCTGAAGCGTGTGCCCGTCGTGCTCAAGAGCATGGCGTCCGCAAGGTGGACGTCTTGGTCAAGGGCCCAGGTTCTGGCCGGGAGACGGCGGTCCGGTCGATCATGGCCACTGGGATCGAGGTCGCGGGGATCAAAGACGTGACGCCCATCCCCCACAACGGCTGCCGGCCCAAGAAGAGACGGAGGGTCTGATGGCGCGCTACATAGGCCCTGTTTGCCGGCTGTGCCGGCGTGAAAAAATGAAGCTGTTCTTGAAAGGGCCCAAGTGCGACTCTCTCAAGTGCCCCATGGAGCGACGGCCTTACCCGCCGGGCGAGCACGGGCGCGACAGGGCCCGACAGGGTTCTGAGTACTTGGCCCAGCTGCGTGAGAAACAAAAGGCGCGCCGCATCTATGGCGTGCTGGAAAAACAGTTCCGTACTTATTACGAGGAAGCCAACCGCCAACAGGGCATAACAGGCGAGAACCTGCTCCGCATGCTTGAGGCTAGGCTTGACAACGTTGTTTTCCGTGCCGGTTGGGGTTCCAGCCGTGCCCAGGCTCGCCAGCTCGTCCGGCACGGCCACGTGCTCGTGAACGGCAAGCGTGTGACCATCCCTTCTTACCGTGTGCGCCGTGGTGACTTGGTCGCGCTTGGCCCGAAGTCTCGTGACCTTATAGTCGTGCGGCACAATTTGGACACGTTGGGCCGTCAAGTCCCGGCCTGGCTCGAGGTGGGCGGCGAGGGTTTCGAAGTAAACGTGCGTGACTTGCCGTTGCGGGAGCACATCGACGTGCCGGTACGCGAATCGCTCATCGTCGAGCTGTACTCGAAGTAACGGGAGGAGGCCGCGCACATGCTTATCATCCAGCGCCCAGTCGTAGAGCCTCTGGGCGAACAGGAGGGCAACCGTCAGCGTTTTAGTATCGGCCCTCTGGAGCGAGGCTTCGGCCACACGCTCGGCGTCTCTTTGCGCCGGACACTGCTGTCGTCGATCCCAGGCGCTGCCGTGACCCGTGTACGCTTCGACGACGCCCTGCACGAGTTCACGACGCTGCCGGGCGTGAAAGAGGACATCACCGAGATAATCCTCAATTTCAAAGACATCGTGCTGCGCATGGAATCGGACGAGCCCGTCACGCTGCGTCTGGACGCGCGGGGCCCCGGTGCGGTCACTGCTGGCGACATACAAACGACTGCGGACGTGGAGGTGCTCAACCCCGATCTGCTGTTGGCTACGCTCAATAGCAGGGGCCGCTTGGCCTGCGACATTACCGTCGAGCGGGGGCGCGGTTATGGCTTGGCGGAGCAGGACCAAGCTTCTTCTACCATCGGGGTCATCCCCGTCGACGCCATATTTTCCCCGATAAGGCTGGTTTCTTTTTCGGTGGAGCCTGCCCGGGTGGAGCAGTCTACCGATTATGACCGGCTTATTATAGACATCACAACCGACGGTTCGATAACACCGAAAGAGGCCTTGGCATCGGCGGGCAGCACCCTGCGCTCCCTGTTCGGCCTGGTGGCCGAGATGAGCGAGGCACCTCAGGGGTTGGTCCTGGGCGAGCTGGCAGGGACCGGCAGCGGGTCGCCCGACCTTGACCTGCCCATCGAGGAGCTAGAGCTCTCTGAGCGGCCTCGTAACTGCCTAAAGAGGGCTCAGATCAACACCGTCGGCGAGCTCGTTTCCAGGACGGAGGACGACCTTTTGGCCATCACCAATTTTGGGCAGAAGTCCCTTGACGAGGTCGTCCAAAAGCTTGACGAGCGGGGCCTTGCTCTCCGCAGCAAGCAGGTTTAGCCGCTATGCCTGGCACTCCTGGACGACCAAAGAAGGGCCCGCGTTTCGGTGGGGACGCCGCTCACCAAAAGGCCATGATGGGCAACCTCGTCGCGTCTCTTATAGCGGCTGAGGGTTTGGTGACAACCGAGGCGAAAGCCAAGGCGTTGCGACCGGTGTTCGAGAAATGCGTTACTAAAGCCAAAAAGGGCGGTGTTGAGCGCCAACGCCAAGTGGTGGCGTTCATTCGCGATAAGGACATGGCCCACAAGTTGTTCGTCGACATAGCTCCCCGCTATGAGGACCGCAATGGTGGGTACACCCGCATCCTCAAACTTTCTCCCCGTAACGGTGACAACGCCCCTATGGCGCGCATCGAGCTCGTCTGACCCCCACTGCTCCGCAGTCACTGAGGCCGGTTTAGAGCCTGTTGAGCTTCGCCGGTTGCGCCTGACAGTCGCTTACTTGGGGACAGGGTTCCATGGTTTTGCGCCCCAACGCGGAGTACCGACGGTGGCTGGCACGCTCGGGGAGGCGCTGGCGCGGCTGCTGCGCCGCCCCGTCGAGCTCGTGTGCGCCGGTCGCACAGACGCGGGTGTCCATGCCTGGGGCCAAGTGGTGAGCCTGGACGCTCCTCACGAGACTGACCTGGTGCGTCTTCAGCGTTCCATTAACAAGATGCTCGCGCCCGCTATCTCCTTGCGGGAGGCGGCCTGGGCTCCTGACGGTTTCGACGCTCGGCGCTGGGCCACGTCCCGCACCTACCGTTACAGCATCTTGTGCTCGGGCCCCCCTGACCCTTTCAGCGCTGCGACCGCGTGGCATGTAGGCCAGCCGCTCGATGTAAGGGGCATGCAACAAGCCTGTGACCCCCTGCTCGGCGAGCACGACTTCACGTCCTTTTGCCACCGCTCACCCGGGGTCTCGTTGGTGCGCAAGGTACTGAGAGCCGAGTGGTCGGAGCTGGGTGGTGACAGGCTGTGCTTCGAGGTCGAGGCCACGTCATTTTGCCAGCAGATGGTGCGCTCGATCGTCGGCACCTTGGTGGACGTTGGCCGGGGCCGGAGAAGGGCCGGAGATATGACAGCCGTGCTGGCGGCGCGCAACAGGGCTGCTGCTGGCGCGGTGGCCCCCCCGCACGGCCTGTGCTTATGGGAGGTCGCCTACGCCGGGCTGGGCGAGCCTTTCAGGCCGTGAGCGCCCGCCTAGTCCGCTGCTGCTACGCCAAGGCCGGGTGAGGGAGCCTTGAACGGCCCGGCTCGCCTGAGCAGTGCCGCCAGCATGCCCCCGGCCAGCATCACCCATGCCTTGCCGACTAGCTGGCCAGGCAAGGCCACCGAAAGGGGTATGCCAGCCAGCGTGAGGAACAACGTCGAGTCGACGACGTCTCCTACGAGACCTGAGCCCGCTACTGCGAGGGGGAAGTTCCATGACTGCAGGGGCGTGTACACGAGGAAGTCGCAGGTCTCCGAGACCAGGAACGTCGTGCCTGA
>JBMFUG010000002.1:0-65846 GCA_049966695.1 Acidimicrobiales bacterium | reverse complement strand
CAAAAACGGCTTACCCTGCGGTACTTTGCTAGCGTTCGCCGCCGGCGCAAGTCCTAATAGACATAGCCACACTAGCAGCGAGCACAGATATTAACCAGCGAGTCACGGTGCGCGACTGTCTCATTCTTTCAGCTTCTCCTTTTGGAGTTCGTTGTCTATGTGTCACTTGTATGTTTGTTGCCAGCCTGGTAAAGAACTCACGGCTGAGAGCTCATCACAAATCTGTATAGCTCACCTCCTTACTTGCTTCACGTCAACATGACCGAAGTCAGATCGGAATTACAGTATTATTGGTCCAGCCTCTCTAGGTCGATGTCCAAGAAGCGGCAGATCATCTCTAGCTCAGCTGTTATGTCGCCGGGGACGGCGTGGATGTGGTTGGCCCCGAAGCGGGACAAAAAGACGTCTACGGGTGCGTCCATGCGGGTGAACGCGTGGGGCCAGGCGTAGTTGCTCTGGCGCATGAGGGCCTCGTTCGTCTCGTCGTCGTAGGCCTCAAAACGGCCCTTCGTGACCTGCAGGCGGTAACGGGCGTCCAGGCGCGACAGGCGGGCTAGGGTTACCTCTCCTGGGGCGGCGAGGTGGTGCACCGCAGCACCGCCTGCTGGGAAGTACCAGTCCTCGGGGTAAAGCTCGACCTTGGCCAGGTTCTCGGCCGGGTCGTCAGAGCGGGCGGCGAACCAGGTGGCGTGCTGGCCCGAGTTCTCCAGGTCCCAGATGCCCTCTTTTGCGAAGTAGTGCCGTACGTCGGCGAACAAGGCCGGGGTGCCGGTCACCTTGTGCATCAGCAGCATCGTCAAGGCGCCGTCCATGTCGTCTTCTGTCGCGCAGATGACGGGCTGCTTCGGGCCGTCGAAGTCGTAGGGGTCGTTCAAGAAGGCCTCAGCAATGTCGGTGGTGGCGAAGTAGTTCGTCAGCTCGGGCTGGCCCTTTATACCGCAGAAGTCGATGTGGCCCTCCTCTAAGATCTCCTTTAGGGCGTAGTACGAGCGCACCTGGCGCTCCAGGGTCTCAGGGGTCAGCACCTTGCCGTCGTAGTGGACGCCTGCGGTGTACTTCTCCAGCCACTGGCGGCCGGCCGCAGCTTGTGCGGCAGGCACGAGCTCTGAGCGGCGCACGACTTCTAGCTGGTCGACCTCTTCGACGTCGATGCCGAAGCGGCGCATCCACTCGTCGGTGCGCCCGACCGCTGTGTACATGCCCATCGAGCGGCCCCCTACCCGGGCGAAGGTGGAGCCCTCAAGGGAACGCACGGCGTGAGCAGCTGCGACCACTTGGCGCAGGCGCCCGGCGACCGCAGGGTCCTCGACTTCGCCCCACAGGCGCTCGTGGCGACGGCCGAGCTGGTCCAGGCTCCCGCCAGCGGCGAGCAGGCTCACCATGCCCGGGTAGGTCGGGTCGATGTTCGAGAACAGCAGCAGCGGGCCTGCAGTAGCCCGTGCAGCGTGCACGGAGAAGTGAGGGAAGGCCCAGACCGGGTAGTTGAAGATAGTGAGGTCAGGGCGCATGTCGGCCAGGCGCCGGCCCTCGCGCACGGCCGCCTCGTTCGAGGTTATGGGCCCTGTCCCGCGCACGACCTGGGCGCCGAAGCCCTCGCAAGCCGCTGCGATGCGCTCTTCGACCCCGGCGACGAACGAAGCAAGATCTCGGTGGACGAAATCACGCCCGTCGCTGAAACTGAGGATACCTACGCGGGCCATACACCCTCCTTAGTAATCGATTTACCGCAACTGGCAAAAACCTCGTTCTTGGTGCACCTAGTGGTAGCATCAAGAGGTCCTAGGCCCCTACTGGAGGGACCTAAGCTACTTCACAACTATGAACCTCTTCGCAGTGCTCGTTGACATATCGGGACCTTGCCGCGTCAGCTCTGCTGGCGTCAGTAAACCTTTACTACGGTAGCGAGCACGTTGCAAGTCACCCGCGTCAGCCCGGCCGCCAGCAGCTCCGCAGCGGCGCTCGGCCGCTCCCACAACAGTGAGCCGATCACGATCGTCGAAGTGGCGCGCCTAGCAGGCGTGTCGACTGCGACGGTCTCCCGCGTCCTGAACGACCATCCTCGTGTCGACCCCCGCTTGAGGGCGCGCGTACTGCAGGCAGTAAAGGACCTCGACTACCGCCCCAGCAGGGTCGCACGGACGCTCCGCACCCGTCGCAACCGGGTGTGGGCCCTCATAATTTCCGATGTCCGCACCGGCCCCTTTTTTGCCAACCTGGTACGCGGGGTGGAGGACATTGCCTACGGGGCCGGCTATTCGCTGTTCCTTTGCAACACGGACGAAGACCCAGCCAAGGAGGCCAGCTATATAGAGCTGGCCGTAGCGGAGCAGGTGGGCGGGCTCATCCTGACGCCTTCCAGCGAGCGCACCGACTTGTCGCCCTTGGTCGGTGCGCGCATACCCGTCGTACTTGCCGACCGCACCCTTCCCACCCAGTACGCCGACAGCGTGACCGTGGACAACGTCTCTGGCTCCTACCAGGCTGTCAAGCACCTCGTGGACGGTGGCTACAAAAGGGTAGCTTGCATAACCGGCCCGCTGCGGACGACAACTGGCGAGCAACGCTACGCCGGTTACTGCAAAGCGGTCACAGAAGCCGGCCAGGTCGTCGACGAGTCTTTGGTGCGCGTCGCCGACTTCAAAGAAGCCGGCGGCCGGGAGGCGATGCAGGACATCCTCCAACAGCACGACCAGCCTGATGCTTTGTTCGTGGCCAACCACCTCATGACGGTGGGGGCGCTACAAGCGATCGACGAGGCGGGCTTGGTGGTGCCCGACGACATCGCGGTCGTCGCTTTTGACGACATGTCATGGTCGACCCTCTTGCGCCCACCGCTGAGCGCGGTGGCCCAGCCTGCTTACGATGTTGGCGTGGAAAGCGCACGGCTGCTGCTCAGCCGGCTGGAGGGTTACACGGGAACAGCCAGGACGGTCACCCTGTCGCCCACATGGTCGTAAGGGGCAGCTCCGTGCCAGCCCGCAAACCAGCGCACCGCCGCCGTTCTACGAGGTCAACCTGACACAAAAGGAGCTCAGACACAAATGCTGAAGAACATAGACCCCCTGCTCACGCCCGAGCTCCTGCACGTGCTGGCGCTCATGGGCCACGGCGACGAGATCGCCATAGTGGACGCCAATTTCCCCGCTGACAGCGTTGCGCGTGGTACCCGCCATGGCAAGCCTGTCGTGCTGGCAGGTGCCTCAGCAACCCAGGCCGTCGCGGCCGTGCTTTCAGTCCTACCCCTCGACGAGTACGTCGGCACGCCGGTGCGGGCTATGGCAGCGCCTGCTACGCCCGAAGGCCAACCTCCACAGGTCCACCTTGAAGTCCAAGAGGTCGTGGGCTCGGCCGCGGGGCACCCATGTCCACTAGACATGCTAGAGCGTTTCGACTTCTACGAGGCCAGCCGCAGCAGCTACGCCGTCGTCCTGACAGGCGAGCGCCGCCTTTACGGCAACTTCCTCATAAAAAAAGGCGTGGTGCCCGGCGCGTGAAACAGCGCTTAGTGCACACGGCTTCTTAGCGTTGTGCTGGCGCACTGCCTGACAGCTCCGCCAGGCGCCTGAACCTGTCGTAGCTGTCGTCCCAGGGCTCACGGTCACCAGGCTCGTACAGCACCGGAGGGAAGGAACTTCGCACCAGGGCACGGGCCTCGTCGGTCGTAGCCAGCTCGCCAAGGGCCATGGCCTGCACCAATAAGTTGCCCACCTCGCTAGCCTCGCTAGGCCCAGCCCATACAGGAAGGCCTGTCGCGTCGGCCGTCCACTGGCAGAGCAGGCTATTGAGGGACCCGCCGCCAACGATGTGCAGGGCTGGTGGCCACCTGCCGGTAACGCCTGCGATCACCTCGACAGCTTGGCGGTACATGAAGGCCAGGCTTTCAAGGATACAGCGGACTACTTCCCCGGGGCTTTCCGGCACTTCTTGGCCGGTCGACCGGCAGGCGGCAGCGATCCGTGCGGGCATGTCCCCTGGCGGCATGAACTCCGGGGCATTGGGGTCGACAAGCGAGCGCATGGCAGGGGCAGCTTCCGCCAATGCCAACAGCTGCGAAAGGTCACTGACGCCACGCGAGCGGTACCACTTGCGCTGGCATTCCTGCAGCAACCACAGCCCTGTCAGGTTGCCCATGAGCAACGACGTGCCGCCCGGCCCCCCCTCGTTGGTCAGCTTCGCCGCAAAACTGCGGTCGTCGACGACTGGCTTGGGCATTTGCGCACCGAGAGCCGACCAGGTCCCAGAGCTCACAAAAAAACAACCCGGTTCCTGAAAGGGGACCGCCGCGACAGCAGAGGCAGTGTCGTGCGAAGCCACCGCTATGACCAAGGCGTTCCCGGCACCGACTGCCTCTGCCACTTGAGGCCGCAGTGGCCCCAGCACAGTACCCGAAGGGACCACCTCGCCGAAGGGCCAAGCGGGCAGGCCGAGACGGCCCAAGAGCCCCCAGGCCCACTTACCAGCACCGATGTCGTAGCACTGCGTGGTGGTAGCCTCTGTCCACTCCTGCGCCGCTACGCCTCCGAGCCAGTAATTGAACAGGTCAGGCATCATCAAAAGCGACGAGCCCTTCTCTAGCGCAGGGTCGCCTGCCTGCTGCATAGCCCACAGCTGGTAAAGCGTGTTTATGGGCAGGAGCTGCACACCGGTGGCTTGGAAAATCTCGCGCGGGGCAACCAGAGCCCGCACATCCTCGAACGCTTGCTCCGTGCGGCGGTCCCGGTAGTGGACTGGGTTGCCCAATAGGTGCCCGGCCTTGTCCACGATCGCGAAGTCGACGCCCCAAGCGTCGACCGCCACTGAAGCGACCGGCTGCCGGGCCGCCCGGCTTGCCAGCCCTAGCCCCTCCAGGATCCCGTCGTACAGCCTCAAGGCATCCCAGTAAAGCCTGTCATGGGCCAGCACCGGCACATTGGCAAAGCGGTTGACCTCGGCGACGCTGAGGCGGCTACCGTCAAAGTTGCCTACGGCCACTCGCCCGCTGTTCGCCCCCAAGTCGACCGAGACCATCCGCACCAGCCACCCACCTCCAGGGACCATCAGTAATCGATTTAGCGAGCAAAGCATAGCTGCACCAGGCGTTCACTGGCCTGACCTCGGTACCGTTGGGGCCTGACTGCGGTGGCTGTCTGGTACGTCGAGTGCCGCCGAAGTCGCTCCCAAGCCTGTTAGCGGACCGAGCTGCCAGGCTGTTATCGGACCGATTTATCGGTCCGATACATCGGCTGATAACATAGTTGGCGTGCTTGAGATGGCAGTGCTGGGCCTGCTGAAAGAGCAAGAGATGCACGGCTACGAGCTGAAGAAGAAGCTCCAGGACGTCTTTGGTTTCTCGAGCGCAGTGTCCTTCGGCTCCCTTTACCCCGCGCTTGCACGGCTGGAGGCCGCCGGAGCGGTGCACGTCATCGACCCCGCACCGGCCAAAGGGCAGGCAGAAAACGCCCTGTCACCCGAGGGCCGTGCTGGCAGGCGCCGCAAGGTCTACGCAATCACCCCTCTTGGCGCCAAGATGTTCGAAGATCTCCTGGCAGACAGCCACGCCAGTACTGAGGACGACCGTTCCTTCAGTCTACGGCTTGCCTTCGCAAGCCACTTACCGCCCGAGAGGAGGCTCGGCCTCCTCTTGCAGCGAAGGGCCATCTTGGGACAGCGTCTCGCCCAGCTGGTGGCCCGTGCCCGCGCACGTCGTGAGGACCGTTACATGAGGGTCCTTTTCCAACGCCAGCAAGAAGAACTGTCTAGCCATGTCTCATGGCTAGACAAGCTGATCCGTGACGAGCGCGAACCAAATGAGAGCACCGAGACCGCTCAGGCGGCCGACTTCACGGTTGGCCCTGGGCCAGCCGGTGCTGGCTCGACCTACCGCGGTCCGTCGCTGCGACCTCCCGTGCTCGTGCCCCTGGCCAGCGCGTCGCAGCTTCGGCCGACAGCACCGGCGCGGCTTGCAGCCGAGCCGCCAGGCAAGCCGGCCAGGCAGAGATAACAAAGAAAGGTACCAATGTCAAAGATCCGTTTAGCTATTGCAGGTATCGGCAACTGTGCGAGTGCCTTGGTCCAAGGTCTTGAGTACTACCGGGCTGCAAGCCCGAACGACAAGGTGCCTGGGCTTATGCACGTCGAGCTCGGCGGTTACCACGTAAAAGACATCGAGGTCGTGGCTGCCTTTGACGTCGACAACGCCAAGGTCGGCCAGGACGTGGGCAAAGCTATCTGGGCGAGCCAGAACAACACCTACCGGTTTGCGAACGTGAGAGAGCTCGGCGTCGAGGTACAACGTGGCCCGACGATGGACAGCCTGGGCAAGTACTACCGTGAGTCCATCGAAGAGTCCCCTGCACAACCGGTGGACGTTGCAGAGGCCCTGCGGGCCGCTAGGGCGGACGTGCTCGTTTCCTATTTGCCTGTTGGGTCAGAAAACGCGCAAAAGTACTATGCCCAGTGCGCTCTGGACGCCGGGACTGGCTTCGTAAACGCCATCCCCGTGTTCATCGCGAGCGACCCCGCCTGGGCTAAAAAGTTTGAGGAGGCAGGCCTTCCTATCATCGGCGACGACATCAAGAGCCAGCTGGGCTCAACGATCGCGCATAGGGTGCTTGCCCGCCTGTTCGAGGACCGTGGGCTCGTGCTCGACCGCACTTACCAGCTCAATTTCGGGGGCAATATGGACTTCAAGAGCATGTTGGAGCGCGAGCGCCTCGAGTCAAAGAAGATCTCCAAGACCCAAGCTGTGACCAGCCAGATCGAGCGTGGGATCGAAGCTCGTGACGTGCACGTCGGGCCGTCAGACCACGTCCCTTGGCTCGATGACCGCAAGTGGGCCTACATCAGGCTGGAGGGGCGCAACTTTGGCGACGCCCCGCTCAGCATTGAGCTCAAGCTTGAGGTTTGGGACTCCCCAAACTCGGCAGGAGTCATGATCGACGCCGTGCGCTGCACCAAGCTCGCGCTTGACCGCGGGACAGGGGGGCCGCTTTTTGGCCCTGCCGCTTATTTCATGAAGTCACCCCCAGTCCAGTACCACGATGACGTGGCCCGCCAGATGGTAGAGGAGTTTGCCGCCGGCTCGGGACAGTGAGCATGCCTGCTCATGCCGGCGATGACGTGAGGGCACGGTCAGTAAACGTTCTCTTGGGGCTGCACCTGCCTGGGCCTTGGCTGTAGCCTTGGCCCAGGCAAGCTCGCACAACGGGCGGCCCGCAGCGAAAGTTGCGCCAAGAGACGGCAAAGGGGAACTTGTAATGACCGGTTTCGTTACCAGTGCGCGGTGGCCGTGCCCATCGCAACTGTCGGCAGGTGAGCCCTGACATGCAAGATGGCCATCGTGAGACAAAAGTGCTCACCGTCGGAGAGATCCTGGTCGAAGTGGTGGCGAAGGACAGGGGAAACGGTTTCCGCGAGCCAGTACAGCTCGTCGGCCCCTTCCCGAGCGGTGCTCCCGCCATCTTCATCGACCAGGTGGCCAAGCTCGGCCAGCCCTGCGCCATCATCAGCAGCGTTGGAGATGACGACTTTGGTTGGGTCAACCTGGACCGGCTCCGCAACGACGGTGTCGACACCAGGGCTATTGAAGTGCTAGCGGGCCACGCGACAGGGAGCGCTTTCGTCCGCTACCGTGAAGGCGGCGAGCGCGACTTCGTTTACAACATCAAGCACAGCGCGTGCGGCCAGACCCGTTTGACAGAGGCGGGGCTCAAGCTGTTGGACGAATGCGGCCACTTGCACATTTCCGGTGCCTCGCTCTTTTCGAGCCAGCTCGTGGACGTGGCCCTACGCTCTATCGACGCAATTAAGGCCAACGGGGGCTCGGTCTCGTTCGACCCCAACCTGCGCAAGGAGGTGATGGCCGACAGGGAGGTGCTAAACGCCTTGCGGACCGTCCTCTCCAGGTGCGACACGTTCCTACCTAGCGGAGAAGAGCTGACCTTGCTTACAGACGCCACGGGCCCCGACGAGGCCGTTAGGGAGATCCTTCAGTTGGGCGTGAAGGAAATCGTCGTGAAACGCGGCGCCGAAGGGGCCACCCACTTCGCAGCCGAAGGGCGCACCGACAAGCCGGCCTATTCCGTCGAGGAGGTAGACCCGACCGGGGCCGGTGACTGCTTTGACGGTGCCTTCGTCACCTGCAGGTTGCAGGGCCGCAGCGTCGAGGAGAGCCTTGCCTACGCCAACGCTGCCGGGGGGCGTGCGGTGACAGTGAGGGGCCCCATGGAAGGCACCTCTGACTTTTCCCAACTGGACGCCTTGCGGTCGCGGCGCGGCGGCGTAGTCCTGCGCCGGCTGGCCACATGGCTCAATGCAATAGCGCCCGGGCACAAGGCCGCCGGCATCACCTCAGTGTGCTCGGCTCACCCGATGGTCATCGAGGCAGCAATGCTAGAAGCTGCTTCACTGGGCAACCCAGTGCTGGTCGAGGCCACCTGCAACCAGGTCAACCACCAAGGTGGCTACACAGGCTTGACCCCGGCCAGCTTTCGCGACCTTGTGTACAGCATTGCCGACAGGACCTCGTTCCCTCGGCACCGGGTAATGCTCGGTGGCGACCACCTAGGTCCCAACCCCTGGCGCCACCTCCCAGTTGAACAGGCAATGGCGCAAGCTGAGTCCATGGTGGCTGCCTATGTGGACGCCGGCTTCGAAAAGATCCACTTGGACACGAGCATGGGCTGCCAAGGTGAGCCCTCCTATGTGCCAGCCCCGCTCACCGCTGAGCGAGCAGCACGTCTAGCGGTTGTGGCGCAAAAAGTCGGCGCCGCTCAAGCCTCCCGCTTGCGCTTTGTGATCGGGACGGAAGTCCCCGCCCCAGGCGGGGCAAAGCAAGAGATCGCCGGCCTAGAGGTCACCCGGCCCGAAGCCGTCATCGCGACCCTGGAAGCCCACCGTAAAGCCTTTGCTGAAGCCGGGGCACAGGAGGCGTACGAAGCCGTCATGGCGATCGTCGCCCAGCCAGGCGTCGAGTTCGATGAGAAAAGAGTAGTTGTCTACCAGCCAGAACTCGCGGTGGAGCTTCAGTCTGCCTTAACCCATATGCCGGGGCTTGTTTTCGAAGCCCACTCCACTGACTACCAACCGCCCGACAAGCTAGCCCAGCTCGTGCATGACGGGTTCGCTATCTTGAAAGTCGGCCCCGGCCTCACGTTTGCCCTCAGGCAGGCCCTTTACGGGCTCGACCACATCGCTAGCGAGCTAGACCACGACTGGGCCGAGCACGGCCTTGTCGCCGAGATGGAAGAAATAATGCTCGCTTCCCCTAAGCACTGGCAGCCTTACTACCAGGGTGACGCTAGCCAACAGCGCTGGCTCCGCCATTTCTCCTACAGCGACCGGATCCGTTATTACTGGGCCTACCCACGAGCGCGTCAGGCAGTCGAGCGGCTGTTGGGCTACTTGAGCGACAAGTCCATCCCTGAGCCCCTCATAAGCGAGTTCCTCCCCACCTTGTACCCTCGCGTCGTGAACGGTCTCCTGGCGCCTCGCCCAAGAGAGCTCTTGCTGGCGGCCGTGCGCGACGTGCTCAGAGCCTACGCCGACGCCTGTAAGCCACTGCAGGCGGTCTAGGCAGCGCGAAACCACTTGGGCAAGCTCGCAAAAATACCCGCGCCCGTGGCGCGCCACGGGCCCAGGTGCTGCCGCTTGGCGCCCTAGCACCGGCCCATTTGGCGCGTTAGCGCCAACTAACCCGCGGGTTCGTGCTAACGGGCAGCGGGGACTGCCTTGGCCAAGACCTCCCGGAGCGCCGACACGATAGACGCAGGATCCGGGTCCTCGACAATGTAACGGCCAAAAACGAGGCCGTCCACAAATGGGCTGAGCTCGCGAGCGCGCGCCAACATATCTTCTGCACTGGCGCTGCGCGCCCCCCCAAGCAATAGCACCGGCACCGACGCGTACTCGGTAACTTCAACAAGCTGGCCCGTGCTCGGGGGCGGTATCTTCGCCATATCTGCCCCAGCTTCCGCCGCCCTTCGTACCGCGTCCCGCAGGTTCTGCGCGCTGTGCAGTTCGACCTTGTCAAAGCCCCCGGGCACCACCTCTGCCATCACGGGCAAGCCCCACCGCTCGGCGTGGACCGCCAAGGCCTCAAGCCCTCGCATACTGTCGTTCTCCCGCTCAGAGTTTGGGAAAACTTCGAACTTCAACGCCGAGGCACCGAACACGACAGCCTGCTCCACCACCTCGCGCGGCTCTTGGTAGTCCTTGCTAACGCTCACGACCACGGCCCTCCCGCTCAAATGCTGCTCCATGCGAACGGCGGTCGCCAACGTCAACAGGTACCCGTCGACGTCGGCACCTTCCAAGCTTTCCAGTACTTTTGCGGGGTCTGCCAGAGGGCCGCTGTATATGCTACGCGGTTGGTCCATAGCCACGATCAGCGACTTTTTGCCCTTTGGCAGCAGCCGTGCCAATTTAATGTTCTTTCCCATTACTTTTTCCTATCGTCGAACGACCGCCATGGCGGTCTGGTCGGTTAGATCTCACCTGTTCATGGCTCACGGCAGTGCCGTGGTACCACAGCTCTACGGCACCGGTGCTCGAGAAGTGCTTGCTTGCCGCACCAGCCACCCTAGCTACCGCTCGCCGGGAGGCCTCGCGCCGGGCGCTAAGCCTCGTCATCGTCACGCCAGGAACCTGCCGCAGCCTCCAGCACCTTGGCGAGCAGGGCACAGCCCGCATCGGGATGGCCCAACGCACGCTCCGGCACCCAGCTAGCCCGTCCTGCCTTTGGCAACATCGAAGCTGTCGCCCCCGCGGCCTTCGCCGCGGCCAGAGCAGCTCGTCGGAGCGCCTCCGGCCCCGCAAGACCTTCCTCAACAGAGGCTTCCAAGCTGCTGCACACGGCACCTAGGCCGTCGACCAAAGTCCTGTCCCCAATAGAGGCCTTGCCGCGGGCGGCTATGGCTTCGAGAGCGGCCGAAAAGCACTCCCCCATCACCTTGACGGTGTTAGCGCTGTCGTCACCGGCACCGGCCAGTGCTCTCCCAGCCCGGAGCAAACCCGTGGCCACAAGGGTGCCGCTCGTGGAAGGTGCCCCGCGAGCAATAGCAGCACCACAGGCCGCCAACAGCTGGGACGCCTGCATGTCCTTGGCGCCTTCGACCACTTCTCTCAACAAGCGAGCAGCCTGTGACATCGTGACCCCGAGGTCGCCGTCACCCGCGTAAGCGTCCAGCTCGTTCAGTTCTGGCGCAGAACCCTGAACGGCGTCAGCAGCGGCCAAGAGAGCCCGGGTAAAAGACCGAGGTGCCACGGCTACTGCCTCGGTCCCTCTGAGGCCACCGGGAACGCGACAAGTGGGGAAGACGACGGTGCGTCCAGCAGTTCCAGGAGCTCTTCGTCAAGGCGCAGGAGCGACACTGAAGCACCCGCCATTTCGAGAGATGTGGCGTACTCACCGACTAAGGCCCGTCGGACCTCGAGGCCAGCCGAGGCTGCCAAGGCGTGCACCGAACGGAAAAGCACGTAAAGCTCTTCGCGCGGAGTCGCCCCCAAGCTGTTCACCAAAACCGCCACCTGGTCGCCTTCTCGGTACGCCAAGTCCGCAAGGATTTGGCTCATGAGCTGCTCAGCAATTTTTTCGGCGGGCTCGAGCGGGCCTCTGCGCACGCCTGGCTCACCGTGGATGCCCATACCGATCTCCATCTGGCCATCTGGCAGGTCAAAGGTCGGCCTGCCGGCAGCCGGCACCACGCACGGCGACAGGGCGACGCCCATTGAGCGCAGGCCGCTTGCCGCACGCTTGGTCACCCCGACCACCTCGGCCAAACAAGCCCCTCGCGCAGCACATGCCCCCGCGACCTTGTACAGGAAGGCTATCCCCGCCACACCCCTGCGGCGCTCCGACGCGCTAGCCGCAGCAGAAGCGACGTCGTCAGTTGCGAGCACAGTGGCCACTTCGGTGCCGTCCGCCGAACAAAGCTCGGCTGCCAGGTCAAAGTTCATCACGTCACCCGAATAATTGCCGTACAGGTACAGCACGCCCGCCCCTCCGTCAACGGCCCTAGTCGCTTCGACTACCTGCTCGCTGCTCGGGGAGGCAAAAACGTCCCCGATAGCAACCCCGTCGGCAAGCCCCTCGCCCACGTACCCCATGAACAGCGGCAGGTGCCCGGAACCTCCTCCAGTCACTATCGCCACCTTGCCCGGCTGCGGAGCACTACGGCGGACGACCACCCGGCGACTGGGAGACTGCAAGCTGGCCGAGTGCGCCAGGAGGACACCCTCAAGCACCTCGTCCACGAACTTTGTCGGCTCGTTGATGATCTTTTGCATACCGACCTCGTTGCCAGACAAGCTAGTCAGCTCCTCTCTATGTCCCTCTCAAAAACGCCAATGCCAAAATCTCACAACAGACGCTCTGGCGGCCTGGGGAAGTCTGCCGGCTCGCCAAAAAGCCCGGCCGCCATACCGCCGAACAGCGCCGCGCCCCTGGCGCCGGCCTCGGTGACCTTTGGCCACCTAACCCGAGGCAGGAGCTTGGACTTGCGTAGCCTTAAACCGTCGGAACGTGCCCACCCGCCGCTCAGCACCAGCTCAGCCGCAGGACCGGCAATAGCTTCCATAGCCGGCACGGTCCGCGCTGCCCAAGCAGCCACAGCGTCGAGGGCGGCGCTCCAAAGGGCTGCAGGTGAGGCTCCTGGGCCAAGGCCCGCTATAGACGGGCCACCATAAGGGCTGTCCAAGACGACCTGAAGACCGCTGGGGCTTACTTTGGCGGCAGCGGCGTCGAGGGCGCTCACGGCCTCTGGGCCAGCAGCACCCACAAGGGCCAGGACGCGCTCCAAGACAAGGCCAAGAGCGTGGCCCGACACGAGCGCCTGGTGCCCCGGCACGGTGTGCCAGCTTGTTTCAAGGCCAGTTGCGACAGCTCGGCTTAGGTCGTCTTCGGCGAGCGGTGCCACAGTACGCACCAGCGCCTCTGCCGTGCCGCAGGAGTCCAGGACCTGTTCAGCCCGGATGGCACCGGCCCCAACGGCAGCGCACAAGTGGTCATGCCCGGCGGAAGTCAAGGCAGCACCTACAAGTTTCTCCAGCCCCCCTGGGCCGCCGTTTAAGTTTCGCTGCCGACCGCCGGGCGAGAACCGGCCGGCTCGCGTACCTGCTTGCACCACGGGTGGGAAAAGGCTGGCGTCTGCTCCAGCCCATTCGAGAGCTTCCCCCCACCAGCTGCGCGTGGCCAAGCACAGCGCGCCGGTCCTGCACGCAAGCGAAGCCTCGGCTGCCTGGTCACCGCCAAGGCGGTAGACGACCCAGTCCGCCATGCTTAGCGCTCGTAGCGGTTTGGGCCCATTATGCCTGTCCAGCCATGCCAACTTTACAAGCGTGGGCATCGGTGAAGGGCTAAGGCCTGTACGCCGCACAAGCTCCTGCGCACCGAAAACGCTGGCCAGCTCGGTTGCTTCGTCCTGCCCCCTCGTATCGTGCCATGCAATGCACGGCCAGAGCGCACGACCGTCGGCTCCCAGCAGGACAACCGTCTCCGCCATGCTCGTCACCCCCGCACCTGCCACTTGGCCCACCGGTGCCGCGTCTAAGGCGTCGGCGACCGCCTTCAGCACAGCATCAAAGATGTCGCCAGGGTCGGCTTCGGCACCAGTAGGGACCTCGCGCCAAGGAGTCCTAGCTCGGCCCCAGGACAGCTCCTTGCCTTCTGCGCTAACAACGGCAGCTTTGGTCATCGTCGTGCCGATGTCGATGCCAAGGAGCAGTTCAGGCATTGGCTGGAGCGGACCGGCGCAGGCCGGCGCTGGGCTCTCGAGGCGGGAGCTCGCCGGAGCCCCGTGCGAGCACTTTTGTAGGGATGACGATCTGGCGCGGCGCAACTGTGGCCCCGTCCAGTCGCTCGCATATGAGCCTAGCCGCCTGGCGGCCCACTTCCACGGGGTCGTAGGCGACCACTGACACGGGGGGCGACATATTGGCGGCAAGTTCGAAGTCGTCAAAGCCAACAAGAGCCGGCCACACCCGGTGCTCTAAGCCAGAAAGCGCCGCCAAGACACCGAAGGTGATGCGGTTGTTGCAAGCGAATATAGCCGTCGGCGGGTCGGGCAACGATAACAGCTCCCTGGTCGCGGCCGCAGCAGCAGCGGTGCTGTGGCAGCCGATCTTGACAATTTGTTTGTCATAACGCAACCCAGCGGACGAAATTGCCGCGCGGTACCCTCTGGCACGTTCCACGGTGGTGAAAACGTCGGGGAGCTCGCCGATGAAAGCCACCCGGTGGTGCCCGTAAGTGATCAGGTGCTCCGTCGCAGCGCGAGCTCCCTCGTAGTTGTCCAACAAGATGGTGTCAGCTGCGATGTTGTGACCGGGCCTGTCAATGAACACGATGGCCGTGCCTAAGGCCAGCTCGGAGGCAAGGAAGCTATAGTCCCTCCCGGTCGGGACCACCAGGAGCCCGCCCACTCGTTGCTCACAGAAAATCTCCAGCAAAGCCCGCTCCCGCTCCGCGTCTTCGTCGGAGCTGCCGGCCACCACGAGCAACCCCCTGTCCCTCACCTCCTCTTCTACGCCTCGAGCGATAGACGCGTAAAATGGGTTCGACACGTCTTTGATGACGAGCCCTAGCATGCGAGCCGTCCGCCGCTGGCGTAGAGCGCGAGCGTACTCATTGCGACGGTAACCCAACTTCACCATTGCTTGTTGCACTGCCCGTACCGTGGCAGGGGCAACGTTCGCTTCGCTGTTGGCAACCCGCGAAACCGTCTTCAAGCTGACTTTCGCCAGCTGGGCGACGTCCGCCATAGTGGGCCGACGGGCCATCTCGCTGTCAGCGCTCACAACCGCCGCCTAAGCACTTATGGCCCCCCTTGACAACTTGCTCCTCGCATGTTACAGATGTTGCCCACACGACAACGTTGTCATCAAATGGGCAGCAAGCGCAAGACCAGCGCAAGACTAAGGGGCGCGGCACGTACCCAAAGAACAAGTGCACAATGAGCACGTACCCAACAAGGAGCGGGCCCACGCCGCATAGGGCTAGCCCCGTCCGCTCTGGTGCGTGCGCCCCCTGACAACCCTCGGGCCGGCCAACCCGGCCCGGCCAAGAACTTAGCCGAGGTAACGACCATGACTATGCCCCCACCACTAGCCCGCGACCAAGCCACAAGCGTCACAAGCTGGTTGTCTTTGCCACAGCACGAGGCATGGCTCAACGACCAAGCGGCCCGCCTGCTCCGGTTTTTCCGGCCAACGGCCAGCGAGACGGGCTGGTTCTTTGAACTCGACGACAACGGCCAGCCGTTGCCAGCTGGCTGCCCACCGGCGTCCCAGCCGCAACAAAACCTGTTGACGGTAGCGCGCGCGGTCCACAGCTACGCGGCAGGCGAGCTTCTCGGGGTGCCTGGGTGCTCAGCCGTCGTAGACATGGGCCTGCGCGCCATGTGGGAGCGGCACCGTGACACCCACAGTGGCGGCTACTACAACGCCGTGGGCCGCAATGGACCTACCGACGCTACGAAGAGCGCGTACAACCATGCCTTCGTGCTGTTGTCAGCTAGCACGGCGCTGGCCGCTGGCCACCCCGCGGCCGTCGACTTGTTCGACGACGTGACCGCCGTCATCGACGAGCACTTTTGGGCTGAGGACGAGGGAGCGTCTCGGGAGGCTTTCGACAGGGACTGGCGCGAGCTTGAGGCTTATAGGGGGGCCAACAGCAACATGCACCTCACCGAAAGCTTCCTCGCAGCCTCCGACGCAACGGGACGCCCCGACCTGAAAAGGCGGGCGGACCGCATCGCGTCCAAACTGGTCAACGGGTTCGCCAGGGCCAACGCCTGGCTTTTGCCCGAGCATTATGACACCTCTTGGCAACCTCTCATGGAGTACAACCGAGAGCACCTAGACCACCCCTTTAGGCCCTACGGGGCGACAGTCGGCCACTCGGTCGAGTGGGCGCGTTTGGTGGCCTGCGCGGCCATAGCCAACGGCGACCTGCAAGCAGGGGACAACGACGGCAGCGGCGCCACGAGGCTTGCCATGAGCTCTTCGGGCAGCGATAGCAGCCCAAGCGCCACTAGGCCCCCCGACAAGAGCTGGCACCTACACGCGGCGGAGGCCTTGTTCCAAAAAGCTGTCGAGGTCGGGTGGGACTGGGAGCACGGTGGGCTCGCTTACACTGTCGACTGGGACGGCGGGCTTGCCAACCCAGACCACTATTGGTGGCCAGTTACAGAGGCGATCAGCACCAGCGCGTACTTGTACCGCCTGACGGGTGACGCACAGTACGAAACCTGGTACCGACGCTTTTGGGACTATGCCTCTGAGGTGCTGATAGACCACCAGAGGGGAGGCTGGTACCCACTGTTCGACAACAACAACAGGCCCAAAGCTTTCCCCTGGTACGGCAAGCCGGACATATATCATGCGCTCCAGGCCTGCCTGCTCCCGCTGCTGCCAGTCGCTCCGAGCCTGGTGGGCGCCATCAAGGCCGCTCTCGGGGCTGCGGCCCGTGGCGCCAGCCGACCGCTGGCCTGACGGATGCACCACACAGGCGCCAACGAGCTCGTGCAGCACTCAATATGACCGCCGCCTGCCCCACGCAAGCCATCACGCCGTGCACAGCCCCCCAGGCGGTGGCGCCGATGGCAGCTTGTAGCTCAACGCCAGGCTGAACGGGGCCCTCCTTGACAAGTCTCTTTCCGCATGTTACAAATGCCGCCCATACGACAACGTTGTCATGGACGAGCCACCACGGGTGGGCAGACGAGCCACCACGGGTGGGCAGACGAGCCACCACGGGTGGGCAGACGAGCCACCACGGGTGGGCAGACGAGCCACAGCTACCAGGACGAAGCGCCCACTAGCTAGGACCACGAGGCCCGCCACATCAGACAGGACCAGGAGGCGCCCATGAGCAATGACACGACTGGCTCTCCCGGCAAGCCCGGGAGCCCGCCCCCCCAAGACTCGACAACGGCGAACGGAGCCAGCGCGCTCAAGAGCACCAGTCCCGGCGACGAGCTGCTCGGGACCACGGCCAGCATGGACGGCAAGGCTCCTGTCATTGCCGTCCGGGGAATCACCAAGCACTTTGGCAGCGTGCAAGCCCTCCGAGGGGTCGACCTCGACATCTTCCCGGGCGAAGTCGTGGGCCTGGTGGGCGACAACGGGGCAGGGAAGTCGACGCTTGTCAACATCATTTCTGGAGGCTTGCAACCCAACGCCGGGAAGATCTACGTCGAAGGCAAGCGTGTGACGTTCTCCTCGGCCTTGGAGGCTCGCCGCCTCGGCATTGAGACCGTTTACCAGGACCTGGCGCTAGCGCCAGACCTGTCGCTCTGGGCCAACATATTCCTCGGGCGCGAACGGGTAGCAAGGGGACCGCTCGGGTGGTTCGGCTGGCTCGACCGAAAAGCCATGGCCAAAGAGGCACAGGCAGACCTCGACCGGACCAAGATACGCGTGGCCTCCGTCAACGCCCTCGCCGGGCGTTTGTCGGGTGGCCAGCGCCAAGCCATCGCCGTCGGCCGAGCGGTCGCTTGGGGTTCTAAGGTGATCCTAATGGACGAGCCCACGGCCGCGCTCGGGGTCGAACAACAAGAGCGCGTGGGCGAACTTGTGGCGTCGGTCGCGGAACAGGGCGTGCCGGTGCTCCTGATCAGCCACAACCTGCCTCAGGTGTACCGGCTTTGCAAGCGCGTGGTCGTGCTGTTCCAAGGAGAGGTCATCGCCAACCTCCGGCGTGAAGAAAGCACCGTGGACGACATCGTGAGCTGGATCACTGGTGCGGCCCTGGCCACCAAGGCGCCATGAGCATGGCCATTTCCCTTTCATCGAGCAAGGGCCCGCAATGCCTGTGAAGCTCCCAGCCGCTTTTTCGGCTCCCGGCACCACGAGCGCCCCCGCTAGGCCCGCAAGCCAGGGCGAACGCTCCTCCTGGCTGGACCTGGTCGACCGTATAGGCGACCTGTGGATCGTGGGCGTGCTGGTCCTCATGGTGCTCGTCTTCGGGCTCCTAAACACCGAGCTGTTCACGAAGCAAGCCTGGCTCAGCATCTCTGATTATTCAGTCGAGTACCTGCTCCTTGCCGCGGGGCAACTTTTCGTGATCCTGACCGGTGGCATAGATCTCTCAGACGGTGCCGTCCTTGGCTTCAGCGGCATGGTGTCCGGGGCAGTCATGCAGTCCATGCTTGGCTCCCACGACGGGGACGTGCTGACCACCGTTGCAGGTTTTGCCGTAGCACTAGCTGTCGGAGCGGCGATCGGCTTCGCGAACGGCTTCCTCATTACTCGCCTGAAGTTGCCACCTTTCATAGTGACCCTCGGGAGCTTGACCGCTGTAGGGGCAGCGCCGTCGCTTATAAACGGCGGGACCGAGGTGTCCAACTTGCCTCCTCAGATCGGCAATATCGGCACTAGCGCGATCGGTGGCTGGATATACTCGACGTTCCTGGTCGCAATTGTCGTTACAGTAGCGTTCGGCCTGTTCCTGCACCGCACCCGCTTCGGCCTGCGGACTTTTGCAATAGGCAGCAACGGCCTGTCGGCACGCCGGGCTGGCATAAACGTCGACCGTCACTTGGTCTGGGTTTACACGATCTCCGGGCTGCTCGCGGGGTTGGCCGGGATGATGGTCATGGCCAACTTCAACGTCGCGAACCCGCTGTCTGGCCAGAACGACGAGCTCGACGCAATAGCAGCCGTGGTGATCGGGGGAGCCAGCCTCTTTGGTGGGCGTGGCCACATGCTCGGGACTTTCGTAGGCACGATGATCATCTCGTTGCTTGTGACTGGGCTCGTCCTGATCAACGTCAACGGCTCTTGGACCGAGGTCGCCACCGGCATCATCATCGTTGCGGCTGTCGCGCTCGACCAAGTGAGGCTACGCCTAGCCGAGCGCTAAGACCTGTCGGACCAGCTGGGCGCAAAGCCCAGCTCGTGCAGGGAAACATACAGGAGGGAAAATGAAAAAGAGAAACCTACTCGGCAACAGGAAATGGCGCTACCGCGCCGCAGGCTCGGCCACAGCGGCCCTCTTGGCCGCTAGTGCCCTCGCGTCCGGGGTCACGGGCGCTGGGGTACCGTCAGCCAGCGCGGCCACCAAGGCCGCCGCACCGAAGTACAACATCGTGCTCATTCCTGGCCTAACGACTGACCCCTTTTACATCACGATGGGCATCGGGGCCAAAGCCGAAGCGGCCAAGCTCGGTGTCAACCTGATATGGAAGGGCGCCACGACCTGGAGCACGACGCTTCAAACACCGATCGTCAACGCCACGCTGGCGACCCACCCGAGCGCCCTGCTCATCGCGCCGACTGACGCCACAGCACTTTTCGGCCCGATCGACGCCTATGTAAAAGCTGGCATCCCCGTCATTACCGTGGACACGACCCTCAACAACCGCTCGATACTGGCCGGGGCAATCAGCTCTGACAACTACCAAGGCGGCGAGGCGGCGGCGGCGGCGATCGCTGCTGCAGCCCACTACAAGGGCGCTGTCGCTGTCATCAACGTAGAAAAGGGCGTCTCCACCACGGACCTGCGCCAGGAAGGCTTCCTCGCCCAGATGAAGAAGTACCCCCACATGAGCGTTGTTGCTGTCGAGTACGACAACGATAGCCAGACCACCGCAGAGTCACAGGCCCGGGCCCTGGTCCTCGCCCACTCCAACCTGGTCGGTATCTTTGGCACCAACCTGTACTCGGCACAGGGCGCAGGCGAGGGCGTGGCTGCCGCCGGTGACAAGGGCAAGATCTTCGTCGCCGGTTACGATGCAGAGCCCAGCGAGGTCAAGCT
Organism: Acidimicrobiales bacterium; assembly: GCA_049966695.1. Taxonomy (GTDB): domain Bacteria; phylum Actinomycetota; class Acidimicrobiia; order Acidimicrobiales; family Palsa-688; genus JAKAWM01. Next base: position 46,114 of record JBMFUG010000002.1, on the reverse strand, counting down.
CCTGAGGCAAGGCGTGATAAACATCCTGATTGCCCAAAACCCTGCCGAAGAGGGCATGCTCGGCGTCCAGTACGCCTACGACTACCTGACTGGCAAGAAGAACCTCATCCCGAAGAAAGAGGTACTGCTGCCCAACGTGGTCATGACGACTCAAGACATCAACAACCCCAACGTCGCCAAGTACATCTACAAGACGTCCCTGTAGGCATAAAAGACCGTCCCCCAAACTGAGATGACAAAGCGCCCCTAGCGCCCCAGTCAGGGCATAGGGGCGCTGCCGTCCCGCCCCCAGCCGCCTGGCCGTGGCTCACTGCTCTTATAAGGCCCACCCGCGAGCCGTGCAGAAAGGTGCTAGCCGACCCTAACGAGACGACCGCCTTTTGCCGCACGAAGGGCTTTTCTTGCTACGGGAGCTCGTCTTCAGCCTGAGGCGCTGTTTTTACGTCCGTCCCCACAACCTGCGAGCCAGCCAGCTCCTCTTCGGGCGGGGCGTTCCGGAAGAAGGCGTAAAACGTGCTGGCGTTCACGAACTGCAAGGCGGCCGCCACCTCGAAGGGCACGGACAAGCTCACCTCTTCCATCAGGTAGCCGGCCAACATGGGGCTGGCGGCCGTAGCCAACTGGCTAGGCAGGTTGGAGAGGGCCGCTACCGATGCCCGTTCAGACGGGTCAGCCAGGGCCAAGGCGTACGACTGGCGCAGAGGCAAGCCGACACGCTGCACCATCATCCTCACGAGGTACACGGCACCGGCAACCAAAAAACTCGGTGAAAGGGCCATGGGCACGAGCAGGACTGCTTGCGCCGTCCTTACCACGCTCACGGTACGCACCAGCCCCCATCGCCGGGCCAGGCCTGCCGCAGACAGAGTTGACGCCATCGTCGCCACGTTGATGACCGCAAAGAGGGCACCGACCCGCTCGGGGCCGGCATTGAAGCGGCGAAAGAACCAGTACGTGACAAAAGGGCCGAACATGCCCACAGCCAGCCCATTGGCCGTATTGGTGACCCAAAGGCGGTAAAGAAGCCAGCGCGACTTTTGAGGCAAGCGAGACCGAGACCTTCGACGCCGGGGCGGCTGACCCGCAAAGACGCGCCTGCGGTGCTGTCGGGGTTCGGCCAGGCCCAGTGCCAAGAGGCCAGCCAGCAGCGAGGCCGCTGCTATTGCCAGGAAGGCCGGCCGGTAGGTCTCTGTGGCCAACCTAGCGTGGACATGGCCAGCCGGGGCCAATAAGGCAAGAAGCCCGCCCGCTGTCGCGCCAAGCGCGCTACCAAACGAAAGCCGCCCGAAGGCTGAATTGCGGTGCCGTGGTTCGATGACTTCGGTCACGAACGCCGACTCGGCCGGTTGGTATGGCCCAATGGCGCCTGCGCCCGCCCCAGATCCTCGCCCGAAGCTCCCCAGCGCGCCCAGCAGAAAGAGCACTGGCGTAGAGGCACTAAAGGCGAACCCAGCGCCAGCGAACGCAGTGAGCACTGGCACCACGACGAGGAACACCCTCCTGCCCACCTGGTCCGACCACAACCCCACAAGCGCAGACACCGCTGCCGAAGCCAGCGCCACTACCAGCACGTACTCAGCCAGCTTGAAAGCGCTGAAGCCCTCCAGGGCGAGGTAGATCGGCACCACCACGCCAGCCAAGGCCCGGCCCGTGCTCATGGCGACACGCGCCACGAAGATGAGCTGGAAGTTGCGGCTGGCCCAATGTGGCCTCAGAGCGCGGCGGGCAAGACGGCGTGCCGCGTCATCCTTTATTTCCACCTCGTGCACCTGGCCAAGCTACTCGACGTGGCACCCCCACCCTGGTCAGGCTGCCAGCTGCAAGACCCCACAAACGTCGTTGGACCAGATGAGCGCCTGGAGGTAACACCTTTCCAAGTCAGCGAAGCCGAGCCCAGACTCAGTCTCGAGCGCCTGGCCACCCAGTTCCCAAGCGAGCACGTCGGCCAGCACCCCGCCGAGCACGCCTGAACGGCGCAGCAGGGCACCCTCGACCTCGGCAGAAAGCGACAAGCTGTCGATGACGACCGGGAGCGGTACCTCGAGCAGCAGGTCGAGCGCAGACACGAGCCCGACCGTAAAGGCAGAGTCGCTGAGCAATGGCGAAATCTGACGAGCCACCAGCTCGGCCATCCGGGCGCGCGCCATAGCGATGTGGTAATGCTCGTCAGTGCCATGGCTGCTCCCAGACAGCAACATCAAGCTCAGCCAGGCCCTTACGCGTCGCTCGCCCAGCAACACCAAAGCGTCACGCACTGACCTGACCCGGCGGAAAAGCCCGTGCGCCGCGCCCTCGCCAGCAGCCTTCAAAAACCGGTAGCTCAGCGCAGCGTCGGACTGCACAATGTCCTCCACCTCTCCGAAGGAAGTCAGCGGGTCTGCTAACTTCTCAAGAGCCAGCAGGCAGCTGAGCTGCGAGGGCGAGAGCGTCTTGCCTCGCAGCAGCTCTGGGCGTGACAAGAGGTAGCCTTGGTACAAGTTGAAACCAAGCTGGCGGCACTGCTGTAGCTGCTCGAGGGTTTCAACTTTCTTGGCTGCAAGCCGGACATCGTAGGTAGAGCACCACCCAACGGCCTCTGCGAGCCCTTCGGGCGACAAGGCTAGTACGTCGAGCTTCACCTCCTGGCAGAGACCGAGCAGCTGGTCCCCCTCTGGGCCCCAGGCGTGGCCATCAAGTGCAAGCCTGTACCCAGCCTCGACGAGGCTACGGCAACCCGCTATGACATCCGGGTCCCTGGGCACGTCGTCCGGGACCTCTATGACGACCTGCCGAGGGGAAAATGGCACGTCGAGGTCACCAACTAGGAACGGGCGCGTAGAGCTCAAGTAGGCGCACTTGTCACCCACCAAGCCTTTCAGCCCAACGTCTAGGCCAGCGTGCACCAGCACATCGGCGGCCATGGCAGTAGCGTCTGGCCGGTCGCCTTCCGGGCTCCGAAATAGTAGCTCGTAGCCCTGGACATGAAGCGCCCCGTCGAAGATCGGCTGGCGACCGACCATGAACAGACCCATCTGCCCTTCCACACGCTGCGAAACCCGCCTGAGCGACCACGCTCCGGCCCAAGCGGGAACTTATTCTTGTTGTGCTTTTCATCGGATCGCGAAGCTGTTTCTTGAGCCACCTCACGAACAGCCTCAGCGCCGCCTGCCGGTCATGGACGTGGGCTCAGCGCAAAACTCGTAGCAGGAAAGGCAGGAACATGACAGCCTCAACAAACAGCCGGTTGGTCAAAGCAGTGGTCGGGGCCGCCATCGTCGACATCGTGGCCGCAGTGGTGCTCATTGTCGCAGTGGCACGGCCCGGCAACAAGGCCCGCCCGACTGCACAGCCAACAGTCATATCGGCCACGTCTAACACAAGCCGACCTACTGCGCCGACGCCAACCTCTCGGGCGACAAGCTCTGCACCGAGCTCAAGCGCCCCGACAAGCTCTGCAACAAGCACGATTGCCCCGACAAGCCCCACCCCTAAGGCCAACAGGCCGACGAGGGCTCCCACCACTGTCCCGTCTCGGCCGTCGTCTGCCAAAGCCCCCGTCCTGGTCAGCATCTCGCCGGCACAAGGCTTACCGGGCCAAGAAGTGACCCTCACTGGAAGAGGTTTGTTCAGCGCCAACGGGCACATAAGCGTAACTTTTGGCCCTGCCCTCGCACCGGTGGCGTGCCCGAGCGAGACAACCTGCCACGTGCAGGTCCCTTCTCAGCGCCTGCCTGGTAGCTTACGTAGCGTCCCGGTCAGCATCGAGACCCAGTCGGGGACGTCAAACCCGGTGACCTTCACCTACCGTTAGGTAGTCTCACAACAGCTTATGGTAGTGGTCGTGGGCCAACCTTTCCGCTTTGCCGCCGCTACCGACGTAGGCGCACTGGTGGAGCTGGTCCAGTCTGCCTACCGCGGAGAGCAAAGCCGCCGAGGCTGGACCACTGAGGCCGACCTGCTGGACGGCCAACGCACCGACCCTGAGGCGGTCTTAGCAGCACTGACCATGCAGGACAGTCTTGTGCTCGTGGCTGAAGATGAAGGCCAGCTAGTCGGCTGTTGCCACCTCGAAGCTCAAGGCGAGGGACTGTCGCACTTCGGGATGTTCTGTGTGAGACCGGACCGGCAACAAAGAGGCTGGGGCAAAGCGATCCTGGCCGAAGCAGAGCGCTTAGCCCGCGAAAACTGGGGTGCCACGACGATGACGATGATGGTGATAGCCCAGCGTGACGACCTCATAGCGTGGTACGAGCGGCGCGGTTTCCGCCGCACTGGAGAGCGGAGACCTTTTCCATATGGTGACGAGCGCTTCGGTATCCCTAGAAGGCCTGACCTCGAGTTTGTCGTCCTCTCCAAGCCGCTGTGACGAAGTGGCCGGTCCCACACGACAAACGCTTAGCAGCCTCAGGCTTCCCACCAGCGAACCGGGCCTGGCGCCGCTGTTCCCAGCACCGCTGCCGCCGACTTCACGCTGCCGTAAGGCATGATGCTCGATAATGTCAAATAGTGAGCAGCGTCACCAGATCAGACGACGTTGGAGTAGCCCCAAGCTCCGCCTTGTCTCGGCCCGTCCCCGCTAACGCTGGGATATCGGTGCTGCGCCGGCGACGTCTTGGTCATCGCCTTCTGCGGCACCAGTGGGACAGGAAAGCATCGTCTTGGGACAGCGACGCCTCACCCTTGCTTGGACGCGTGGTAAGCGCAGTGCTCGCGGCCGCAGACGCCCGGCCGGGGATGACGGCCGTTGACCTCGGGTGCGGGACTGGTAGCTTGGCCCTGGAGCTGGCGCGCATGGGCGTGCAGGTCATCGCCGTCGACATCAGCCCCGTCATGATTGCCCGCTTGCGCGAAAAAGCAGCTCGGGCTGGCCTCGACTGCATTAGTTGCGTCGTCGGGGCGGTTCAGGGCTTCGACCTACCCGAGGCCAGCGTTGACCTCGTCGTTTCCAACTATGCGCTTCACCACCTGCGCAACAACGAGAAGGAAGTCCTCGTGCGCTCAGTGGCCCGCTGGCTGCGACCGGGTGGCCGTTTCGTCGTGGGGGACATGATGTTCGGGCGAGGCCGGACCGCCAGAGACTGGGGGATCATAGGTTCAAAGGCAGCCTTGCTGGCACGCCGCGGCCCTGGTGGGTTGTGGAGGGTGGCCAAGAACTTGGTGCGCTTTGGCCTTCGCATCGGTGAACACCCCGCCGAACTGCCCACGTGGGAGCGGTACTTGCGCGAAGCGGGTTTCGTGGACGTTTCCGCGAGAGCGCTCATCGCGGAGGCCGGTGTGGCGGTCGCTACAAAGCCGAAACCAACCGACCCTGGACGCCGACAAGGACTACCAGCTCGGCCGGGCCGCTAACGCGCTCTCGGCTAATGCGAGTCTCGCGGGACCTCGTGGCCCCGGGCACCGCGGAGAAAATCAAAGTCCGCACCTTGGTCGGCTTGTAAGACGTGCTCCACGTACAGCCAGGTATACCCAGATGACGCCTTGGGTACCTGAGGCGACCAGGCAGCTCGGCGCCTATTCAGCTCATCGTCGCTCACCTCCAAGTGCAGCGACCGCCTAGGCACGTCCAGCTCTATGAAGTCACCGGTGCGCACCAAGGCCAAGGGACCTCCCACGGCAGCCTCCGGCGACACATGTAGCACAACTGTCCCAAAACCTGTACCGCTCATCCGCCCGTCACATATCCGCACCATGTCCCTGACGCCACGCCGCAAAAGCTTGGCCGGCAGGGCCACGTTCGAGACCTCTGGCATCCCCGGGTACCCTTTAGGGCCAGCGTAACGGACCACTATCACGTCGTCCGGCTCGATGTCCACGTCGTCGTCGTCGCTGACAGCGTAATAGTCCTCCGGCGAATCGAACACCACTGCTCGCCCTCGGTGCCTCATAAGCTCTGGCGACGCCGCCGACTGCTTGACCACGGCCCCCGATGGGCACAGGTTGCCGTGCAGGACAGCAGTCCCAGTGCCAGGAGGCAGGAACGGGTTGCCCATGGTGCGTACCACATCGCGGTCCCAGCACTGCGCCGACCTGACGTTCTCACCGATGCTCTTGCCAGTGACCGTCACCTGGTCCCCGTTCAGCAAGCCCGCTTCGTCCAGATCCCGCAGCACCACAGGCAGCCCACCCGCGTAGCAAAAGTCCTCCATCAAGTGGTGCCCTGAAGGCAGCAGGTCGACGAGCGTGGGCACAGGACGCGCCAAGTTGTCGAAGTCGTCTAAGGGGAGCTGGATCCCCAACCGCCCTGCCAGTGCAACGAGGTGGATAATGGCATTGGTCGAACCTCCGATAGCCGCGTTCACACGGACAGCGTTCTCAAAGGCAGGACGTTGCATTATTTGCGACGGCCGCAGGTCCTCCTCGACCATGGCCACGATCCGGCTACCTGCTTCTTGGGCGACTTCATAACGGCGAGCGTCCACCGCCGGCCAGGTGGCGGAACCAGGCAGCTGCATGCCGAGCGCCTCAGCCATGCACGCCATCGTCGAAGCGGTGCCCATGGTCATGCAATGGCCGTCCGAACGTGACATGCACCCTTCGGCCTCGGACAGTTGCTCCTCCGTCATCCGGCCCGCCTTCAGTTCTGCCTCGAACATCCACACGTGCGTGCCAGAACCGATGTCCCTCCCCTGGAACTTGCCGTTCAGCATCGGCCCGCCCGTGACCATAATGGCCGGCAGGTCGACACTGGCTGCGGCCATAAGGAGACCTGGCGTGGTCTTGTCACAACCTGACAGCAGCACGACCCCGTCAAGTGGGTTGGCACGGATGAGTTCTTCGGCCTCCATGGCCAACAAATTGCGGTAGAGCATCGCCGTTGGCCGCATTAGGGTTTCCCCTGTCGCCAGCACCGGGAACTCGAGCGGGAACCCGCCGGCCTGCCACACCCCTCGCTTCACGGCCTCAGCGACCCGGTGAAGATGGGCGTTGCATGGTGCCAGCTCCGACCACGTGGTGGCAACCCCGATAACTGGGCGCCCGTCGAACACTTTTGGCCCGTAGCCCTGGTTGCGCAACCATGACCGGTAGATCATCCCGCTCCGGCCCTTGGACGCGAACCATGCCTGGCTGCGCCTGGCTGCCAGCAACTTCTCGTTGGCTGGCTGACCTGCAGGGACCGCCGTCATGTCTGGCCGCACCTCCCCCTAAGTGCCATCTATCCTTGTAACCCGAAGCGGTACGCAGGCCGGCCAGCAACTCCTGGACGAGCCACGAAAAGGTCCCCGGCGTGAGGGTCGGCTGCCAACTGGCCCTCGGTCAAACCGTCCCGGGCAGTAGTTATGTACAGCTCGTCCAGGTCAGCACCGCCAAAAGCCACGCTTGAGACCTGAGCAGCCGGTACGCGGACCACCTCCAGCACCCGTCCAGTCGCAGGGTCGACGCGTTGCACCCGGTGACCACCCCAACAAGCAACCCAGAGGCAACCCTCGACGTCTATGGTCATCCCATCTGGCGAGGTGCCCGGGAGCTCGACGACCGTCCGCCGGTTCGCGATGTACCCCGTCTCGAGGTCGTAATCGAAAGCGTCCACCCGCTCAGTTGGCGTGTCGATGTAGTAGAGGGTCTCCCCGTCTTCGCTCCAAGCGAGCCCATTGGAAATGGTGACCTTTTCGAGGAGCACCGAGATCTGCCTGTTTGCGTCCAGCATGTACAAGCAGCCCAGGGGTCGCTCCTGGGCCCAGTCCATCGTCCCAGCCAACAGACGGCCACGCGGGCAAACCTTTCCGTCGTTGAACCTCACGACGCGGCCGTCAAATCCCGGCGAAGCAAATCGCAAAAGGGCGCTCCCGTCGGCATCGGCCAAGAAAAAGCTGTCGTGAGCCGCCATGAGCAGGCCACCGTCATCGCGCAGCACTACGCAACCAATGGGACGGCCGACATCGAAACTTCGGTGCTCTTTGGTGACAGGACAGAAGCTGTGCACCCGATGGCCCATGATGTCCACGAAAAAGAGCTGTCCCCGGCGCTCGTCCCAGACGGGACCCTCCCCTAGCTCGGCATGCACGTCGAGGACAACTTCTGCTTCATGCTCTTTCGTAGGCAACAAGCACGACCCTACTCGACCGCACCTGTCTGGCTTCAAGCAGAAGTGCCCTCACAGCCCGTGCGAGCAGGAAATGCCGTGCAGGGCACAGCTGAAGGTCGACCTAGGGGAGCTCTGGTCACCCCACCCAAAACTCTGCTTACACCACCCAAGAAGAGACGAGCTCCAACAAAGTGCGGGCACCCCAGCCTGTGTTACCTTTGCTCAGCCATCCCTCGTCGTGCTCGGAGTGGCTGGGAGCAGCGATGTCCAGGTGAGCCCAAGGGACGTCTTTCACGAACCTCTGAAGGAACAAGGCTCCCATGATCGTGGAAGCCATCCTGTCGCGGGCAACGTTGCGGACGTCGGCCACCTCAGACGCGAGCCGCGCCTTGTACCTGGGCCAGAGCGGCAAGCGCCACGCTGGCTCCCCCGCAGCGGCACCAGCAGCCAAGACCCGCTCAACTAAGTCGTCGGTGCCGAGCAGCGCTGCCAGCTCACGGCCGAGGGCCACCCCCTGGCCTCCCGTCAACGTGGCAACGTCCACGACCGCGTCCGGCCCTAGTTCGCACGCAACCGACAAGGCGTCAGCCAGCACAAGCCGGCCCTCGGCGTCTGTGTTGACTATTTCCACCGTCGTCCCGTCCCGGGCCACGACCACGTCTCCGGGCCGCGTCGCTCGCCCTCCGGGCATGTTCTCGGCAATCGCTGCCCACGCGTCCACGCGCACGGGCGGGCCCAGTTTGGGCAAGGCTGTGACAGCGGCCATGACGGCCGCCGCCCCGCCCATGTCCCCCTTCATTGTCTCCATCGCCTCAGGTGGCTTGAGGGACAGCCCGCCAGAGTCGAAGGTGATGCCCTTGCCGACCAGTGCTAACCGTGCCCTAGCCCCCGGAGGGTCGTACGTGAGCCTCACCAGACGAGGTGGCTCGGCTGAGCCCGCTGCCACGCTAGCCAAACAGCCAAGCCGCTCATCGGCTATCCGCTCTTCGTCCCATACATCGACCTCCAGGCCCGCGGACGTGCCGGCTTCCGCGAAAGCGGCGGCAAGAGCACGTGGTGCCAGTTGCCCGGCAGGTTCGTCAGCCCACCTTCTAGCGACCAAAGTTGCCTCAGCCGTCACTTGGCCCTTATAGGCACCGGCCTTAGCGACCTCTTCGGGGCCAACTAGCGCGACCTTGCCGAGGAGAGGCTCTCTGTCAGCTGTAGTGGGGCGGTAACGGTACCCAGCGAGGACGATCCCCTCAACTACCGCCTGGGCCGACGCGCCTGTCGGCTCTCCAGCCGTGTGCAGAGTGGTAGCCACAGAGCTAAGCCGAAAGGCAGCCCGTGCCAAGGCCGCCCCTGCGCGGCGCAGCTCATCGCGACCTGGTCGTAAGCCGGTGGGGGACGGCGACGCTTGCAGGTCAGCCTCAGGGCTTACGCCCACGGCGACCACGTGATGGCCCCCCAAGAGCAACGACCTAGCCTCGCCCGCCTCGCCCCGAAAGCCGGTCGACGACAAAAACTGCCTGGCACCAGCACGTTCGGCCTCTTCCGCCAGCCCTTTAGGCCCACCGGGAAGCTGTCGCAAGGCGGCCACTATGTCCAAGTCCCGGCCCACAGGTACAGCCACGGCGGCCATGTCGCTCGGTACCATCGCTACGTTCACAAATGTCGGCGGCATTCACCTAGTCCTTTTTCGGCCATATTTTTAAGCAGTACGGCAACCCTACGCCTTTCAGACGGGAAGGACGGCGTGCGAGCCGCTTGCACGGCCTTGGCCGCCTAGCGCTCCTACGGACAGGCGTAATCTCGGTCGACGGGGAAGGGCACGAGCTCGTATGCGTACTGGACCAGCCATGGCGAGCCGCCCGCAAAGCCGATATAGGTCGACGCCAAGGAGGAGGGATCGCCCGCCACCAGGGCGCGCCGGCAGTACGACTCAGCACTCAGGTAGCCGCCGCTCAAACTACCCGCCCCGGCAACCCAGATCGGCACGGCTTTTGGTGGCATGTAGGAACCCGTGATCTGACCCCACTGGTACCAAGTGCAGTAAATCCCAACCGCGTAACCCGCCTTCATGATCGCGTCAAGAGCACCTTGTGCAACAGCGGCGTTCAAGGGCCTCGCAGCGGCGGATGTGGCCCATCCTTCTGCCGTCTCGATGTCCAACCACCACATCTTTGGGCGCAGCCTCCTGGCCTGTACAAAGGCCAGGTCAGCCAGTGCATGCTCGTACCCCCAGTCGTACGCCCGGCACTGCTGGCTGGTGCCGGCACAGGAGGCTTTAGGGCCGGTCATCTCGTTCGGCAACCGGCTCTCAACTGGTGCGGGCTGCAAGATGACATAGACAGACACCTGCGGGCCAGCCCAGGCAACCTCAGCGGAAAAACAGCTGTTGAAACCGCTGATGGTCCCGTCGTTAACCCCGACAATGGCGAAGCTGGGGTCACCCGGCAACCGTTTGGCAACTGCTGAACCGTGCCGGGCGCACTGGGGCCACGACACGTCGTACCCCGAAGCGCCAAGCGGGTAGGGGTTGGCTGAAGTGGCCCTGGGGGGACGAGGCGGAGGCAACGGGTGAAAGTTGGGCGCCAGGGATATGTAAAAACGGCCCGTGAAAGACAAGGGGCCGTTGCGGGCCACCAGTGCGAACGCGACCGTGCGCCACAGCGGTGTCGTGTTGGCCCCGACAAGGACGTGGGCCGAGTAGTTGCCGCCAGCGCAACTGGTGGTCGGGTTGTGGGAGTAGACAACAGGGAAAGACTGACGAGACAGCAGTTCCAGCTGGCACGAGCTCGCATGCTCCACTCGGCCTGCAACTCTTACCTCCCCACCGCTCGGCCCCAAGGCGCCCGGCGTAGCACTTGCAGAAAGGACTAGGGGCGCTTGCAGGGGCGCCAGGGACATGTAAAAACGGCCCGTGAAAGACAAGGGGCCGTTGCGGGCCACCAGTGCGAACGCGACCGTGCGCCACAGCGGTGTCGTGTTGGCCCCGACAAGGACGTGGGCCGAGTAGTTGCCGCCAGCGCAACTGGTGGTCGGGTTGTGGGAGTAGACAACAGGGAAAGACTGACGAGACAGCAGTTCCAGCTGGCACGAGCTCGCATGCTCCACTCGGCCTGCAACTCTTACCTCCCCACCGCTCGGCCCCAAGGCGCCCGGCGTAGCACTTGCAGAAAGGACTAGGGGCGCTTGTGGTGCCTCCGATGCCCACGCGGACGCCGACCAGAGCAGCAAGAGCAAACTGGCCAAACCGGCACTGACGACCAGGACCACCAGCTTGCCACAGCCAGGCGCTTGCAGACCTGGTCCCGCGCCGATCAGTTACGCCTCCCCCACTGTCACCGGCCCTCTCGCAGGCGCGATCGGCGTGACGAGCCCCAACCAGCCGAGCAAGCCATAGCCAGCACTTTAGGGCACCGCCTCAGGCGATTTGTAATGATTTTGTTAAGACCCTACCCAGCGGTGAAATTGCCCAACAGCAAGGCTGCTTTCTTAGGACCTCCAGCAGCGGCCGAGCAGGCGTCACGCGACCAGGGACCCTAGGCCTGCCTCGGTCACGGCTCGGACGGCAACGCCAGTGCGGCAACGACAGCCTCTGGGTCCCTGCAACCAACTACCCATTCGTCGTAGCCTGTACCCTCAAAGAGCACCCGGACGCCTCGCGGCGTGCCATGGTGCACAGCCGCCAAGATCGTCTTGTTGACCCCGTGCACCGTAGCCACCTCGACGAGCCCAGGTATGCGCGTCCCCACCTTCAACCCGACCAGGTCCGCAGGGCGGTGAGCGTCTTCGAGCACCTCCACTCGCTTAACAGCCGAAACTGGTACCCGCAGGTCCCCGTGCGCGGCCTCGACCTTCTCTGCCGCAGAGAGGCGCAGGACGAGGTCCCCGCCTTCCACCTCCAACTCTGCCATGGGACTTAAACGTAGTTGGCGGCCCGAGCCACCGCCTGTTAGCCGCACTGGCCAAGCCAGAGGCCCACGCGGGTGCGGCTCTCACACGGCTGCCCCTCCTCGGTACAGACCGGGCGAGCTCCGTACAAGGTCCGCCTGCGCTGAAGGGCCCGCTTCGCTATATAGCTCCAAAAGCCTCCGCCTCGTTGCTTGCAGACGCTGCAGCATAATAGAGGTTAGACGCTTCACCAAGGCGTAACCGAAGGCTGGGTCGGCTTCCATTTTGGCCCGGAAGCAAGCCGCGTCCACCTCTATTGCCCCCACCGGTTCGAGGGCACGAGCGTCGAACTGCCAACGGTAGGGCGGGAACAACCAAGACAAACCGAGCGCTGCGCCAGGGCCTAGAGTCTCGACCACGAGCGCTCCTCGCCCCGGCGTACGCAGTTCAAGGCTAACCCTGCCTCTGCGGAGCAGGTAAAGGCTATTAGCAGGTTCCCCCTCCCTTAGCAAGCGCAGCCCGCTCCCAATAGCGACGTGCCGAGCGCACCCGCTGACGAGCTCGGCCGTATTGCCAGGCAGGTCAGACAAAAACGGGTGGCTGGCAACAAGCTTTGCAATGTCTTCGTTGACCATTTTTACCGACGACCTCCTTTTTTTAACAACCTCCCCGTGCTGCGCCTCTGGCCCTACTATTAGCAGCTGCTAACAAGATTTTTGCGTGTCACGTGCCGGGCTGGACTGGCATGACCGTGCCCCGAGAACTCCGCCGCTGCCATCTCCCCTCACCTCCTTGACGGCAAGGTCAATATGTCTAAGCCGACGGCGCAAATGGCAGCCGCCCGTTTGGGCCGAGCTAGCTGCTGGCGGTCGAGGCGCTCTAGCTTCATTGTCAGGCACTTTGGCCTAATTGACCAGGGTCGTTTGTCACTTTTTGCACTTCGCACTCACCGCTCAGTCGTCCTGGTGACCGTTTTCTAAGACTTCTAAGACCAGGCGCCGGTTGCCCAATCACCGGCCGGCGGCCAGCCACGACCTAGGGGCCACATGACTTAGAAGTAGGCACCTTAGAGGCCCCAGCACCGCGACATCGCTTCGCTCCCCGGCTATGGTCCCTGTAGGGATGAGCCGGAGGCTTTTGCATTGATCGACCTCACCGAGCACAGCAACGGCTACGTGGTACTTGGTGACAACGCGGAGGTGCTCGCGAAGCTGCCCGACGAGGCCTTCCAGCTGGTCTATGTCGACCCGCCCTTCAACACTGGCAAGGTCCAGGAGCGCTTGACCCTCCAGGCCCGAAGGTCCGACAACGGGGACCGCCGAGGCTTCGGAGGGCACAACTATATAACCGTAGAGACCGGACGGAAAGCCTACATCGACGAGTTCGACGACTACTTGGAGTTCATAGGGCCGCGTCTAGAAGAAGCTCGAAGGCTGCTCAGCCGGGACGGCACGCTGTACTTCCACATCGACTACCGGGAGGCTCATTACTGCAAGGTCTTGCTCGACCAGATCTTCGGCCGCGAGTGCTTCTTGAACGAGGTGATATGGGCCTACGACTACGGCGGGCGGGCGAAGAACCGCTGGCCGCCCAAGCACGACACGATCCTCGTTTACGTGCGCGACCCCAAGCGCTACTACTTCGACCAAGACGCAGTGGAGCGGATCCCTTACATGGCACCTGGTCTCGTCACGGCGGAGAAAGCCGAAAGGGGCAAGGTCCCGACCGACGTCTGGTGGCACACGATCGTCCCCACCAACAGCAAGGAGAAGACCGGCTACCCGAGCCAAAAACCCGAAGGGATCCTGCGGCGGGTGGTCCAGGCCTCCTCGAGGCCTGGAGCCTGGGTACTGGACTTCTTCGCCGGCAGCGGCACAACTGGTGCAGTTGCCCGCCAATTTGGCAGAAGGTTCGTGCTCGTCGACAACAACCCTGAGGCGGTCGCGGTCATGTACCGGCGCCTCGGCTCAAGCGGCGTGCGCTACCTGGTCGCGGGCCAAGGCCCCACCAGGCTCGCCCCAGACATCCCGGTTTTCCCGTTCTGACCGCCTGGCCAACGTGCTGTGCCCCCACGCTTCGAGACTTGGACCGACTGGGCAGCCCCGGTCATGCACCCTGCCTGCAAGGTGCTCCCGCTGGCCCTCAGCCCTGCGCCCGACGCGGTCCCTCAGCCACTGCCTCCCTCGGCTACGCTCAGTTATTGTGCTTCGCACTATGCCACGTCTTGTCCGGTCTGTGGTGCTTAGCCTGAGCGCTGACGCCTCGGGGCCAGCCCAAAGCGAGAACGGCCTTGCGGCTGGAGGGCACTTGCCGCTGGACGGCATAGGTACGGGCCAGAAGTTAGAGGGCGCGTGGTGGAATGGCAGACACGATGGACTCAAAATCCATTGGCCGCAAGGCCGTGAGGGTTCAAGTCCCTCCGCGCCCACCAGTTTTTGGCAGCAAACTCCCTGGTCAGAGGCTTACTAGGACATCCTGGTAGTCCCAGTAACGCCGTGGTGGCAAAGGCTACGATGCTGCGGAGAAGGGCCCCGGGGCCCACGACGAGCACACGACGCAGATCTGCATGGGAAAGCACAGCTTTCATTGCTCCCAGTAGTACCACCGGCAAGTTCATGGCCAACGGTGCCCTCGAGGCAAGACAGCCGTTCGGGACGGTGCTGGCCGACCCGCCTTGGCGTTTTGCAAACCGCACCGGCAAGGTGGCGCCGGAGCACCGGAGGCTGTCGCGCTACGGCACCCTAGCGGCTAAGGACATCGCAGCCCTGCCCGTGGCTGACCTGATGGCAGAGCGTTCGCATTGCTACCTCTGGGTGCCCAACGCCCTTTTGGCCGAGGGCTTAATGGTCCTTCACGACTGGGGTTTCGTTTACAAGACAAACCTTGTGTGGTACAAGGTCCGCAAAGACGGCGGCCCTGACGGCCGGGGAGTGGGCTTTTACTTCCGCAACGTGACCGAGCTGGTCTTGTTCGGGACGCGCGGCAAACTGCGCACGTTGCAACCGGGCCGCTCGATGGTCAACCTGTTCGCGGCCCGCAAGCGCGAGCATTCCCGCAAACCCGAGGAACTGTACGACATCATCGAGGCATGCTCACCGGGGCCGTTCCTCGAGCTGTTCGCTCGTTACCAACGCCCAGGCTGGGCCGTCTGGGGTGACGAAGCAACCGACAATGTCGTGCCACAGGGCCGCCAGTACCCGGGGTACCGTTAGAAATTCGCCAGCGGTGCTGGCCCGGCCCCAAGGGCGGAGACGGCAACCGCCTGGTCGCAAAAGCCGCGAGCCCGTTGTCCCCGACGGAGCACCGTTCCCAAATCTGTCCCATCTGTCACTTCTGATGAAGACGGGCTTCGGGGCTACCCGTTCCCGGGTGGCGGTGGCGGTCCTGTCCAGCTTGGGGCTGGTGGCGTCTTCGCAGTTCGTCGACGACCACCTGCTGTAAGGCATGAACTTGTCGTCTCCCTGCACGTCCGCCAGGTTGCGCTGACTGGTCCCCGGGCCGCTCCCGGTACCGCCGAGCGCCCCGACGAGGGCGGCCAGGTTGGCCGCCGCGTTGGCGTCGCGGTCGATGGCCACGCCGCAGTGCTCGCAGCGGTAGGTGCGCTCGGCGAGCGACAGCTCGGCTTTCACTGCCTTGCACCGGGAGCACGTTTTCGAGGACGGGTACCACCGGTCGGCGACCACGAGCGTGGGCCCGTGCCACCTGGCCTTGTAGGCGAGCTGGCGGCACAGCTCGCCGGGGGCGGCGTCCAGGGCCGCTCGGTCGAGACCGGCTTTGCCCCGCCAGTGGCCCGAGCCCTTGGAGCTGGTGGTCGTACCGGCGACGTTCAAGTCCTCGACCACCACCGTTCAGTGCCGCTTGGCCAAGTTGGTGCTGAGCTTGTGCAGCCCGTCGCCTCGCGCCGCCCCCACCTTGGCGTGCGCACGACCGAGGCGGGCCTTGGAGCGCTGCCAGCGCTTGGAGGGTGGCCGCCCCTTAGCCGGGCCAGCTCGGCGGGGGCATGGCGCTTGGAGCTGGGCCATGCGGCGGGCATAGCGGGAGAGGTGATTGGGGCTGGGGACCACCTCGCCGGTAGAGAGCACGGTCAGCTCCTTGACGCCCACGCCCGCACCGACGAGCCGGACCAGCTTTGTGGTCGGCTCCTTGGCCCGGGTGACCCCGGTCCGGGGCAGGCGGACGTGGCGGTCATCGACAGCCCCGAAGCGCCGGTGCCCACCTCGGCCTTGGCATGGTCCCAGGCTCGGCGCAGCGCCGGGAGAGCCCAGGGCAGCCGGGCCGAGCAGGCCGTCGGCCCAGCGCTCGGCACCTCCCCGGCAGGCCCCGGGACGCACGGCCAGCACCACCAACGCCCGGCGGGCAGACAAGTGATTGCTCACCAGCCCCAGCCCCCAGTTGTAGGCGAACCGGGCGGCGGCCGTACCTTTCAGGGCTTTGTGACAGTCATGCTCGAACGGAACAGGACCATGCGAGACCGTCAACGGTTGGCAACCCCTCGAAAACGTGGTCGTGGCTAGTGCACCACCCGCGTGAGCGCTCACAGGAGCGGCGCCGCAAGCGTGCACGGGGGTGGCAACGACAGACCGGCGCCTTCATAGTTGAGCTAGCCTCGCAGCCATGGGCAGTGCGGATCTTCTCGTAGACGCCTTCGGCCGAGTAAGCCAAGCCGTACACGCTGCCATAGACGGCTTGAGCGCGCAACAGCTTGCGGCGCGTCTCGACGCCGAGGCCAACTCGATAGCTTGGCTCGTCTGGCACCTGACGCGAGTGCAAGACGACCATGTGTCAGAGCTAGCCGGCGCTGAACAGGTCTGGACCGCCCAGGGGTGGGCAGAGCGCTTCGGTTTGCCCTTTGCCCCCAAAGAGACTGGCTACGGGCATACAGCCGACCAAGTCGCAGCGGTGCAGGTCGACGGGCCGGGTTTGCTCGCCGGTTACTACGACGCTGTGCATGACCAGACCGTGCGCTTCGTCGCCAACGTGACCGACGCCGACCTCCAGCGCATCGTGGACAGGCGATGGGACCCGCCCGTGACTCTCGGAGTGCGCCTAGTGAGCGTCATCGCCGACGACTTGCAGCACGCAGGACAGGCAGCCTTCGTCCGAGGGATGCTGTTGCGGCAACGGCCAGCTGCTTGACCACCGCTGCTTGACCACCGCAAAGCCGCCAAGGTACCCGTAGGGGGCCCAGGTACCCGCAGGGGGCCCAATCTCGGGCTGGCCCTGTCGGTCGCCGCGTCAAGCCAGCTCTGCAGGCCCAGTCTCCGGGTAGTTGTTCGGGCCCGGCGCTACACCTGGCCCAGTGCAAAACCAACCGGAGCGCAGCAGCCCCATAACGGCCCGGACAGCCTCTTCGCGATGGACCGTGCCGGCAACGAGGCGACGACGGATGGCGCCGAGCAGGCCAAGTACCAGGTCGCTGCCAAGAGCTGGGTCTACCTCTGAACGCAGCACACCCTGAGCGGAGGCTTCTACGATCGTCTCGGCAAGCAGTTCGCGCAACGGTGCCATCCGCGTTTCCACCTCGCGCCTAACTGCGGGTGGCCCAGCCTCGGACTCAAAGAGCTCGGCAGACAACCGGTGGCTCTGGCTGGCAAAGCTGCGAGCTTGGACCTCCACGAGGTGCTCCAGGCGCTCCGCTGGATCCGCTATAGCCCGAGCCTCCGCCAACATCACCGCTAGGGAACGTTCGATCTCTTGGCCGACCCACGCGGCGAGGACTGAGTCGACGTCAGCGAAGTAATGGTACAGGGTTGTCCGGGACATCCCAGCCCGCTCGGCTATGGCCGACATGGTGAGCGAAGCCATCCCCCGCTCGCGGAGCACTTGAAGAGCGACGCTCAAGATGTGCTCCCGCTGCTCTGCTCGGTGCTCGTCTACGACCTCTGACCAGCGAGCAGGCGAACCTTGGTCCTGTACATAGTGTTCGTTCTTCGACATAGTGTGATGCTTATGAGGTACGCGACAAACGCTACAGGCAGGGCACGGCAGAGCGCTGGTCAAAGGCCAGCATGCTGACCAGGGTCGTAACCGGGCGGCGCACCAAGTGGCTAGTACTTGTCGCCGGGATCGTCCTCGTCGCTGCGGTAGCCCCACTGGCCAGCAGGCTGACAGCCCTCGAGGACAACTCTCCCAACAGCTTCTTGCCTTCTGGGGCGGCCTCAACCCAGGTGCTGGACTACCAACAGGCCCACGCCAACACCTTGACAACGCCAGCAGTCGTGGTTTACGAGCGCCCGAGCGGCCTCACCACTGCCGACCGAGCGCTTATCAACCGAGCAAGGGCTGCGCTGCTTGACGCCCACCTCGCGGGCGCTGGGGCACCAGGAGCGGTCAGTGTTGCCAAAGACGGCCTGGCCGCCTGGTTCTCTGTGCCCATCGCCTCGACCACGGCCCAAACGACCATCGACAATGACGTGAAAGCGGTCCGGGCCATCGTGGACAAGGGTGCCACCGCAGCCACCGCGGCACCAGGCCCCACGGCATTGAGGGTCGCTGTCGGCGGACCGGCCGGCTCCACGGCTGACACGGTTGGAGCCTTCGCTGGCGTCGACGGCAAGTTGCTCGCGGTAACGGTGCTCGTCGTCGCGCTCCTTTTGGTCCTCACCTACCGCAGCCCCGTACTGTGGCTGCTCCCGCTTATCTCAGTCATAGTGGCCGCCGGGTGGTCCCAGGGGTTCGCCTATGCGCTGGCCAAGGGGGGTTTCGTCGTCAACGGCATGACCGTTGGCATCCTTACGGTGCTGGTGTTCGGGGCTGGGACCGACTACGCACTGCTGTTGACGGCCCGCTACCGGGAGGAGCTACGCCGCCACGACGACCACCACGAGGCCATGGCGAACGCCTTGCGCCGGGTCTCGCCCGCCATCGCCACCTCAGCGCTGACGGTGATCTTCGCCCTTTTGTGCCTACTGGTAGCCCAGCTGAACGACATCGCCGCCCTCGGGCCCGCTTGCGCTGCGGGCATATTCTGCGCGCTCGTGGCCCAGCTCATCTTCCTCCCGTCCCTGCTGCTGGCGGTGGGACGGCGGGCGTTCTACCCGTTCACCCCCCTGAAAGGTGACGACGTGCCCGAAGAGCGTGGGGCCTGGGGACGCTTCAGTCGATGGCTGGCCCACAGCCGCCGGCCGGTGTGGACCGGCCTAGCCGTGCTGCTCGGCGTCATGTGCCTTGGCTTGTTCGCCTACCGGGGCGGCGTCGACCAGCAGAACGGCTTCAGGGGAAAGGTCGCTTCGGTGCAAGCCGAGGAAATCCTTGCTTCCAACTTCCCCGCCGGGACCGCCGCCCCAGCGATAGTCCTGGTCCGCCCCGCTGACAAGGTCGGCGCGGCTGAAGCGGTCGCCCGGTCTACGCCCGGCTTAGCTTCTGTCGGTCCCGCTGCGCCTATTGGCCGAGCCGAGACGTTCGATGTCACCCTGGCCGCCTCACCAACGAGCGCCGCGGCTTCGCGCACCATCGCCACACTGCGCCAGCGCCTCGCCCAGGCTGCCGGGCCCCGTGCACTGGTGGGAGGTGAAACAGCGACCAACGTGGACCTGGACGCGGCCGCCGCTCATGACCGCAACCTGGTCATCCCCATAGTCTTGGCGGTGGTGCTCGTGATGTTGGGCCTGCTCCTGCGCTCCGTCGTAGCACCGGTCCTGCTGGTGGCCACCGTGCTGCTTTCCTACCTCGCCTCGCTCGGCGTCAGCTCGATGGTGTTCCGCTACGTCTTCGTCTTCCCCGGCTTTGACCCCTCAGTGCCCATCTTCGGTTTCGTGTTCCTCGTCGCGCTCGGCGTCGACTACAACATTTTCCTCATGACGCGGGCCAGAGAGGAAGCAGCGGCCGGTGCCGTCCAGGGCATAGCCAAGGGGTTGGCCGTCACGGGGGCAGTGATCACCTCTGCGGGCATTGTGCTCGCCGCCACTTTTGCCGTGCTAGGCGTGCTGCCACTGGTCGCCCTGACCGAAGTTGGTTTTCTCGTTGCCTTCGGCGTCCTTGTCGACACCGTCCTTGTGCGCTCCGCCCTAGTCCCCGCCCTCGCCATTGACGTCGGAGCGAAGCTGTGGTGGCCAAGCGAGCTGGCCCGCCAGCGTCATGGCGCCTAACAAGTAAATGTCCTGGCAGAGGCCCGGTTGTTACTTTGGCCAACCCTAATGGGTCAGAATATTGCAAGACGAAGGAGGCCGCGCCAGTGCCGGCGTTCATGTTCCCGGGACAAGGGTCACAACAACCAGGTATGGGCGTACCGTGGAAAGACCACCCTTCTTGGGACGTGGTCCAAGATGCCTCCGACGTGGCCGGTCGCGACATCGAGTACCTGCTGCTCGAAGCGGGTGCCGACGAACTGGCAGAGACCCGCAACGCCCAGCTAGCCACTTTTGTCATGGCCTTGGTCGTGCTCGACGCCGTCGAACGGCTAGGTATCGAGCCCACGGCGTGTGCCGGCCATAGCGTGGGCGAGTACACCGCCCTAGTGGGTGCAGGAGCCGTCGGCTTCGACGACGCCGTCCGACTTGTAGCCGAACGCGGTGAGGCTATGCAGGAGGCGGCCGAGGACAACCCAGGCATCATGCTGGCGCTGGCTGGCATAGAGGACGAACAGGCCCAGATCGCCTGCCGGCTTGCCGACGGCGACGTTTGGGTAGCCAACATCAACGCCCCACGCCAGTACGTCATCGCTGGCCGGCCTCGAGAAACCGAAAGGGCCGGCCAGATAGCACTTCGACTGGGGGCGACGAAGGTCACCCGCTTGGCGGTGTCTGGGGCCTTCCACACTGCGCTCATGGCCCCAGCGCAACCTCGGTTACGCAAAGCTCTGGAGGCCACTACTTTCTATCCCCTGGCGGTGCCCGTAGTGGCCAATGTGGACGCCCTGGCTCACCAAGACCCCTCCGAATGGCCTTCACTTTTGTCTGCTCAGCTCCGTAGCCCCGTCCGGTGGCGCCAGAGCATCCTCACGCTGGCAAGTACTATGCGCATCGGGGAGTGGGGCGGCGACAACCTCTTCTGCGAACTAGGGCCAGGTGGGTCTTTATCGACGATGGTCAAAGCGACGGTGCCCGAAGCCAGCACGGTCGTCGTGGCCACGCCTGACCACCTCGACCGCCTTGTGAGCGCGCTGGCCAGTGATTCCCCTCTGCAAGACTTCGCCGAGCACCACCACGGCGAACGGCTGTACGTGTCAGAACGCCTAGTGGTCAGCCCGGCCGCAGGGCTTTTCGAGCTACCTCCAGAGGGCTCAGCACCCTCAAAACAAGGCCAAGTGGGCATAGGCGACCTTGTCGGGCTGGTCTCCGGCACCGAGGTGCGCAGCCCCTTCGCAGGTGAGCTTATGGGCCTTCTCGTGCACCCGGGGGAACGAGTCCAGCCGGGCCAACCGATCGCGTGGCTCCGTGAGACAGGCGTACCTGGCCAGAGCCCGGGCACAAATGGCTAGGGTTGCGCAGATGACTTCCTTTGGCCTAGCAGCCCCGGCAGAGCGCGGTTGTGCCATAACTGGTTGGGGTAGCGCCTTGCCAAGCACTGTCGTTACCAACCAGCAGATCATGACGCTGTTCGAGACGAGCGACGAATGGATCGTAGAACGCAGCGGCATCCACGAGCGGCGAGCAGCCAACGGGCCGTTCGTACACCCCAAACCCGAGACCTCGCCACCGGGCGGCATGGGCACTACGGCGCAACTAGCTGCCCAAGCTGGCCAGGACGCACTTGAAAAAGCCGGCCTCAGCGGTGCCGATATCGACCTTCTCCTGCTCTGCACGACCAGCCCGGACCAGCTCGTACCGGCCACTTCATCTCCCCTGGCCGAGGCCCTGCACATAAAGGGCGGTGCCATGGACATCAATGCTGCCTGCGCAGGCTTCACCTATGGCCTCGTGACTGCAGCCGGCCTCATCTCCATCGGCATCGAGCGGGTCTTGCTCATCGGGGCAGAAACCCTGACCCGCATCACCAACTGGTCTGACCGTACCAACGCGTTTTTGTTCGGCGACGGTGCTGGCGCAGTGGTGCTGGAGGCGACAACCGGCGAGAGCTCTCTCTTGGGCTGGGACCTCGGTGTTGACGGCTCCCTCCAGCCTCTCTTCTATGCGGACCACTGTGGGCCGGGCATGGTCATGAGGGGACAAGAGGTTTTCCGCAAGGCGGTGCGCATGACCGTCGACTCAGCCACAAAGAGCATGGAACGCGCCAAGGTGAGCCCCTCCGACATCGCCCTTTTCGTACCGCACCAGGCGAACCAGCGGATCATGACTGCCGCCGCTGAGCGGCTGGGTTTGCCCGAGGGGTGCGTCGCCTCCGTGATCGGGCATACTGGCAACACCTCGTCAGCGTCGGTCCCGATAGCGCTGGCTGAAGCGGCCAACGCCGGCCGCTTGGCCGACGGCGACCTGGTGCTCTTGGCCGGGTTCGGCGCAGGCATGACCTGGTCTTCGGCGGTTTGGCGGTGGGGACGAGCCCATCCCCGGTAGGCAACCGGCCCTTGTGGCCAGCCCAATTAGATTAGGGCAACTGCAAAAACCCTGACCGATAGAGGAGACAGACAAATGGACCAAGCTGAGTCGTTCGACCTGTTCAAGCAGTGCGCAGTTGAGGTACTGCAGGTAGAGCCGTCAAAAATAGTCCCAGAGGCCCGCTTTGCCGACGACCTCGACGCCGATAGCCTGGACTTGGTGGAGCTGGTGATGGCCCTGGAGGAACGTTTCGGCATCGAAGTCGAAGAGACCGAGCTGGAAGGCGTCCAGACGGTGGCTCAGGCTTACGAGCTGGTCACCTCTAAGCTCTAATGCTGGTCCTGGCCGGCTCGGCCGATGGCCACGGGGCCGTAGCTGGTAGGCGTGTAGTCGTTACCGGCATTGGCGTCGTGACTTCGTGCGGCATCGGTGCGCACGACTTCTGGCAGGGCCTCATGTCAGCACCCCCGGCAGGGCGGTCGCTCCCTGTAAAGGACTTTGACGCTAGCGGGCTGTACTCCACCAAGGAGCTGCGCCGCCTCGACCGCTTCACGGCCTTGGCTGGCGTGGCGGCGGAGGAGGCCATGAACGACGCTGGCGGGGTAGACGCCGTACGCGGGGACCCGGACCGAGCCGGCACACTGATAGGCACCGGCGTCGGCGGCCTGGAGACGATCGAGCAGCAGCACGGCGTCCTCATGGGAAAAGGCCCGGGCCGCGTGACCCCGTTCCTCGTCCCGATGATCATGGCGAACAGAGCTTCGGCCGACATTTCCATGCGCTACGGCTTGCGCGGCCCATGCGAGACCATAGTCACCGCCTGCGCCGCAGGTACCCAGAGCATCGCCAATGCAGGCCGGCTCATAGCCATGGGGCAATGCGACGTGATGGTGGCGGGTGGGACCGAAGCACCGTTGACCGGTTTGGGTATGGCCGGTTTTGGCAACATGACAGCGCTGTCCACCTCAGGGGTGTCCAGGCCCTTCGATATCGCTCGCGACGGTTTCGTCATAGGCGAGGGGGCTGGCGTCGTCGTGCTCGAAGAGCGCTCTCGAGCCATTGCCCGCGGCGCCCGCATCTACGCCGAGCTGGCGGGGGCCGCCAGCACGGCCGATGCCCACCACATAACGGCGCCCTCCCCGGACGGCGCTGGAGCTGCTCGCTGCATAGAGCTCGCCCTGGCCGACGCACAAGTCCAACCGGGCGAAGTCGTGCACGTCAACGCCCACGGGACTTCCACCCCGCTCAATGACGCCGCCGAAGGCAAGGCCATATTGAAGGTCTTTGGCTCACCAGGCCCGGCTGTCACCAGCATCAAGGGCGTGATCGGCCACACTCTTGGCGCCGCCGGGGCCATCGAGGTCGCGGCGGTAGCCCTGTCGTTCCTGCACAAGCAGATCCCCCCCACGGTCGGCACCGCCAACCTAGACCCGGCCATACCGATTGACCTCGTCACAGGTGGCCCCCGCCCCTGGCAGCCTGGCCCCACCCTGTCTAACTCGTTCGGCTTCGGAGGCCACAACGGCTGCCTCGTGCTCCTACCCGCTTAACGCCTTCAACAGGTTCTCCGAGGTGGCCGTTGGCGAAACCTTGTACCAGACCTGTTCGAGGCGCCCGTCCTCCCCCACCAGGAAGGCCGAGCGTTCGATCCCCATGTAGGAACGGCCGTACATGCTTTTTTGCACCCAGACCCCATAGGCCTCGGCGACCTCATGACCAGGGTCAGACAGCAATGGGAAGCCGAGCCCGTACTTGGCGTCAAAGGCTGCCTGGCGTTTTGGCGGGTCAGGGCTTATCCCGACCACAGCCGTGCTGCCGATCTGGCCTCGCACGTCCCGAAGCCCACAAGCCTGAGCCGTGCAACCGGGGGTGTCTGCCTTCGGGTAGAAGTACACGAGGACCTTGCGCCCTTGGAAGTCTTGCAGGGACACGGGTTGGCCCGACTGGTCCGCCAGGGTAAAGCCTGGGGCAGTGTCACCGGCACTAAGGCGTTGCGTGCTGGCCATTGGGCCCTAGCCTAGCGGTAAGGCTGAGGTTAATTTACGGGGCCGCGGCGGTTACTTCGACCCCGGGCCCGCAGGTCGCCCTATCTCCGAGCGCTTATTTGCCCAGTTATCGCCAGACAAGCCCGGAAGTTCGCGCTGGACAGGCCCAGTACATCGCTCTCGGGGCACTAGGGTCGGCGGGGACACCTCTTATGGCCATGACCGCACCCGACGACGAACTACCAGCCGACCTCGCCTTAGGGGCCTTCAGCGAGTCCCCACCGTGGGACCTGTCAGGCAAGCCAATGCCCTGGCGGGACGGCGTGAGCGCTTTGCGTACTGAGACGGCCCTGCTCGTGCCCAAGCTGCTAAGCCGTCGGCGCACCCCGCCGGGGCGACGGGTGCTCGTCACCGGGCTCCGCTTGGGCTGGGCGATCCTGGCCTGGCAGGCGGTGGAACGGCGCCAAGCCAACAAGCTCGGTCGCCGCGAGGTTTCCCGAGCTGGTCTCTCCCGGCGGTTGCGCAAGGCTTTCGAGCACCTCGGCCCGACCTACATCAAGCTGGGCCAGATCCTCTCCTCTGGAGAAGGCGTTTTCCCTCCTGAGCTCGTGGCAGAGTTCAGGTTGTGCCGCGACCGTGTGCCGCCCGAGCCCTTTAGCGCCGTGCGCCAAGTCGTCGAAGCTGAGCTCGGTCAACGGCTGGAAGACGTGTTCGCCCACTTCGAGACCACCCCTATAGCCGCGGCCTCGATCGCCCAAGTGCACGCCGCCCGTCTGCTAAGCGGGGAAGACGTGGTAGTCAAGGTACAACGGCCCCATGTCGGCGACCTCGTG
This sequence comes from Acidimicrobiales bacterium, assembly GCA_049966695.1. GTDB lineage: Bacteria > Actinomycetota > Acidimicrobiia > Acidimicrobiales > Palsa-688 > JAKAWM01. The sequence goes on along the minus strand of JBMFUG010000002.1, from coordinate 20,985 downwards.
CGCAACGACATCGCCGCCATGAGCTGGCTGGCCCCTCTGCTCATAGGCCGGATCCCCGTGGCTTCGCTGGCCAACCCGCCCGCCCTGGTAGAGCTGTTCGCCGAGACGATCGTAGAGGAGCTCGATTTCCGCCTGGAAGCCGACAACATGCTCGACATCGCCCGCGTCTTGGCAGCGACAGGCCAAAAAGCGGTGGTCGTCCCGCGGCCTCATCCCGAGCTCGTCACGCGCCGTCTCCTCGTGATGGAGCGCCTCGACGGTTTTAGCTGGGACGATGTCGACGGTATGCACGCCGCCGGCATCGATACCTCGGCCGTGGTGCGGGCGCTCATGATCGCCTTCCTCGAAGGAGCCGCCCTGTTCGGGGTCTTCCACGGTGACCTCCATGGTGGCAACCTCCTGGTGCGCCACGACGGTCGAGTAGCCCTGTTGGACTACGGCATCACGGGCCGCCTTGACGAGCACCGGCGCGTAGCCTTCCTGCGCCTGCTAATGGGCGGCACTTTGAACGACACCCGCATGCAGTTGGCCGGCTTGCGAGACCTGGGTGCCGTCCCCCCTGACACCGACCTCGACGAACTGGCCAACGACCTGGGACTGGACAAGCCAGTCGTCGACCCTACGACCATGGACCCCGAGGCCCTCCTGGCCGAAGTGCGCGAGCTGACCAAACGACTGTTGGAGTACGGGGCCAAGTTCCCGAAGATCCTGATGCTGTTCGTAAAAGACCTGCTTTTTCTGGACGGCTCGTTGGCAACGCTGGCCCCTGACGTCGACTTGTTCGCGGAGGTGGCCGGCATCGGCACGTACTTCACCACTCGCCACGGCGAGCGCATTGCCCACGACATCGGTATGGACCCCCGCCAGTACGCCATCGACGTGGGCGGTGTCCGTGCGGCGATAGGGGTGGGCGATGACGTCCAAAGCCTCACCTACCGGGATCTCCAGGCCAGGCGCGAGCTCATACGCCGGCGCATGGAGGAGCACCGCAGGCGGGCCGAACGTCCCCTAAGGAGGCACTGGCCCAGGTTGCGCCGGCACTAGCCAGTACTCTGCATAGGGCCGCCCCCTAGCAGCGACCAGACGGAACCTCCTAGCAACGAGCCAGACAGAACTAGATGCCAAAACGCGCCGACATACGCAACGTAGCCATAGTGGCTCACGTCGACCACGGCAAGACGACGCTGGTCGACGCCATGCTCCGCCAGTCCGGGGCCTTCCGCTCCAATGAGGAAGTGCCCGAACGCGTGCTCGACAACACCGACCTAGAGCGAGAAAAGGGCATAACGATCCTCGCCAAGAACACCGCCGTCCGTTACGGCGATGTCACGGTCAACATCGTCGACACGCCCGGGCACGCCGATTTCGGAGGTGAGGTCGAGCGTGGCCTCACCATGGTCGACGGCGTCCTCCTCTTGGTGGACGCCAGCGAGGGCCCCTTGCCGCAAACTCGCTTCGTGCTGCGCAAGTCGCTCGAGGCTGGCTTGCCGATCGTGGTCGTGATCAACAAGGTCGACCGGGCGGACGCCCGCCCAGCCGAAGTGCTTGACGCTGTCTACGAGCTGTTCATAGACCTGGGCGCCAACGAGGACCAGATCGACTTCCCTGTTGTCTATTGCAGTTCGCGCTCAGGGCAGGCAGCGCTCAGCCCGCAAGAAGTTAGAGACGCCCCCGACCTCAAGATCCTTTTCGAGCTGCTCATCTCTCAAGTGCCTGCACCCACTTACGAAGAAGGCCACCCCTTCCAGGCGCTTGTAGCCAACTTGGACGCCTCGCCGTACGTGGGCCGGTTGGCCATCTGCCGGGTCCACCAGGGCTGGGCCAAAAAAGGTGACACGGCAGCGTTGTGCCGCACAGACGGCACGGTGCAAAAAGTGCGCATCTCGCAGCTCTACTTCACCGATGCCCTGGACAGGGTCGATGCAGGCGAGCGCGCCGCAGGGCCAGGCGACATCATCGCGATCGCCGGCATACCCGACGTCATGATCGGTGACACCCTGGCCGACCCCGAAGATCCCAGGCCGCTGCCACCAGTCAGGGTGGACGAGCCGGCTATATCGATGACTTTTGGCGTCAATACCTCGCCACTGGCAGGACGCGAAGGTACCAAGCTCACAGCCCGGCTTGTCAAAGGCCGGCTGGACGCCGAGCTGGTGGGCAACGTGTCTGTGCGGGTGCTGGCGACCGAGCGGCCCGACACATGGGAGGTGCAAGGCCGGGGCGAGCTGGCACTGGCAGTGCTGGTCGAACTGATGCGCCGCGAGGGCTTCGAGCTCACAGTCGGCAAACCCCGCGTCTTGACCAAGCTCGTCGACGGCGTGGTCTACGAGCCAGTGGAGCGTGTCTCTCTCGACGTGCCCGAAGAGCACCTAGGGACCGTCACCCAGCTCCTTTCTGCTCGCAAGGGCCGCATGCAGCACATGGTCAGCCATGGCACAGGTTGGGCGCGCACCGACTGGGTCGTGGCCGCCCGTGGCCTCATCGGGTTGCGCTCCCAACTGCTGACAGAGACCCGGGGCACCGCGCAGCTCCATCACGTACTGGAGGGCTGGGAGCCTTGGCAAGGTGAGATACGTACCCGCCAGAGCGGGTCGTTGGTGGCTGACCGCCAAGGACGCTGTGCCACTTACGCGCTGCTCAGCCTGCAAGAGCGCGGCACATTGTTCGTGAGCCCAGGGACGGAAGTCTACGAGGGCATGATCGTCGGGGAAAGTTCCCGCCGCGAGGACATGGACGTCAACCCGACGAAGGAACGCAAGCTCACCAACATGCGTTCTTCAACGGCCGAAGAGCTGGTACGCCTGACCCCGGCCACGACCCTTTCATTGGAGCAAGCGCTCGAGTTCCTACGCGAGGACGAGTGCGCAGAGGTCACACCGACCTCCGTACGGCTAAGAAAAGTACTGCTGTCACGACAAGAACGGGCCAAAGCCAGGTCACGAGCACGCGAATGATGGTGCCCTGTCCGGCACACCGGCCGCAGGTCCGGCACACCGGCCGGACGGCTTTTCCCACTGAGATCTCAGCGGCCCTGTCCAGCAAGATCTCACTCAGTTGAGCGACGGGTCGTCAGGGTAGGCAGAGACCAAGGCCAATCGCCCTCCTTGGCGGCGCAGGACCTGCTTCCATAGGTCGCCTGGCTTTTGGCTAAAGACATCCTGGTCTTTGGCGTCAACGGCCCACCAAGCGCCAGCGGCGATCTCGGCCTCAAGCTGGCCCGGCCCCCAGCCTGCATAACCGGCGAAAATGCGCAGCTTTTCGATCCAGGGAGCCACGAAGGCGGGATCCGACTCCAAGTCGACCGTCCCCAGTGGGCCGCTCAGGGGCAGGTAGCCGGAGCTCGGCACAGAGACCTCGGACTTGACACGTGCTAGGCAGATGGCGCCTTCACTGACCGGCCCGCCAACGAAGACAACCTCCGGGGCAGACGCCAGGTACTCCCACTGCGGCAGCGGTACCGCTACCCCAGTCAGGCTTGGCCGGTTCAGCACCAGCCCAAGGCCGCCCTGTTCCCCGTGCGCCAGCATGAGGACGACGGTCCGAGAAAAGTTGGGATCCGCCAGCGCTGGGCTGGCAACGAGCAACTTGCCCTGGAGCGGCCCAGGGTCGGCACCCATGGAACCACCCGGCTCGGGGATCTCTAGCATGTCTTACATCATTCCTCGGTTAGCGCCACAACGGCAGGCGGGTTAGGTCGGCTCAGGCTCCATGACGATGGCCCCGCACGGGCACTCGGCGGCGCACAGGCCACAGCCCTTGCAGTAGTCGTAGTCGAAGACATAGCGCCGGCCCTTCCCTCCGCTCGCGAACACCGGCTCAGCACCTGGGCCACCACCAACGACCGCGTCCGCCAGCTTCAAGACGGCGCTGTCCGGGCAGACCCCCAAGCAGTTGTCGCACTCGAAGCAGTTCCCGCACGACATGCACCGGCGGGCCTCGAAAACGGCGCTTTCGGCATCGAGCCCAGCTTTTACCTCGTCAAAGGTAGGCACGCTCTTGGCCGCTTCTGGCCGTGGCGGCACCGAACGCGCAGCATCAGAGTAGTACCACGTATTGAGCCGCTCGGGCCCGGCCAGCTGATGGCGTCGCGGCACAGTTAGCTCTGAGCCCGCCAAGTAGGCGTGCATCGCCCGGGCCGCCAACTTGCCATGGCCGATCGCCGCCGGCAGCGTCATGTCGCGCCCAACCATGTCACCCCCGGCAAAGACCCCGGGCTCACCGGTCATCATCGTCGGCCCCACCGACACCCATCCCTTGTGCACCCTCACACCCGCCATCCGGGCTACGAGAGACAGGTCGGCTTCCTGGCCCAGGTCAAGCACCAAGGCATCGGCGTCTAGCTCCTCGACCTCACCAGTCGGCTGAGGCAAGCCGGCCTCGTCCAGCTCCATGTCCTCCAAGAGCACGCTGCCCTGCGCGACGTGGGTTATGGCCGAGAGCCACTTGACCTTTATGCCCTCGCCCAGGGCGTCTTCCAGTCCTTCGGGATGAGCCGGCATAAGCTCCTGGGTGAACCTGCAAACGATCACGGCTTCGTCGGCGCCCAGGCGTTTCGCCGTACGGGCGGCGTCCACGGCCGCGTCGCCCCCGCCGTAAACGACTACATGCCTACCGAGGGCCGGCACCCCGCCCTCGTTCACTGACCGCAGAAGGGCGAGGGCGTTTATGACGCGCGCCGAGCCGCCAGCTGGTATGTGCTCTCGTTTGGCAACCTGGGCACCGACACCGAGGAAAACTGCGTCGAAGGACCGGCCAGCCAATATGGCCTCCTCCAAAGAGGCGGCCAAGTCCTCCACTGGGTGGCGCAGCTGCAGCTCAATACCAAGGTCAATTATCCGCGCTATCTCGGCGTCGAGGACACGGCGCGGCAGGCGGTACTCGGGCAACCCGTAGCGCATCATCCCCCCAGGCAGAGGCGCCGCCTCGTAGATGACGACCGCATGGCCAAGCCGCCGGAGGTGGTAAGCAGCGGAAAGACCGGCGGGCCCAGCCCCGACAACCAGGGCCCTCTTGCCTGACTCTACGGCAGGCGGCTCAATGTGCAATCCCCTTTCGATGGCAAAGTCGCCGACAAACCTCTCGAGCGCATTTATGCTCACCGCTTCGTCAAGCTTCGCCCGGTTGCAGGCCGCCTCGCAGGGCCGGTAACACGCCCTGCCCGTCACGGCAGGCAGCGGGTTGTCTGCCATCACTGCACGCCAAGCGCCCTCGTAATCACCTTCTGCTGCCGCGTACAACCAGCCCTGCACGTTTTCCCCCGCCGGGCAAGCGTCATTGCACGGCGGGAGCAAGTCCACAAAGACAGGCCGCTCCTCCCGCCAGTTGCCCGTGCGGTTGCCGAGGCTAGAACCGGCTGGGAGGGTTATTGCGAAAAACTTTTCCATTGTCCTGTCCCAAGCCGTAACGAGCGACGTTGTCGTCTGCAATTTTCTGGATCCGGGCCACTATGTCCCGGCGTCCCGGCCCTGTGAACAGGTGGTCATAACGGCCTTGAAGGCGCAAGTACTCGTTCACCGGCACCCGGTGGCGCAGCGGCGTGGTCGCCACCACCTCGCCGTCTTCGGCTTCCAACAAGACGAACAGGCCACTTTCTACGGCCAAGCGCGCGAGCCGCACCGTGTCTTTGGTGGCGCTCTTCCACCCAAGCGGGCAGGGTGCCAAGATGTGCAAGTAGCGCGCACCGCGAAAGCTCATGGCCCGTGCAACCTTGTGCTCAAGGTCGTGCACGTAGGCAACAGAGGCTGTTGCCACATATGGGATCCCGTGGGCTATGGCGATAGCGGGGATGTTCTTGCCCTGGCCAAACGCGTTGGCTGTCTCGGGGCTGGCCGCCTCCGTGCTTGCGCTGCCGACAACAGAAGGTGACGGAGCAAGGCGTTGCGCCCCCGTGCTCATGTAAGCCTGGTTGTCGTAACAAACCACAAGCACGTCGTCGTTGCGCTCGAAAAGCCCCGACAAAGCCCCAAAACCGGTATCTCCAGTAGACCCGTCACCCCCCTGGGCCACGACCCTCACGTCCAAGCGACCTGTTGCCTTCAACGCAGCAGCCACCCCGCTGGCGACGGCTGGGGCGTTGCCGAACAGAGAGTGCAGCCATGGGAGGCGCCATGAAGTGCCGGGGTAAAAAGCCGAGAACGCCTCCAGGCACCCCGTCGCGTTGACAACCACCACCTGGCCGCCCGTGGCCGCCATGGCAGCGTCCAGCACGTAACGCGCCGCCAAGGCCTCACCACAGCCTCGGCAGCCACGGTGCCCCGGGGCAAGAGAGCTCGCGCGCTCGGGGCTTGCCTGGACTGTACGGTCCTTAGGGGCAAGCAGGCGGTTGCCGACAGCAAGGCTGCCAACTTGGCAGAACTGAGCCCTTTGGTACGGCACCCTACACCTCCCCGCCAAAAGAGCCCGGAGCCACGTCCCTAAGCACGCTAGCGCTAGACGCCCCTTGCCGCGTAGGCGCCCCGGCACGGGCCAGCTCGCGGTCGACAAGGTCCTGGTCCAGGTCCAAGAACGTGACCCGCTCCAGGTAGCCACGTTCGGAACCTTCTATTATCCTGGCAAGGGAAGTGGCGCTGACCGGCCGTCCTCCCAGCCCAGCCACAACCGTCGCTATAGGTGCCCGGAGCGGGCCCATCGCCGTCGCTACATCAGTGGAAAGAACACCCCCAAAGCCGGTGCTGAAGGCCTTTTCAACCACGATCACTACCCTGGCCCCCCAGAGAGCTTCGCGCACAGCTGCCGCAGGAAAAGGACGGAAGGTGGTGATACCGAGCACCCCGACTTTGTGACCTTTTTGCCGTAGGTCGTCGGCTATGTCTTTTAGCGTCCCGAGCAGAGAACCCATGGCCACCACCACCGTGTGAGCATCATCAGCTCGGTAGGGGGCTACGAGGCCGCCTGCGTAGCGCCCGAAAGACTGGTAAAACTCCTCAGCGACTTGGGGTATTTTCTCTAGCGCGCTCATCAGTTTCACGTGCTCCAGGTAACGGACCTCTTCGAAGGCCTCTGGCCCCACCATGGCCCCGACAGACACTGGCTCAGCGGGGTCCAGCACCTGGCGAGGTTCGTAGGGCGGGAGGAACTCGTCCACCTGGCCTTGGCCCGGGACCTCAACTGCTTCGAAGGCGTGGGTGAGGACAAAACCGTCCATGCAGACCATGACCGGGACCGACAGGTCCTCGGCGACCCGGAAAGCCTGGACGTGCAAATCAGCAGCCGCCTGGTTGTCCTCGGCGAACAGCTGCACCCAACCGGCGTCGCGCACGGCCATTGCATCGCTGTGGTCGTTCCAAATATTTACAGGCGCACCAATTGCCCGGTTGGCAAGGGTCATGACGACCGGCAACCCCAACCCGGCCGCGTTGTAAATGGCTTCAGCCATGGACAACAACCCCTGGCTTGCCGTAGCCGTATAAGCACGGGCACCAGCAGCAGAGGCCCCGATCGCGACCGACATGGCCGAGAACTGAGACTCGGCATTTATGAGCTCGCAGGGTGACAGGCGGCCAGAACGCACCATTGACCATAGAGCCTCGACAATGTGGGCTTGTGGGGTTATGGGGTAGGCAGAGACAACCTCAGGCCGACAGGCTGCCACCGCTTCAGCAACTGCCACGGAGCCGTCAATTTGGCGCATGACCTAAACGGCCCATGAAGAACTGTTACGCGCGAGGTCGACCAAACGGAACGCTTCAGCAGCAGCGGCGACATTGCGCTCACCGGCCAAACCCGAGAAACGTTGCCTGATGGCCTGGCTGACTGCCGACAAGCTGACAACCCCCGTCAGAGCGGCAAAACCCCCGAGCAAGGCTGCATAAGAGACGGGCCGCCCGACTTGGGCAAGGGCGATCTCTGTCGCCGGGGCCGCGACGACCCGAGACGGGTCGAAGCCGCTCAGCAGCTCGGCCCCCGCCAGTTCCCGCCACGGCTTGGGGCTGTTAAGCAGCACGTAAGTGGCGGGGCTCGCGCCCTTCCAAACTTCTTGTAGCGAGAGGAGCGTCAGGTCCTGCACTATGAGGGCATCGGGAGACACCACCGGCTCGCGTGCGCGGATAGGGCCGTCCGCCACCCGGCAGTAAGCGACAACTGGAGCCCCTATGCGTTCAAGGCCGAAGCTCGGGAACGCCTGAGCCTGACGGCCATCGATAAAGGCGGCGAGAGACAGTAGTTCGGCAGCCGTGACAACCCCCTGGCCACCGCGGCCATGGACCCGGACTTGGAACATGTCCCCAGGTTCCCAGCCCTCTCCGGCCGCCAGGTAGGGCCCATGGTCACATAGCCAAAGGCGCTAGTCCCAACAGGGCAGGTAACTGTAACATATTATGTGAGAGTTGCCTAAACGTAGATCACCTCGAGTGCCGCCTCCTAGCCCGCCGTTCCCGCGGCTAAGCAAGCGGCGCTGACAGCGGGCAGCGCACCACGAGCCACCCGGCGTGAAGGTCTCACCCGAGTGGCGGCGCCCGAGCGGCGCCGCCATCATGGCAAAGATGTCCGAAGCTCCCAGCTACTGGTTGCAGGCCCGGTGACGCAAGGGCACGGTACGCGGGCCACCCGTCTAGCCGTACGAGTAGAGGGGGTAGTACAAGGCGTCGGTTTCCGCCCCTTCGTCCACCAGTTGGCTGACGAGCTCGGCCTTGCGGGGCTGGTCGGCAACGACACCACCGGGGTTTTCATCGAAGTCGAAGGTGCCGCCTCGAAGGTCGACGCCTTCATGGCCCGGCTGAGCGAGGGCTCCCCTGCGCTAGCCGTCATCGAGACGGTCAAGAGCCGGCATGTACCCGTACGTGGCGAGCACGGTTTTAGGATCGTGCCAAGCGACCCGGCTGGCGAACGCCAGGCCCTCATAGCGCCGGACACGGCTACTTGCCCCGACTGCCTTAGGGAGCTGTTAGACCCCTCCGACCGTCGCTACCTCTACCCCTTCATCAACTGCACCAACTGCGGCCCGCGCTTTACGATCATCCGCGCTGTTCCCTATGACCGGCAGAACACCACGATGGCTGGCTTTGCCATGTGCCCCGATTGTGAGCGTGAGTACCATGACCCTTCCAACCGCCGCTTCCACGCCCAACCAACTTGCTGCCCGGCCTGCGGGCCCTCGCTAAGCCTGGTCGACGCCTCCGGACGGCCGCTCTCCAACGCTGCCAATGCGCTTGACGCTGCTGTGGGGCTACTGCGACAAGGTAGCGTGATCGCCATTAAAGGCTTGGGGGGCTACCACCTGGCCGTAGTGGCCACCTCGGAACGAGCCGCCGCCGCACTGCGTTCACGCAAGCACCGCGAAGACAAGCCGTTCGCTGTCATGGTCGCCGACCTGGTCACCGCCCGTCGCCTTTGTGAGGTCAGCGAGGCCGAGGCCCGCCTGCTCGAAAGCCCTCGCCGCCCCGTCGTCCTGCTGCGACGTCTGGCCCGCCCTGTGGCCGACGTCGCCCAGTCGGTGGCACCTGGCAACCGTCAGCTGGGCCTCATGCTCCCCTACACAGCCCTCCACCACCTCATATCCCGCCAGCTTGGCCAGCCCTTCGTGCTGACCAGCGGCAACGTCTCAGACGAACCGATCGCCTATGACGACTTGGATGCACGCCAGCGCCTGAGCGGCATCGCCGATGCCTTTTTGGCACACGACCGGCCTGTACACATGCGCACGGATGACTCGGTCACACGGCTTTTACGAGGCAAAGAAGCGGTCGTACGCCGTTCCCGCGGTTTCGTGCCACAGCCGCTTATCCTAAAAGAGACCTTTGCCAGACCAGTCCTCGCCTGCGGCGCTGAGCTCAAGAACACCTTCTGCCTGGTCAAAGGGCGGCGCGCTTTTCTCTCTCACCACATCGGCGACCTGGAAAACTATGAAACCTTGAAGAGCTTTGCACAAGGGATCGAGCATTTTTCCCGGTTGTTCGACATCGTCCCTCAGGTGGTCGCCCACGACCTGCACCCGGAGTACCTCTCGACCAAGTACGCCTTGGGCCTCGATGACGTCGAACTGGTGGGCGTGCAGCACCACCACGCCCACATTGCCTCCTGCCTGGTAGACAACGACGAAGCGGGCCCAGTTATAGGTGTCGCCTTCGACGGCCTGGGCTTTGGCACTGACGGGACGCTCTGGGGCGGGGAGATCCTTGCCGCAGACCTCGCGAGCTTCGAACGCCTCGGTCACTTCGAGCCTGTGCCCATGCCGGGTGGCGCCACCGCGGTAAAACAGCCTTGGCGGATGGCGGCTTCCTACCTGGACCTCGGCTTTGACGGCCAAGTCCCCGCCAAACTGGGCATCGTAGAGCGCCATGGCGAGGAGTGGGGCACGGTCACCGCCCTGGCCCGCAGTGGTCTCGCAAGTCCTCTGACTTCAAGCGTCGGCCGCCTGTTCGATGCCATATCCTCCCTCCTAGGGCTGCGCGACACCGTCAACTACGAAGGGCAAGCGGCCGTTGAGCTGGAACAGCTCGCGGACCCTGCAGAGCTTTCTGCCTACTCCCTCCCGCTCAGCACAACCGAGCCCTTTCAGATGTTGGGTAAAGAACTAGCACGCGCTGCGGCTCTAGACCTCTCGTCGGGCACCGCTCCCCCTGTGGTGGCTGCGCGCTTCCAAAATGCGCTAGCCCAGGGGATCGTGGCCGCCTGCCAAAGAGCACGTGAGGTCACTGGGCTGTCCCTTGTAGCGCTGTCAGGCGGAGTGTTCCAAAACGTGCTCTTGGTTGAACGAGCAGCGTCGTCACTAGAGGCCTCCGGCTTCAAGGTGCTCCTCCACTCCCGGGCCCCGACGAACGACGGCGGCATAAGCCTGGGCCAAGCGGCCGTTGCAGGCGCCCTCATCAGGACCGGGCAAAGCCCGGCGCGCTAGCTGCGCAACTAACTGCAGCCGCCACGCCGGGCACCCGGCCCGCCACACCAGAGGACGCCACCGGGCGGAGCAGACTTCAGCGGACCGGTCGGCCAAAGCCCCCAGTGCCAGGGAAACCTTGGCTATTGGCAGTGATGACGTAGCTCACCACCGCACCGGCAGGCACGGACGCGCTGAAGGACCCGTCCGTCACCGGGACCGCCGCCTGGACCGTGCCGGTGTCAGTGCTATCGGTCAGGTAAGGCTGAGCTGTCCCGGCTATGGGGGCACCCAGTTGGTAGTTGACCTGCTCTGGCTCGCTAGCGTTGTTGATCACGACTAGCACCAAATGGCTCCCGCTGCGGAACCCTACAGCGTCCAGCTCTGGGTCTGAGCTCGTCGTAGCCAAGCGGAAGGCGCCTGGCCGCACGAAACGGCTGAACGCCGCAAAGGCCCACAACCGCCCCGACGCCTGGTAGGCGCCAGCCGTCGGGCTGCCGGGGGAACCGAGCATGATAAGCCCTTCGTTGTCCCCGTTCTCCTTATAGGTCGTGGTCCCCCACCAGTACAAAAACGCGTTCACGTTCGCGTCCACGAGCGCGGTGTAAATGTTGTCCGCCCAAGCGAGCCCCGACGCGTCTGTCCCGTCGTCCCAGGCTGGGTCCCATGACTGGAAAGTCGACCACTCGGTCTCCCAGACCGGGCGTTCGTTGGTCAATGGGAACGTCGGCGCCGAGGTGTAGCCATGAGAGGTGATCAAGCCGACATAGCGAGCTGACTGCGGGTCGGAGAGGACAGCTTGCGTGTAGGCCTGAGCCCCTTCAAAACCGCCGCTGTTAGCCCATCCCTCCGCATCGCAGCACGCGACCGTGGTCCTCAAGCCTTCCTGCTGCAGGGCGCGGCCCAAATACGGCACAAAATCTGCGGCCTGCGCTGGCGTCATAAGCATGCTCGGGTAACCGGGGCCGATCTCGGGCTCGTTCACAAAGTCCACCGCCTGCAGCGGCAACCCCTGCTCAGCAAAGGCCTTGGCGGTCGCGGCCAAGTAGTCAGCGTACGCCTGGCGGTAATCACCGTTGATGCAGTTGGCACCGGGCGAGCCGCACAAATAGCCCCCGTTGTCCTGTGAACCATTGCTCTTCATCAAGCCGGGGGCGCTCCACGCGTCTGCGTAGAAAGTGCGGACGCCAAAACTGAGGGCGGCCTGGCCTAAGGAAAGCTGGTCGCTCACTGTCCCGGCCCCACCGATCCCAAAGCGCACAATGTCTAGGCCGGCACCTTTCGTTGGGTCAAACAGCAGTGCGTACACCTCAGACCGGACATCTGACGGCATGGCCGCCAAGTTCGCGGCCTGGCCGAACGCGTCTGAGAAACCGAACCCGTCGATCCTTTGGTAGACGGCCCTGCCGATGCTGACCTGGACGGGAGCCGTACTGGTACTTCCTACGCTGCTCGCAACTTGAGCAGTGCTCACCGGAGCGGTCGCAGTCATGGCCAGCCCCAAGCCTGCTAGCACGGCAAGGCCCTTGCTAGCCGCTCGTGCCGCTGCCTTCACTGTGCGCTTGGGCCGCCGTAAAGCGGCCCTTTCGAACGTCCCAGGCATATCCTACCTCCTCTAAGAAGAGCTGACTGGCCCGCAAGCTCGCAGGCCCTACGAAAGTTGCGGACCACACTGGTTTCCGTTCCGAACGCAGCTTCCTTGCTTACAAAGTATTTTGCCCCCGCGTCTCATTGTTCGCACGCGCTTTGCAGCTGACAGCGCTTACTTATTGTAACCAGTGGTTGCGAAACTTTCGTAGCGGCTTCCGCAGTGGCCTCTCAAGAGCCATGCTCGCCATGCCCCAGGCGGGCTTCCACGCGGCCAACTTTGGCAGTGAGCTCCCCGACCCCTGCAGAGGGGCGGTAATCGACCTTGACAACGACTGACAGGCGCGGTGCGGATGCCGAAAGGCGCTCGACGCAGTCCTTGATGAGCGCCATGACCTCCTCCCAGCTCCCCTCGACGTTCGTGAACATGGCGTTGGTCTCGTTGGGCAGCCCGCTAGCCCGCACAATGCGAACGGCTTCGGCCACAAGGTCGCTGACGGACTCTCCTGCGCCCATGGGCGTGATCGAAAAGGCGGCAATCATAGCGCCAACCATAGGGCTGCGGTCCTCAGGCAATTGCGGCGCAAAAGTGACAATCGGCCCTAACTGGCGCAGCTCTCCAGTTGTGATCCTGCTCACATGGGTGACCCCACCGGCTTCCTCACCAAGCCCCGACGTAGCGCCGCGTACCGGCCCGTAGCACAGCGCGTCAAGGACTGGCGCGAGGTGTACGAACCTATGGCTCGCAATGAGACCTCTGTGCAGGCGTCGCGGTGCATGTTCTGCGGCGTGCCCTACTGCCACAGTGCCTGCCCTCTTGGCAACCTGATCTCCGAGTGGAACGACCTGGTCTACCGGGGCAGATGGCGCGATGCCTCCGAAAGGCTGCACGCGACCAACAACTTCCCCGAGCTGACCGGGCGCCTGTGCCCGGCAATGTGCGAGACGGCCTGCGTCCTTGCCATCAACGACGCTCCCGTGACCAACGCCCTCATAGAAAAGCAGGTGGCCGAGGTCGCCTGGTCAGAGGGTTGGGTCGTGCCTTTGCCACCGACGGCGCTTACTGGCAAGGCAGTAGCGGTAGTTGGATCGGGGCCTGCTGGTCTGGCTGCAGCCCAGCAGCTGCGGCGAGCAGGCCATGAGGTCACCGTCTACGAGCGCGCTGACCGGATAGGCGGGCTCCTTCGCTACGGCATACCGGAGTTCAAGCTCGAAAAGTGGGTGCTCGAGCGCCGCCTTGCCCAGATGAGGGCAGAGGGGGTCTCTTTCCGCACGAGAACTGAGATCGGCAAAGACTTGAGCGCGGCTGAGCTGAGGGCGAGCTCAGACGCTGTGCTGCTCGCTGGAGGAGCCACGGCTCCACGCGACCTCGTCGTCCCAGGCCGAGAGCTGGCCGGGATTTACCAGGCTATGGACTACCTGTCCGCAGCCAACCGTGCCCAGCAAGGCGAGCCAGTCGACCCAGCGGTAAACGCCGCCGGCAAAAGGGTGGTCGTGATCGGCGGCGGTGACACCGGGGCCGATTGTCTTGGCACGGCTCTTCGCCAGGGAGCCGTGTCCGTCCACCAACTGGAGATCATGCCGCGCCCGCCTGCAGAGAGAGACCCAAGCACCCCGTGGCCCATGTGGCCGCTCCAGTTGCGTAGCTCCGCTGCCCACCACGAAGGAGGTACGCGCCTGTGGTCTGTGTCGACCCAGCGGTTCAAGGGCGGCCCAGACGGCCACGTGAGCGCCCTTGAGCTGTCGGATGTGACCATGAGCCTGTCGGACGGCAGGCTGACTTTTGAAGTTGTACCGGGTACGGCACGCGAGCTGCCGGCCGACCTCGTGCTGCTGGCGCTCGGCTTCAGCGGCCCAGAACGTTCCCCAATGCTCGAACAGCTGGGGGTCGAGCTTGACCAGCGGGGCAACGTGGCCCGCCACGAAAGCTGGCTCACTAGCGCCGACGGCGTCTTCGCCTGTGGGGACATGGCCCGAGGTCAAAGCCTTGTGGCTTGGGCCATTGCCGAAGGACGGAGCGCGGCAGCGGAGGTAGACCAGTGGCTGATGGGTGAGGCACTGCTGCCCGCGCCCATTGCCATTGCTCCGAGGTAGTCGCACGAGGCGACCAGCCCGGCCGCGGTCTTGGCCATGAGCCACATGGCGTAGGCCCTACTAGATGAGGTAGGCCCTACCAGGTGAGCAGTCTCGCCGGTCCGGCGTCTGGCCGCGGGGTCAAAGTACCTCCGTGAACCTTGGTGAGGCCTGCCCCTGAGCGGCACCGTCCTGCATGGGCGAGCGGGCCCGGCCAGCCTCGGCACCCCTGTTCGCAACCAGCGGCGCACCAGAGCTGCCGGGTCGACCAGCGCCTCCAGCCCGTTTGGCCGAGCGCGCCAAGTGCTTGGAGCCGCTCGACGTGCCCGAGCCGTTAGAGCCCGTCAAAGCACCACTATCAGCACCGTCCGCAGTTGCAGGCCCGTCCCAGCCCGCCCAACCGTCCCAGCGCCGAGCGGCCCTCCGGTCGATGCAGAACCAGCCCCGCGGCACCTTGAGGGTGTCGGCGTGGTGCTTGCACAACGGCCACTCGTGCGCCCGGCCGTTGCCACTGGGCTGGTCGTCCAGCCAAGCGCACCTTGCCTCGTAGTCGTACGCAAGCCATGCCACCGGTGCCCCCGGGCAACCGGGACGCGCGCATGTCATGCTGCTCACACGAGCGAAACTACCTGAAAGAGCTGTGCCGTGCCCGCGGGACGGCTGCACGCCAGGCCAAGCAACCCCCCGGACAGGTATGACAAGCCCCTGACGAGCTGATAACAGGCTGATAAGAGGCTGCTGAAGCGCGCTAGGGAAGTTGACTGCCTACGATGGGAGCATGAGCCGCCAACCCGGTGACCTGCGACAGCGACCTTCTGACCGGCCCGGCGGAGGCACGCCTCTAGGGACGCCCGACCGCTCCTGGCGTTGGGTCCTCATGGTAGTCCTGGCCGTCGTGGCCTTGGCGATCATGGTCTCGACCGTAGTGACGGCACCATCGCCCTCGTCAGTGCCGTACACGCAGTTCCTTTCCCTCGTAGAGAGCGGTCACGTAAAACAGGCCACGATCAATGCACAGACCGGTGCTATCCAGTTCACCGCTACGGACGGCACCACTTACCAGAGCGCTGGGCCAGGCCCGGGACAGGACAACACCGAGGTGCCCACCCTGGAGAAGTACCTGAGCAATGGTAAGTCGCTCAAGTTCGTCTACCCGACCGGCAACTGGACGGCAATCCTGCCGTACCTGTTTTACGGCCTGATCTTCTTCGCCTTCATCGCCTGGATGCTGAGGCGCGCCCAAGGGCAGATGGGCGGCATAATGTCTATCGGGCGAAGCCGCGCCAAGGTTTACACGACAGAGCGCCCACGGACGACCTTCGCGGATGTTGCGGGCTACGAGGGCGTGAAGATGGAAATCCGCGAAGTGGTGGACTTCCTGCGGTCGTCTACGCGTTTTAAGGAAATAGGGGCCAAGATACCCAAGGGCGTCCTGCTCGTAGGGCCCCCGGGCACAGGCAAGACCCTGCTGGCAAGGGCAGTCGCTGGCGAGGCTGGCGTGCCATTTATGTCGGTCACCGGCTCTGACTTTATGGAAATGTTCGTCGGGGTCGGCGCATCGCGCGTACGCGACCTCTTCCAGAGCGCTCGCAAGCAAGCTCCCGCCATCATTTTCATCGACGAGATCGACTCGATCGGTCGCAAGCGAGGTGCCGGGTTGGGCGGCGGCCATGACGAAAGGGAGCAGACCCTCAACCAGATGCTGGCCGAAATGGACGGCTTCGAGGCGACCGAGGGCATTGTCATGATGGCAGCAACGAACAGGCCGGACATTTTGGACCCAGCGCTGCTGCGGCCAGGGCGCTTTGACCGCCAGATCGTCGTGCCGCTCCCCGACCTCGATGAGCGGCTGCCCATCTTGAAGGTCCACTGCAAAGACAAGCGCATCGCGCCAGACGTGGACCTGAGCGTGGTCGCCCGAGGGACCCCCGGCATGAGCGGAGCAGACCTCGCCAACTTGGTCAATGAAGCTGCGCTTCATGCGGTACGGCGAGGTGCTTCCTCGATAGCGATGGCCGACTTCGACGCAGCCCGTGACCGCATCCTGATGGGCCAGCGGCGAGAGTCCACCGTCCTGTCCGAAAAGGAAAAGATCGCTACCGCGTACCACGAGGGCGGTCACGCCGTGCTTGCCTATGTGCTACCTGACGCGGACCCGGTCCACAAGGTGACCATTTTGCCTACGGGCATGGCTCTTGGCGTGACCCAGCAATTGCCCATTGAGGAACGGCACACCTACTGGCGCGAGTACATAGAGGACTCGCTCTGCGTCATGATGGGCGGGCGCACGGCCGAGCAGATCGTGTTCGGCACCTTGTCTACAGGGGGTTCGAACGACCTGCAAAGAGCCACAGAAATGGCTCGCAAGATGGTCCGCGAGTTCGGCATGTCGGAGCGCGTCGGCCCGATGGCGTGGGGGAACGGCGGCGAAGTCTTCCTCGGCGAGGACCTGATGCACACACGCGACTACAGCGACGAGACAGCCAGGGTGGTCGATGAGGAAGTAGAGCGCATCCTTCGCGAGCAAGAGGCCAGAGCACTACGGCTGTTGCGTGAGCACCGTCAAGGGCTTACGGCCGTCGCCCAAGCCCTGATGGCAAGGGAGACCATTGATGGCACCGAGGTCGCACGACTGGTTGACGCCGCCTATGGCCGACCTGTCCATGAAGGTGTTGACGCCCCTAGCTTTGCCATCGCCGGGGCTATAGCCAACGGGGGCAGCCGCGACCCGGACGCATCCCCCGGAGAGGCCCCACTTGGAGGGCCATCTTTCCCCGTGGCACTGCAAAACACGCAGCTGGCGCAGCACGAAGGGCCTGGCCTGCACCTCCATGGGCAAAAAGAGGGCCTTCCACCACCTGGCGCCAGCGCCGGCGAGCACTAGAGCCCGCTGCCAGGGGTCGTGAGCGCCGCGAGCGGCACTGCTGGAGCCAGGTTAATGCCGAGGGCCCCTGGGCTGGCGTAGGAGTCCTCCTCAACCAGTACCGGCTGAGAGCTCGATACTCGTAAGCCGACGCCGGCGAGACCGGCCGGCAGTACGAGCCCGTAGCACTGGCGTGCGCTTACCGTGAAAACCAAGACCGGGAGCGTTTTGGCGGCTTCAACAGGCTCAACTTTCACGACAGCGGGCGCGCCACCCGGGTCTAGCACCCGCACCCAAGTCTGAGGCGGACGTAGCACTGGCCTCTTGACCGCCACCGTGTAGGTACCTTTCGCATGGTGCGCCACATGCGCGCCCTGGGCTGCCCTCAGCTTTCTGCGAGCGGTAGGTGCTGCGCCACGCTTAGCACGGGCGGTCGGGATAGCACGAGCGCTATGGTCCGTGGGAGCTGCTCCCCGCTTTGCATAGGCAGCGTTGGCCACTTTTCGCTTCTCGCTGGTGTGGCCTGCTCCCCGCTTCGCATGGGCCGTGGGGGCTGCTCGTGGCGGCACCGGAACGCCAGCCATCTCACGCGGGCCGGGCGTAAGCAACCAAGAGGTCGCAGCCATTGTTTCACCGAGCAGGGCAGCCCGGCCGCGTTCGGCTGAAGGGACGCTGCCCGTGACCGTACGTTCAGCCACGATCGGCACGCCGTTGAGGCTCTGCAGGTACGCGGCGTACGGGGTACCGGGCAGAGCCCAAGGCTGACCGTTGGTGGTCACCTGAACGACCCCGTAGGGGGCCACAGCCAGCTGCACAGAACCGCCCGTGCTGGCGGCAACAGTATCGCCCTGAGGTACAAGGCTCAAGCTGAGCCGGGCCGCTTGAGGCCCGGGGTCGTACAGCACGTAGGTCTCGTTCAGGCCTGGGCCATCGCCTCCACCTGGCCACCACCACGACAACGCTGTGCTCGGAGCACCGAGTAGCAGGTCCACTGCGGCGGCAGGCAATGCTGGGTCAGGCGCACCCTTGGCTCCCAAAAACGGCGTGCCCGCCGGGACAGCCGAGACGACTTCAGTCTCGAAGGCCACGATCTGGCCACCCCGGGTGCTCACGGTGAGAGCAATGTACCGGCGGCGAGACAAGTAGGAACGCAGGTCCACCACGGCCAGCCCGTGCGCCGGGACCACGACGCCCTGGAAAGCAGCTGGGTTTTCTTGGCCTTGGTCTGTGGTAAAAGACAGGTCCGCGATCGCGTCTAACGGGTAAGGGTTCAGCAATGACACGTACTCGTCGGCATTGCGAAATGTCGCCCCAAAGGGAAAGTACCACCTGCCCGAGGCACTGGACGCGCACGGCTGGCTAACTGTGCCTACCGAGGTCGTCACCTCCTGGGCGGCGACTGCCATACCCCCGTAAAAGGTCACCACGGCTCCCACCCATGGCCTTCGTGCCAATTGCTCAACTACGGTGCGCGTGCTACGACCTGGCACGACCACCGTGAACGTCTTCGCCGTGCCGCTCTGAGCAACGAGCTGGACTGTTGCCGCCACCTGCCCCGGTGCGGAGTTGTCCAAGACCACAGCCCCCGCGGCGGGGCTGCCCGCACCTGCCGTAGCCCCCGCGCAGAACCAAGACGACGACAAAGCTGTGGCTTTTGCCAGGCTTGGCGCAGGCGCCACGGCTGGCTCGCTCGCTTTTTCTCCCCCCGGGCTGCCCGCCAGAAGGCCGGCAACGACCAACGGCACAAGCAGGGCCAAAACAGAATAGCGGCTGGCACCGGACGACCAGATGGCCAACACCCTGCGCTTTGCAGAGCGCGCCAGGGCCATGGCGGATCTCAACTGAGGCCCTCCTCGTCCCAGGGAGAAGCCAAGGGGGAAACCGTAGCTTGGGGGCTGTTCCCCGCGAGTTCCCGGGCAGCACGGCTGAAGCCCTTCCTAAGCCTTGCCCCGGCTCCGCCCAGCAAAGCCCACAGCGCTGCCACCCAGACGGCCAGCATAAAAACGTCAACTAAGTGCCGCCCCAGGGTACCGGCCGGCTTCACGGCCACGTTGTAGCGCCCAGCTGGCAATGACCACAAGCTTGCCCAGCCAAAGGCACGCCTCGCTGGCACCGAGCGGCCGTCCACGTCTAGCTCCCAAGCACCGAACGAGCTCGCCATATAGAGCGTACCGCCCGAAGGCACAACGAGACTGGCCCGCAGCTCGCCGTAAGGCGAGCCTTCGACGACGCCCTCGGCAACGGCCCCGGGGCCACCTGCTCGTTGGCCGGCCACCAATGGCTGCACGCCGCTCAGGTCCAGCTGCTGCAGCCAAAAGGCCCCGGCCCAGCTTTGCGAGGAGGCACCCAAAGTGCGCTCGAGGTTTGGCCGAGCTGAAGCCGACACCCACAACCATGGCGCCCAGTCGGCGTTTTGGAAAACGTGGTACGCGGGGTTCGCCCCAACCTGGTAGAGGTCGGTCTGGGCGTCCAGTGCAGCCACGACCGGGCCAGTGGTGGCATTTGACGCTACCACCACGTAGCGGACAGCAAAGGGGGCCAAAAGCCTCCCAAGAGCAGTCGTCTCCCCCTGGCGTGCCCAGCTCAGGTCGCGGCCCAGGACAAAAGCCTGGCTCGTCCCGGTCTGCCCCCAGAGCTGTGAAGCCCTGGGCAAGCCTTCGAAAGACGTGCCAAAGGCCAAGTCCCCCAGAGCACCCTCGGGGGCCATTGGCAAAGACCCCTGGTTGGCCACCCACAGGACCCTGTAGTAGCCACCGCTCTCGGGAAAGGAATAGGCGCTCTCCGCTCCCTCAACCGGCTGGTCCCACTGCCCCCCTCTCGACCAGGAGAACAACGGCATCGCGCTCGCCAGCACGGCCAGTGCACCGACAGCCGGAGCTAGCTGGTGCCAGCCAAAGCGGTAACCCCGAAGGTCGTCCTCGAGCGCTGCCCCGCCCACTCCACCAGCAAGTGCCAGAGCTGCTCCTGCTGGTGCCAGGACAACCTCTGGGACCGGCAGCGGCAACCAACCACGCGACCCTACCCAGATGAGGGCCATGCAAACCAGCGCGACAAACCACAACCGCACAGCCCATTCCAGACGCCACGACCGGCTCAAAGCCAAGGGCAAACCCGCAGCCACCAAGACAGCCCAGCCGAGGGCACCCCCACCGAACGGCCCGGTCTGCAAGCGGAGCACCTGGCTCACGCCTAGGCGCTGAGCAGGGCCAAGCACAGCGCCCGTCAAGGCTCGCCAAGACCCCAAGATGTGGGCTGACCAAGGCAAAAGAGCCACCCAAGCGACCGCCACGGCCGCCAGCGCGGCATAAAGAAACCTTGTGCCTCCAAGGCCTTTGCCAGCCAGCAACGACCCCGCCCAAAGCGCCAAGCCGAGCAGCGGCACCAGGACAAAAAACCCAGGCACGAAGGCTGCCACCACCGCCAACGCCAAGCCGTACAAGGCCACCCGGGCCCACGCCGAGCTCCAGCGCACCTTCAAGAACGGTGCCTGCCCCCCAAGCCTGGCTAGGCCCCCGAGAACCCATGGCGCAGCCCCGTACGCGACCAAGCCCGCCCAGCGGCCCTGTGCCAGGGCGTTGTACGGCACTGGCACAACTGCGTACAGCACCGCGGCCACGAGGGCGCCCCTTGAGGAACCGAACCCGCGCGCCAC
>JBMFUG010000001.1:0-109293 GCA_049966695.1 Acidimicrobiales bacterium | reverse complement strand
GTCGCCAGGGAGCTCGCCTGCTTCCTCTGGGCAGAGATGGTCGCCTGAGTGCCCAGATGACCGCCTCCACGCCGGTGCTGACAGGCAGGTGCCACGCCCTCCCGGCGGGGTCAAGCCCACGCTGCGGGACGCCGCCACGGTGGGCGACGGCAGAGCCGCCGGCTCACTTCGTTCGCCTCGCCCACCGGGCTCCGTGTCCTCGCTCTTCGGGGCTTGACCCCCCCTCCGGGCGCGGCATGGGGCGCTCAGCGAAGCGACAAGCCCAGCATGGAGAAGCTTCCTTCATCTACCCGCCTCGGTCGCCAAGAGCCGGTGAGGCCGTGACCGAGGACCCCACAGCACGCCAGGGCACCGCCGCAGCAGGGCTGATCCCCGTCGCACCTATGTGCCGTAGGCAACTTGTCCACGAGCACGAACGTAGTCAGGGGCAACTTCCTGCGTATGCCCGACATGTGAGAACCCACGAATATCAGAGTGGCGGTCAACCGGCCCATCGCCAATTGGCCAACGGCCAACCGGCCCACGTCGCCCTGGCGTGCTGTCGAGCCCTTGGGAGATCTCCCCCAGGGAAGCCCAAAACGCGCCACCGAGACCCCAGATCCGGGCGCCATGCACAAGGATTTCACCGACAAGACTGGTTCCTTCGTGCTCGAAAACAGGGCGTCGCGGTCGATTTGACAAACCGTTCCATATCAGGTGCGTGCACCCGGTTGCTGAGCCAGCCGTAGCGCGGGCCGCCATGCCTAACTGGCATAGCCTTGTGCCGGCCTATTCGAGCTTCCCCGCGCCAAAACCTTCACCACGCCGCGGACTTATGCCTGGCCTCGTAGCGGGTGAGCTGAGGCCGAGCAGTACGCCAACGCCTACTCATATGCGACGCTCAGATGCGACGGCTCAGACGGTTTTGACCCTTTTGGCCCAGCCTCGGCTCCACGTGGCCTAGCCGCCTGACGCGAGGGCTCGACGTTCAGCCGCGGTGGCCATCTCTTGGTAGGCGGGCGCGAGCACGTCTGACAGGTCTCGCCCCCTGACCTCCAGGAGCCCGCGGGGGAGCTGGCGCAAGACGGCCCCGGCCGTGCCCACCGCTACCGGTCGCACATGGACGGAGGCTAGCTCGGGGCCAGCTTCCCAAAAGTCGCGCGAACGGTCTTGCAAAGATGAACGGTCTTGCAGAGATGAGGTCCCGGTGTGGCTGGTCCCCGGTTGCACTGCCTCGGTAGCGGCAGCGCCCGAACCCCTCAACTCCCGTAGGCGGCTGAGCACTGCCTCGCGGTCGCGGCCCCGCCACGCCAGCAAGCCGAAGGGGTCGCGGTCGAACTGCTCGGCAACGATATAGCACACGGCAGCCACATGCTTGCATGGGTTGGCCCAGTCTGGGCAGGTGCAGTCCGTCGAGAAGTGAGCCGACCGGGAGGGCATTAAAGCCGCACCCGCTGCTGTGAACACGTCTTCGATTTCGTGCGGTAGCTCGCCGGCAAGCATGCTTGCAGCGTAAAGAGCCTTACTGGCCAGTGAGGCGAGGATGGTCTCCCATTGGCTGTCGGTTGCCACGGGCATTGCTATGCGCACTTTGTAGGGAGTACGACGAGTGCCCTGGACCTTGGCACTGATGGTGCCGGCGCCGATGTGCAGCTCGACCACTTGGCCACGGCGAGCGTAGGAGCGCCCCCGAGCTGACCGGCCTCCGACAATAGCTGACTCGACCGCAGCGAGGAACCTTTTGGACCACCAGCTTTCTCCGATATCACCCCGCTTGCTCTTAGCCGAGAGACCACCTTCAACCCTTATGGGCGCGCTGACGTTGTACTTGCGTGGGCCTCCCCACCCGTAGGGGCCCCTGCCCAACTGTTCGTCCTCGTCCTCGTCCTCGTCGCGTTCGACATAAACGTCCTCCTCGTCGTCCAAGTGGCTGTCATCGTCCAAGTGGCTGTCATCGTCGAGGGCGTCGCTCGTCAACTGGTCCAATAGGCGTCGGAGGCTCGCACGTGAGCCCTTGGAGAGCTCGGCTTCGATTTGCGACACGAGCGCGTCGATGCTGGGCCGAGAGCGCTCTCGAGGTTGACGCGGTGAGCTCATTGCGCCCCCAGGGCCTCGTTGGACAGCCGGAACACGTCTGCCAGCTCGGATGTCGAGAGCTCTGTCAGCCAGCTCTCACCGACGCCGACGATGCGCTCGGCCAGTTGCCGTTTGGCGTCGATCATCTGGTCGACCCGGTCCTCGAGAGTGCCTGCGCAGATGAGTTTTCTGACCTGCACGTTGTGGCGCTGGCCTATCCTGAAGGCGCGGTCGGTGGCTTGGTCTTCGACTGCAGGGTTCCACCAGCGGTCAAAGTGCACGACGTGGTTGGCAGCGGTGAGGTTGAGCCCCGTGCCCCCGGCTTTCAACGAGACCACCATAAGAGGGAAGCCGTCGTCACCCTGGAACCTCTCGACCATTAGATCTCGTTGCTTGCGCGGCACACCGCCGTGCAGGAACGCTACTTGACAGCCCAACCGCTGGCTCAGGTGCGACCGGAGCATGAACCCCATCTCAGCGAACTGCGTGAAGATAAGCGCCCGCTCACCTTCTTGCAGCACCTCGTCCAGCATCTCGACGGTGCGTTCCAACTTGCCTGAGCGCGCTCCCAGCGACGAGCCGTCGCCAAGGTACTGAGCCGGGTGGTTGCAGACCTGTTTCAAGCGGAGCATCGTGGCGAGCACGAGGCCCCGTCGCTCCATGCCATCGGCCGCGTCGATGCATTGGAGCATCTCGTCTACGACCGCCTTATATAAAGTCGCCTGTTCTCGGGTGAGGTTGCAGAAGACTTTCATTTCCAGTTTCTCTGGCAGGTCAGCGATAACCGTGCGGTCGGTTTTCAACCTGCGGAGGACGAACGGGCGCGTCAACTTACGTAGGCGCTCAGCAGCATCTTCGTCGCGGTAGCGCTCGATCGGCACGGCGAAGCGTTCCCGGAAAGTGGAAGCGGGGCCTAACAAACCAGGGTTCAGGATCTCCATGATCGACCACAGCTCACCCAAGTGGTTTTCCACCGGCGTGCCGGTTAGGGCCAACCGTCTGGCGGCCTGGAGGGAGCGCGCGGCTTTGGTCTGCTTTGCTTCAGTGTTTTTAACGTTTTGAGCCTCGTCGAAGACGAGCCGGGACCACTTCACACCAGCAAGCGCCTCTCGGTCCCGGTCCAGGAGCGAGTAGCTGGTGATGACCATGTCAGCGCCTGCGGCCCACTCGGTAAAACTGTTCGCGCCCGCCCGTCCGGTACCGTGGTGGACCGCCACTTTCAGGTCCGGTGTGAACTTCTCGGCCTCTCGTTGCCAGTTGCCGACCACCGAGGTGGGGCAAACGATGAGGGTCGGGCCGAGGGGGGCTCCTGACGGCGACGCCCCCTTGTCGTACCCGGCTTCGCCCCCGCCCACTGGTGGCTGGCCCCCCGTTCGTTCTGCTTGGAGCAGGGCCAGCACCATGGCAGTTTTGCCGAGCCCCATGTCGTCGGCCAGGCAAGCGCCAAGGCCCGTCCTTTCGAGCAGCTGCAACCAGGCCACGCCTCGTTGCTGGTAGGGGCGGAGCCTTCCAGCGAACCCAGCGGGAGTAGCTGAAACTCGGACGCGGTCTTTCAGCTCGCCGCGCAACAACGCCCCCAAGACGCCGTTGGCCTCCACTGCCAGGACGGGCACACCGCTGAGCCCTTGTACTTCGCCCGCTGCGGCTCGGAGCACGTCCGCCACAGACATCGCGCTGCTCGTGCTGCCTGGGTGCCCGCCTCCCACTGAGCGCAGCCACTCGGCCAGCTTCTTTGCTTCACCAGGCTGGAGCTCGACCCATTTGCCGCGTACCCGCACGAGAGGGGTCTTTAGGCGGGCCAGTTCTGCGAGCTCCGCCATAGTGAGCTTTTGGTCGCCTAGCACGGCTTGCCAATTGACAGTCGCCAGGCTGCCTCCGCTCAGCAACGCGTTGCCCGCGCGCCCAGCGCTCCCATGCACCGACTGGGACCGGGCTCGTAGCCGTAACCCTAAGTGCGAAGACGGGTGCCGCCACCAGGCAGGAAGTAGCACGCCAAAGCCAGCCACTTCTAAGGCGGGAGCGACCTCCGAGAGGAACCGGTAGGCTCCAGCCAGGTCGGTCTCCACGGCAGTCGGGGCGGGCTCGCTGAGCGCAGCCGACAGTTCGGGGTAAGCGCAGCGCGCGCGACCTAGCTCTGCGAGAAGCACTTCGTGAGGCGCCTCAAGTGACCGAGCTGCCCGGCGAAGGGTCGTGCCCGACCGCCACACCTCGTTGGCTTCGATGAGCAGGCTCAGGTCGTCCGTCGCCTGGAGCAGCAGGTCAACGTGCCAACGGTCTTCCGGCGCGGCGACTAGGTCCTCTTTGTGGTTGCTTGCGGCGTAGGTGCCCTTCGCGTGTGCGCTTGCACCGTCGGCGTCTTCTTGTGTGCTGCCCTGGTCGTCTCCCGTCACGGTGCCGTGCTCGTCCTCCCGTAAGGTGCCCCCCTCTTCCCGGTCTGCAGGAGCGACGTTGATGCCCTCGTCGGGTTCGCGCAGGCGGAAACAGAGCCGCCACGGTCCCCCTCGTCCGACCACTGTTGCCTTCCATTCGGCGATAAGCCCTTCGAGCTTGACAAGCTCGCCTTTGTCGGCGTCGACAACAGGGCCCTCTCTGGCGAGCGCGGCCAACCAGGCCTCAATGGCTGCCACTTTGCCCTTGGTCGGCTGACCTGGCAGCTCCGTCGGGAAACGGCGTGCTTTCCTCAGAGCGTCGCGGCACGCCACGTCCACAAACGCGTCCAAAGCGCCCAGCACAACCTCCGCCGAGCTGGGCCCATTATGGCCCGCTGGTGTGCCTCGGGGCGCGGGGGCTTTGGAGCCAGCTCGCGTACTTAGGTGTGCGAGAGCTTTGAGGTCGGTACCGGACGCCCTGCACACGGGCGGCAGCGACGCTTCTAGAAGACGGGCGCGTTCTGTGTCGGCTCCTCCGCCGAGCGGGGACCACCGAGCCGTGGGCCGGCCCAGGTCGTCAGTTGAAAGCCCGGGCAGTACACGGCCTCCCCCCACTATTTCGAGGGCCAGGCCAGCCACGGCGGCTAGTGCTCGGACGGATGCTCCTGGGACAAGTTCCGCCGACCGGTAGTCGCTAAGCGCGACCACGAGGTCAAGAGCGGGACCGGCAGGCAACCGGAGGACGGGCACCACAAAGGGCCACAGCTCCGGCATCTGTCGCTTGGCGTCTGCACTGTTAGGTCCTGCAGCGCGAACGAGCTCGGGCGACGCCTCGGGAGAGGTCTGAGCGCCGGGGAGCCACAGCACGGCCTTAGCGGGCGTGGCGTCTAGCAGGGCCAAAGCGGCAGTCGCACTTGAGGTGGCTACTGCAGGCCCCAGGCAGTTATCTGGTGCTGCAAAAGGGTGCGGTCTCGGCTGGGGACAGGGCGGACGATGGCCTCTGGGCGGCCTGCCGGCAGCTGGAAGCTCACTGTCCTCCGCCCACAACAGCAGCTCGCCGCGGCCGGCTGCTTGCCACTGCGCATGGGCTGCGAGCACCGCCTTCGAGCGTACAGGTTTGTTCAGCCTCCACGTGCGCCCCGTTTACGCACGTCGCGTTTATTAGCTGGCGACCCTCGGCTAGCCCTGGTGCGGGCACAACCTGCAGTGCCGAAGATGTCGCTGGCAAAGGCGCTAGCGGGTGCCTTGGGTGCCAGGGTCCCGCTGGGCCCGTGCCAGCGCCGTTGCCGGCCGTCTAGTCTTGGGCCATGTTGCGGGTCTCGGCGGTGCATGAGGTTAGCGACGAAATAGTGCAGGCGGTGCAGCGACTGGTACCCCAGCTTTCCAGTACGGCCAAATCCCCGAGCCGTGCCCAGATCGAGCAGCTTGTCAAGTCGGGGGCGTCGACTCTCCTTATAGCTCGAGACGACGAAGCCGGTGCGGTTGCTGAGCCTCCAGGTGCTCCCGCTGAGGCCCATGCGGGAGCTGTTGTGCACGGGCGTGAGGGAGCGCCTCTAGGGGCAATAGTGGGCATGCTTACCCTGGCCGTGTTCCGCATCCCGACAGGCGTCCGGGCTTGGATAGAAGACGTCGTAGTCGACGAGCACCAGCGCGGCCACGGTGTGGGCGAGGCTCTCACGCAGGCTGCCTTGGAGCTAGCTGCCTCCATGGGCGCCAGGACCGTCGACCTTACGTCCCGCCCTTCTCGCGATATTGCGAACCGTCTTTATAAGCGGATGGGTTTTGAGCTACGTGAAACTAACGTGTACCGCAGGAGGCTCGACTAAGCCTACTTGCCCTTGTGCTTTGTTCGCGACAATTTTGGCCCAGCGGCCAATGTGAAGGTGGTCGACGGTGAACGTCGTAGATGAACTGTTGAAAAGAGCAAGTGAATACGCCTTGGAGTTCCGTTCAAGCGGGTTACCTTCTAGGCCGTCCAAGGGCGTGGTGGTCGTGACGTGCATGGACGCCAGGGTTAACCCTTGGAAAATATTTGGGCTAACTGAAGGTGACGCTCACGTGCTACGTAATGCGGGCGGGACCGTGACAGACGACGTCATACGTTCCATTGCGATCTCTCAGCGGCTCCTGGGCACCGAAGAGGTCGTCCTCGTCCACCACACTGGCTGCGGCATGTTGTCTATAACCGACGAAGCCTTCAAGGACCAGGTTGAGCAGGAGACAGGTACCCGGCCCCCATGGGACGTCGAGGCCTTCGCGGACCTGGACGAGCACCTGCGGCAATCCCTGGCAAAAGTTGTGTCGAGCCCGTTTATCCCGAAAAAGGACGCTGTTAGGGGCTTCGTCTTCGACGTGGAGACGGGTCGGTTACGAGAAGTGGGCCTTGCGGGCTAGCGTAGGCACCGAAAGCCAGTTTTTGGGTTTCCCCCGCACAGCTTTTCGCTGTCGCCCTGGAATAGCCGTCCGTCTCAGCTGCGTGCTCAGTGGGAGTTGCCCTGTGGCGGCGTGGCCGGTAGCGGCGGCGCGGCGGGGCTTGTTCAGCGGCGGCGCGGTGGGATTCCCCCGGTGGCACGCAGCGCTTTTTGGGAGAGGCCCTGGCCTGGAGATGCTCGGAGCGGGCGCTCCCGGTCGGTTGAGGCCCCATGCTGGTTGGGCAGCCCCCATGCCCCCCGGGTAGCAGGTCAGGCTCGGTCCACCGGTCCCACGGGTGGCTAGGGTCGTTGTGCTGGGCGGCCAGCGAGGGGCTTCAGTATGCCCTAGCTGCCACCGCCACCAGGTTTGAGAGGTCCTCACCAGGGTTGGGGAGCGAACCGTCGGGGCGCTGGAGGACACGTACGGATACGCCAGCTGCGTTCAGCTCGTCTTCTCCTTCACCGTTGCCAAGCAGTTCAGCCGGCAGCACCGCGAAGCCGACCTGTGCGGCTTCTATGGCGCCGGGGACGTCGTCCACACGGACAGTCCTGCTGTCGAGGAGCTGTTTTGCACCGGCGAGGAGCGACCTTTGAGCTAGAGCGGTCACCCTTTTCACTTGTTCAACCGCTTCGGAGAGCGTCACTGGCGACTTGGTGCCGTCATCGCGCCGGCATAGCACCGCTTTTCCTCCGGCCAGGTCGCGTGGGCCAAGCTCCAGCCGGACTGGCACTCCCTTCAGCTCCCAGTCCACTATCCTCCTGCCGAGCGATAACTGTGAGCGCGTGTCCAGTTCTGCCCTAAGGCCCGCCGCCCGCAGCTCTGCCACAAGCCGTTCGCAAGCCTCGGCAACGCCCTCCCCGTTGCGGACGGCCAGCACGACGGCCTGGACCGGTGCCAAAAGAGGGGGCAGGCGCAGCCCGGCGTCGTCCCCATGTGCCATGACCAGCGCCCCCATCAGGCGGGTTGACACCCCCCACGAGGTTTGCCACGCGTAAACCTGTTGGCCGGCCTGGTCGGAGTAGCTGATGCCGAAGACCTTGGCGAAGTTCTGCCCCAGTTCGTGGCTTGTGCCCATCTGGAGGGCCTTGCCGTCGCGCATCATGGCTTCGGCGGTCCATGTGGTCGTGGCGCCCGCGAAACGCTCACGCGTGGTCTTGCGGCCTGCCAGTACCGGTACGGCCAGGACATTGACCATGAAGTCTTCATATACCTCGCGCAGGATCTTGAGGGCGTAACGGTGGGCTTCCTCCTCAGTGGCGTGAGCGGTGTGGCCTTCCTGCCAGAGGAACTCCGTCGTGCGCAGGAAAAGACGCGGGCGCAGTTCCCAGCGCACGACGTTGGACCACTGGTTTATGAGGATCGGGAGGTCGCGATAGCTCTGGGCCCATTTGGCTAAGAAAGAGTCGATGATGGTCTCGCTGGTCGGGCGGACAACGGCCGGCTCTTCGAGCTTTTTGCCGCCTCCGTGGGTCACTACGGCCAGCTCCGGGCTGAAGCCCTCGACATGCTCGGCTTCCCGGCGGAAATAGCCCTCGGGGATGAACAGGGGGAAGTAGGCGTTCTGTGCCCCGGTGGCCTTGATGCGCACGTCGATCTCGGCCTGCATGCGTTCCCAGATGGCATAGCCGTAGGGGCGGATGACCATGGTGCCGCGCACCGGTCCGTTGTCTGCCAGTTCAGCTTTAGCTACTACCTCTTGGTACCAGCGGGGGAAGTCAGTCGCTTGCGGTGTCAGTACGTCGAGCTTGGCCATGGCATGCCGATGTTACAGGCGAGAGCCATCTCGGTGGGGTTGAAGAGCCCCGTGGGGTGGCTAGATTTCACCGGGGCAAATCTTGGGGCACGTCCCGGCCCCGGGCGCGTAGAGCTCCTGGGGCCAACGCGGCGGGGCGGCACCATTGAGGGAACCCGGCCCCGGGCGCGTAGAGCTCCTGGGCACACCGCGGCCCGGGCGCGTACGCGCTAAGGAGGCAGGTTTAGGTTCTCAACTTCGGCCCTTAGTACACTTGTCAAGTGCTCACGAGCGCTCTCCTGGGGCAGAGAGGGTGACCCGCGTGTCTTTGTACGAGCGCATGCGACGCTCTCCCATGGTGGGGCGCTTGCTGAAAACGCCGTTGGTCGAGCGGATCCTGTCGCCGACCCAAGGTGACCGGAACATCCACAAGTTCATCCGCTACTCAATGGTCTCCGGTGTCGCCATCGTGATCAGCGAGTTAGTCATCCTGGTGAGCACCTGGGCTTTCGGGCTTTCTGGGATAGCTGCCAACACGCTGGGCAGCATCGCCGCGACACCTGCTTCTTACGAGCTCAACCGCCAGTGGGCCTGGGGCAAGCACGGCAAGAGCCATCTCTGGAAGGAGGTGGTGCCGTTTTGGGTGTTGACGATCATCGGTTTCCTGGCTTCGACCGGCACCACCCAACTGGCGGACACGATGGCTCATCGCGACCACATCACTGGCTTGGCTCGTGCTCTGGCCATCATGGCTGCTTCTTTGTTCGCATGGGGCGTTGTGTGGATAGTCAAGTTCGTGGTCTTCAACAAGCTGGTATTTGTCGTCCGAGAAGTCGACGTGGTGAGCGCAGCGGCTGCGCCCGGCACGTCGGCACCCAGCTCGCTGGCTGGTCCCGCAGCCAGCCCGGTGGCCAGCTTGTCAGTGTCTCCGGCTCGACCGGTCCCTGAGCCGCCCCCGTCGCCTGCCTTTGAGGGATCCGCACCTGGCAGCCCCTGAACCTTCAGGTCCCGTGCTCGAGCAAGCGGACTGGCGTGAAGTTGCCCGCTCTGCCAAGGGTTTCATGCCCGACAACGAGGGCATGGCTCTGTACGCGGCCGGGCTGGCTGCTGGGCTGAGCGGGCTTGGCCCCCTGTTGGAGATCGGCACCTACTGTGCCAAGTCCGCCGTCTACCTTGGCGCCGCCGCACGCGAGACAGGGGCGTTGCTTTTCAGCGTGGACCACCACCGGGGCTCACTGGAGCTACAGCCTGGCTGGCCTGACCACGACCCGGAGGTGGTGGACCCGGAAAGCGGGCTCATTGACACGCTGCCTTGGGCGCGTCGGGCCCTGGCTCGCGCTGGTCTCGAAGGCCACGTCGTCCTGGTTGTAGGGGAGTCCGTGGCGGTGGCCAGCGCATGGGCAGCGCCACTGTCGCTGCTTTTTATCGACGGTGGTCATGGTCGCGAGGTGGCTTGGGCCGATTACACAGCCTGGGTCGGCAAGCTCGCACCTGGGGCGGTGTTGGGCATCCACGATGTCTTCGCCGACCCGGCAGAAGGTGGCCAGGTGCCCTATGAGCTGTACAAGGCGGCGCTTTCATCGCAGCGGTTCGAAGAGCTGCGGGCGGTGGGGTCGCTGCGCCTGCTGCGAGCGCATGACTGACCGCTATTAGCGGTCACGGGTGCCTGCAAGTGTCAAAGTCCCTTGGGTGGGCTTGTCTCAGCTTGACCGGACCGCCCGACGCGGCAACGCTGGACTGTGCATGCCTTCCCGCCTTGTTAGCGAACGCGAGCACCTGCGTGTCGCCCTTCTCGCCTACAGGGGTAACCCGCGCTCAGGGGGCCAGGGGGTTTATACCCGGTTTTTGTCCCGGGAGCTGGCCCGTTTGGGCCATCAAATAACAGTCATCGCTGGACAGCCTTGGCCAGTAGTCGACCTAGATGAAGGCGTGCGCCTCGTGCGGGTGCCCAGCCTCGACCTGTACAGGGAGCCTGACCCCTTTCGCGTGCCGCGGCCGCGCGAGCTACGCGATGGCATAGACGTCCTCGAGGTGGCCACTATGTTGTCGGGCGGCTTCCCCGAACCGCGCACGTTCAGCCTGCGCGTGAGGCGCCTGTTGCGTGGCTGTCCCGGGCTTTTCGACGTCGTGCAAGATAACCAATCGTTCGGGACGGGGCTTCTTGGTCTCATGCAAGACGGGTGGCCCGTTGTTGGCACATGCCACCACCCCGTCACTGTCGACCGTCTGGTCGAGCTGGCCGGAGCTGAGAGCCGTTGGCGAGAGCTGTCGCTGCGCCGTTGGTACGGGTTCGTGCGCATGCAGAACCGGGTGGCAAGACGACTGCCGCGTATCTTGACCGTTTCAGCCTCGTCGCGCCGTGACATCTCTGAGCAGATGGGCGTCCCGCCTGAGAGGATAGCCATCGTGCCGATCGGGGCGGACCACGAGCTGTTCCGGCCGCTGCCCGAAGTGCCCAGGGTGCCCGGGCGGATCATGACGACAGCCAGCGCTGACGTGCCGCTAAAGGGCCTTGCTTACCTGCTTGAAGCACTGGCCAAGTTGCGCACCGAACAGCCTGAAGCCCATCTTGTCGTGGTCGGGGAGCCCAGGCCCCATAGTGAGGCAGCTCGCACCTTGGAGGCGTTGGGCTTGGAAGGCGCCGTGAGCTTCCGGCCCGGGGTCAGCGAAGCCGAAATGGTGCGGCTGTATGCGCAGGCTTGCGTCGTGGCCGTCCCGTCGGTTTACGAGGGTTTCTCCCTGCCAGCGGTGGAAGCCATGGCTTGTGAAGTCCCTGTTGTCGCGACTACGGGAGGAGCACTCCCTGAAGTCTTGGGCCCCGACGGCGAGGCAGCCTTGCTGGTGCCGCCAGGGGATGCCGGTGCTCTGGCTGGCGCGCTTGGAAGGGTCTTGGCGTCCGGCGGCTCAGGAGCCGGCCCGAAGGGCGGCCCGTCGTCGCGCTCCGAGCTCGCTCGCAAAATGGGCCGAGCAGGGCGACGAAGGGTGCTGGAGCGTTTCACCTGGGCTCGTTGCGCTAACCGGACGGTCGAGGAGTACCGCAGCGTGCTGCGGTCTCACGGGACAGCTGTACGAGCCTGACCGTGCTGACTGTCCGTTATGGCTGGCTGGGGGTGTGCCCGGGGGACCGCCTGCTCGACCTCGCTTGTGGAGGAGGGCGCCACAGTTTCGAAGGCATGCGCCTTGGTGCAGTAGTTACTGCCGTAGACCGGGACGCAAAAGAGCTTAAGGCCGCGGCTGCTTGGATGGCTGCTTTGCTTAAGGAGGACAAGGCCACTTCTGAGGCGGGCGGCCAGGGCCACGCGTTGCTAGGAGACGCTTTGGCGTTGCCATTTCCCGACGGTTGCTTTGACAGGGTGATAGCGGCCGAAGTTCTCGAGCACTTGGCCGATGACCAGAGCGCCTTAGCCGAGCTGGCCCGTGTTACCCGCCCGGGCGGGACGATCGCAGCGAGCGTGCCTCGCTACTGGCCCGAGGCTGTCAACTGGACGCTCTCTCGTGACTACCACAACGTCCCAGGTGGCCATGTACGGATCTACCGCCGTTCTCAGCTACGCCAAAGGCTAGTGAACGCTGGCTTCGTCCCCTATGCACAGCACCATGCGCACGCTTTGCACAGTCCTTATTGGTGGCTGCGCTGTGCGGTGGGCCTGGACCGCGCTGCGCACCCTTTGGTGAAGGCTTACCACCGCCTTTTAGTTTGGGACATGACGGCTAAGAGCCGGCTGACGCGCTGGCCCGAAGCGTTGCTGAACCCAGTGCTAGGCAAGAGCCTTGTGGTGTACGCCCGTAAGAAGGCTGGCAAGTGCACCGGCGGCGGCCTCAGCCAAGTGCCCGGCGACAAGGCAGGCGAAGCGCCGCACAAGCTGCCTGCGGCGAGCGCCCGAAGGCTGGGCGCAGCACAGTCCCCGGGCTGCGCACCATGAGCCGCACCATGGGCAAGGTCTCATCGTCGCCCGTCGAGGTGGCAGCTGGCCTGTCGCCCACAGAGGCAAAAGCCGGCCTGTCGCCCGCCGAGGTAGAGGCCAGCGCCAGCTGGTTGGCCTCCGCCCAGCTAGACAGCGGGATGGTCCCCTGGTACCGGGGAGGTCACGCTGACCCCTGGAACCACGTTGAGGCTGCGATGGCGCTGGCGGTCGCGGGTCGTTGGCCAGAGGTGGGACGCGCCTTCGAGTGGTTGGCCAGCAAACAGTTGCCTGACGGGAGCTGGTGCAGGTTTTACCTGCCTGACGGGGTCGAGGA
Source organism: Acidimicrobiales bacterium (assembly GCA_049966695.1). GTDB lineage: Bacteria > Actinomycetota > Acidimicrobiia > Acidimicrobiales > Palsa-688 > JAKAWM01. Next base: position 96,486 of record JBMFUG010000001.1, on the reverse strand, counting down.
TGCTCGCCGGGACCCCAACACGTGCGCGTACGTAGCAGTGGGGTCCCTGTGGTGCTGCCTCCTGGACGCGGCTGCGCCAGCACCAGCCGCGCGAGGGGCCGCCGCGCCACCACAGGCTGTGCTGGGGGCGGCTGCGCCGGCACCAGGGGCGGCTGCGCCGGGCCCGCGGTCGGTAGTCGATGCATCGTGGCCGGTAGTGGAGAGGGCGCTGCATTGGTGCTTGCGCTACCAGCGGCCGAGCGGCGAGGTCGCTTGGTCGGTCAGCCCCGATGGGGTCGCAAGCAGCTTTGCATTATTGGCAGCCAACTCTTCGTTGCAGCACTCGTTCAAAGCTGCCTCGTTGTTGGCGAAAAGGCTGGGCAGTGACCACCCGGAGTGGGAAGCTGCCGCCTTGCGTGTGGCCAGCGCGATCTCTGGCAAACCACATTTGTTCGCCCCGAAGGACCGTTGGGCCATGGACTGGTACTACCCGGTGCTGACTGGGGCGATCGGGGCTGAAGCGGCGCGTGAAAGGTTGCTCAGCCGTTGGCCTGAGTTCGTCATGGAGGGCCTCGGTGTGCGCTGTGTCGCTGACCACGACTGGGTCACCGCTGCCGAGACGGCCGAGTGCGCCATGGCGGCCAACCGTGCAGGTTTGCGAAGACAGGCCGAGGCCCTGCTTGCCTGGACCAGGCACCTGCGTGACCCAGACGACGGCGCTTATTGGACTGGTTGCGCCCACCCCCAGTGCGTAAGGTTCCCCAGCGGGCAAAAGAGCACTTACTCGACCGCAGCGGTCCTCATTGCTGACCACGTGGTCTACGGCCGTAGCCCAGCCGCCGGAATTTTTGGTGGCTCAGCTCCGGCTAGTCTCTTGGTGGACCAGCTCGACTAGCCGGGCCAGCTGGTCAGGGTCAGTCGTGGGCAGCACCCCGTGGCCGAGGTTGAAGATGTGCCCGTTCCCCCCTCCTAGTTGCAGGACCGCACGCGCTTTGGACGCGAGGACCGGCCACGGTGCCAAACAAGCCACCGGGTCGAGGTTGCCTTGCAGCGCAGTCCTAGGGCCCACGCGGCGGCGCGCTACGTCGAGCGGCACCCTCCAGTCCACGCTCACGACATCGGCACCAGCTTCAACGAAGATCGTGAGCAGTTCGCCAGTACCGGTCCCAAAGACGCTACGTGGTACCCCGAGGCCAGCCAGCAGGCGGCGGAGCGCCGGCAGTACGTGGCGGCGGTAGTCGGCAGGTGCTAATGCCCCGCCCCAGCTCTCGAAGACTTGCACCGCGGACGCTCCGGCTGCGACCTGTCCCATGAGACTGGCCCTGGCGATGTCAGCCAAGCGGTCCATGAGCTGGGACCAAAGCTCCGGCTCGCTCCACATGAGTGCCTTGGTGCGCTCATAGTTCTGCGACCGGCCTCCTTCGACCAGGTAGCTCGCCAGCGTGAACGGCCCGCCGGCGAAACCAATGAGGGGCACTTTGAGCTCTCGGACAGCCAAGCGCACGGCTTCGCTCACGTAGGGCTGTTCGGAGGGCCGCAGGCGGTCCAGGTCCGCTGGCCCTCGGAACGGCTTCTCCACAACCGGCCCGGCACCCGGGACGATGTCCACTCCGAACGAAAGGAGCGGCACGACTATGTCGGAGAAAAGGACGGCCGCATCGACTCCGTAGCGGCGTACAGGCTGGAGAGTCAGCTCGGCGGCCAGGTCAGGTTGCTGGACCGCTTCCATGAAGCCCCCATCCCCCCGCAGTGCCCGGTACTCGGGCAATGACCGCCCAGCCTGGCGCATGAACCAAACAGGGGTGTAGGGGGTGGGCTGTAGCCGGCAAGCAGCCAAAAATGGCGGGCCCCCGTGCTGGTCGCCAGGCGGGCCCCCGTGCTGGTCGCCAGGCGGATCCCTGTGCTGGTTGTCAACTGCCATCAAGCCAACGGTAACCGGGTTGGCGGGCCTGGTTAGGGCTATCGTGCATTAGTTGGCCCATGGCGCACCCTGACATCGCTTCTGAGCAAGCCCACTTGGACCGCGCCTATGAGCGCTTGGAGGTCATGCGCGCCGAAACCGAGAGGCGGCTCCGGGAGGCTTTTAGAGAAAGAGGTGGGACTTTCCAGTCCTATACCGAGCGGGACATCCGAGTGCGCAACGCGCTCGCCCGCCTGGAAAGCCTCTATGTCGGCCACGAGGCACTGGTTTTCGGCCGTATCGACCGCCACGACGGCGGCGCAGGCACGGGCAGCTTCCACGTGGGTCGGGTGGCTATATCCGACGCCGACCACGAGCCTTTGGTGGTCGACTGGAGGGCGCCTGTAGCTGAGCCTTTCTACCGAGCTACCGGTGCTCACCCGATGGGCTTGCACCGTCGCCGGCATTTCCTAACTGAGGGGCGTCGTGTCGTTGACCTGGAGGACGAGCTGTTCACCCTCGAGGGAGAGGCGGCCGCCCTGGAGAAAGAGGTGGCAAGCGGTGCCACGCTGGGGCGGGGGCTGGCCGGTCCCGCCATTTTGTTGGCTGCTTTGGAACGCTCCCATACCGGCCGTATGCGCGACATCGTCGCTACCGTGCAGGCGGAACAGGACAAGGTCATCCGGGCGCCACTGCCAGGTGTCCTCGTGGTAGAGGGCGGGCCAGGTACCGGCAAGACGGCGGTGGCGCTTCACCGCGCTGCGTACCTGCTGTACACGCATCGCTTCCCGCTCGAGGTGCAGGGGGTGCTGGTGGTCGGGCCTAACCCGACCTTTTTGCGTTACATAGACCAGGTGCTGCCATCTCTAGGCGAGACCGGGGCTGAGCTTTCCACAGCGACCGGTCTTTACGGCGGCCCAGCGCCTTCAGCGGTGGAAAGTGCCGAAGTGGCGCGCCTGAAAGGGGACCCGCGGATGGTGAAGTTCCTGCGGCGGGCACTTCGCCAGCGTCAACGACCTTTGCAGCGGCCGGTCAGCGTCCCGGTTGGGCGGAGGTCGCTCACGCTCAGCCCGGAGGTAGCAGCAGAAATAGTGGCCACGGCAAAAGCCCGGCCAGGGACGCACAACGCACGTCGCCGGGCGGTGGAGAACTTGCTTTGGCAGCATTTTGCCGCACAGCTGGAAAGTCGGGCGCCCGCCGCTGCAAGCACCACGAGGGTGAGCCACGCGGAGCTGGGTGCAGAGCTGCGAGCACGCCCAGAGGTAAAAGAGCTGTTAGAGCGCATGTGGCCCCGCCTCACGCCGGAAGTTTTTTTGCACGACCTCTACGGGGCGAAACCCCTTCTAAAGCTGGCTGGGCGTGGCCTTCTAAGCCCGGAAGAGCAGGATCTTCTCTACAGGCCGAGGAGCGCTTCACTGGACGAGGTGCCCTGGACTGCGGCGGACATAGCGCTGCTCGACGAGGCCAGCTCGATCTTGGGGCCGTTACGTCCTCACCGGGGAGAGGGACAGTCACTGCGCACTTACGGCCATGTCGTGGTGGACGAGGCGCAGGACTTGACGCCCATGGAGCTGCGGATGGTGGCTAGGCGCTCACGTTCTGGTTCCATGACGGTAGTTGGCGATATCGCTCAAGCAACTGGGCCTTGGGCGCCAAGCTCGTGGGACGAGGTGCTGGCTCACCTGCCGGCTCGTCGCGGCTGGCAGTTGGCTACTTTGTCTGTCAGTTACCGAGCCCCGGCCGAGGTCATGGCTGTTGCGTCCCGCGTCCTCGCTGTGGCCATGCCCAAAGCGGTGGTGCCCCAGGCTGTCCGCAAGAGCGGTCATCCTCCTCGGGTGCTCTCGCTTGGCTTACCTCTTGCCGACGGCGCAGAAGGTGCCGACGAGGCCTGGTACGAGCTGATCGGCCGCACCGTAGAGGAGGAACTAGCTGCGGTTGGCGATGGGACGGTCGGTGTGCTGGTCCCCTCGGGCTTATTGGGCACCGTGAAGGCGGCCTTGGACTTGCGTGGTACCGAGTACGGCGAAGTGGGTGCTCGGGCTCTTGACGCTCGGGTCAGCCTGCTCGTGCTGCACGACGCCAAGGGCCTCGAGTTTGACTCAGTGATAGTGGTCGAGCCGGCCAGGATAGCTGCGGAGCCGACGCAGGGTATGCGTGGCCTTTACGTGGCGCTTACCCGCTGTACCCGCAGGCTAGCGATCTTGCACCGCGAAGCGTTGCCCGAGCCGCTCTTGCGCTGGGCCAGCGAGCTTTCTGGGTAGTACTTTGGCAAACTGTTTGTAGACCTGGCCAGGCCTCTTGGTCACGCTCAGCACGTAACCGGCCTGAGCGCCGGGCGGAGGCGCGTGCACGGGAGGCGCTGGCTGTGCTTTGTCAGCCTTTCCCGAAATGCTCGTCCGCAGGGTGCTGCTTGGCTAAGGTCGTCGTGTGGGCGAAGAGGGTTGGCAGCCAGGCGAGTCTCAGGCCAGTGGGCCAGCGCCTGAGGCTCGCAGCGCCGCGGACGGCACCCGTGGGGCCGCGGACGACGCCTGCGGGGGAAGGGTGGCCTTGCTGTTGCGCCACGAGCAGGGCGCTAGCACGCCGAGGCTGCTCGAAGCGCTCTTGGAGCTGCGCAGCGGTGACGCTCCTGCTGGCGTTCGTGATGCGGCGGGTGCCATCGTCTGCCAGTACGCGCCGTGGGCGTTGGCGTTGGCCGAGATGGCCAAGGGTTTGGCCGCTGCGGCCGGTAGCGAGCGTGACCAGCGGCTCCTCCTCGCCTGGGTGAGCCGCTCCGAAGGCCAGACCTTCGAGGAGCTGGCCGAGCGAGAGGGGATCTGTCGGCGAAATGCCAACCGGCATGTGCACCGAGCGGCGCCGCGTGTACGGGAGGCGCTGGCTGTCGCCCCCGCGCCGTTGCGCTGGGCGGTGTCGGCTCTGCGCGAGCGCCTCGGCGCAGTAGCGCCAGTATCGCAGCTCGATGACGAGCTGGCGCGCCTCGGTGCGGCGGAACCCCCTGCGCCGGGAATGCTGGCATGGCTGGCAGGGCCTTACTTGTCGGTGCCAGGCCGGCCCGGGTGGCTGGCAAAGGAGCCCAAGGAGGCGTTGGACCGCACGGCAGCTTGCCTAGCGGAGGACGGTGGCGTCCGGCATTGGGCCGATGTCCAAGCAGAGCTGGCCGACCTGGACCTGAAGGCAGCGAACCTCCGCCCGTGGCTTGCCTGCAACGGTGCGGCCGTGGTGCACGATGTCGTCGTTTCGGTGGAGGGCCCCCTTGGTGACGTCGTGGAGCGGGTCCTTGACGCGTACGGGACGGCGCTGACACCTCACGAGATCGTCGCGGAACTTTCTGGTGCGGGGCGGTCGGTGAGCTTGGAAGCTCTCGCGAAGGTCTTGGGGAGCCGCCGGTTCGCCCGTTCTGGTTCTGGGGCAGTGCGCCTAACCGCTTGGGGGTTAGACGAGCCCCAGACGGCCAAAGTGAAGACCCGGCAGGCCGGGCCCAAGCAGGTCAAAGCCGTCGGAGCCCGGCAGGCCAGGCCCAAGCCCCAGCAGGGCACGCTCAAGCCCCAGCAGGGCAAAACCGCAGGTGCTCAGCAGGCTAAGGCGGCGGGCTCGTCGGGGGCCGAGGGAGCGGGGCTCGACGGCCAGCTCGGCCAGGGACGCCTCTGGCTCTGGGCACGAGTCGACGCCGACGTGCTCCGGGGCTCCGAGGCGCCCGTGCCCTTAGCCCTGGTGGAAGGCCTCGGCGTGGCGCCACTGGCCCGTCGCACCTTCTCCAGCCGCTGGGGACCGCTGACGTTGGCCAATGAAGCCCCGCAGCCGGTCAGGGGGCCCCTGCGGGCGGTGGCCTTGGCCACTGGCGCCCGTCCGGGCGACACTTTGCTGCTCGGCTTCAGCCCGCGGGGCGACCTGGAAGTCGACCTGCGGCGCGGCGCAGGCCAGGCAGGACTGCCAGAGGTTGCTCCCACCGAGGCCGTCATTTCCCATGAAACTTTCCATGGGACAGTCAACGGAGGTTCATCTTGACAAGTCAACCCACGACGTTCGAGGGGGCGCTCCAGGCCGTAGAGCGCGACGCCGATGCCACCATCAAAGCGCTTGGTGCTGCGCTGAAGACGGCGAAAAGAGCCAAAACGGCCGCTGCGCACGGGCAGGTGCGGGAGCTCCAGCAGGCGCTGGAAGCTGCGGTTGGCCTGGCCGACCAGGCGACAGCCGTAGCTCGCCAGTTACGCGACGGCTGGCACTTCGATGTGGGGGCTTGGTTTGCTTCCGGCGATTACGCCAAGGAGCTCTTGGCCGCGGCTGCTGAGGCCGGTGTGCAGGCTTTTGAGTCTGATGACCGTATCCTTTGCTACCCGGTGATCGTGCAGGTCTCGGCATCTGACACGACTGTCGTGATCGACAAGGTGAAAGACCGCCGGGTGCGGCCTTCCACCGTCGTCGCTCATCTCGGCGCCCTCCAGCAGCGGCCACCGCGGTTCAAAGCGGAGGCCTTCATCGAGACCCTGGCCAGCGCCTACGACCTCGTAGTGGGGAGCAAGCGGCTGCGCCCTGGGGCGGCGGCCAAGCTCGTCGACGTCCACAAGGTTCTCACCCTGCTCCCGGGCGCGGCTCGCGACTATACCCGTCAGGAGTTTGCCAGGGACATCTACCTTCTTGACCAGGCCGGGATAGTGACCACCAGGGACGGCAGGCACATGACCCTGCCTGCGAGCGCGCTTACACGGGGCACCGGCGTCATCACCACGGTTACTCGCGGCGGGCAGACCAAGGTCTACGCTGGTTTGGCGTTCACGGGCAAAACTCGATGATAGCTGTCGACGAGTACGTCGGTTTTTTGGAACGCGACTACCTTCGCGGTTATGTCGACGGGGGCGGGTCGGCGGTCAAGTTCGTCGTGCCGTCCGATGACTCATTGGCTACCCGTTTTATGGAAAGTTTCACGGCTGCGGCCAAAGGCGCGGGGTTCTCGGTAGCAAGAGTGGACGCGGTAGAAACGCGGGCCCATTTACTTGAGCAGGTCTTTTTTGCCGTGGCCCGGCAAGTGGACTGGGACGCCTTGGCAGGGGCAGCCACCCAGGCGGCTTTGTCCGCGACAGGGTACCCGGCGCCCAATGGCTTGCTCGCCTTGGACGCGCTTGCTTCCCACTACGGCGTTGACCCCCGCGAACTAAAGCGCGACGTTGACCGTCAGCTCCAAGACCAGGTCCACCGTGATTACGCGATGGTGGCAGAGTTCCGCACCGCCATGCTGCGGCTTTGCCAGGCTCAGCTGCGCAGCGGCCAGGTAGTGGACGCCGAGCACGCTGCAGTGCTGGACTGGTTACGTGGCGACCTCCGCCAGATAGCGGCACTTAGGTCGGCCTTGATCTTCCGCCGGGTCGGGCGTCACAATGCCCGTCACTTGCTCCTTTCTCTTGCCCATTGGCTGGCGGCCAACGGCCGGGCAGGCTTGGTGGTCGTCGTTGACGTCCGGCGCTTGGGCTTCGCCCGCCGCCCAGGTCCCGAAGAGCGCCAAGGTTACTACTACACCAAAGCTGCCCTGTTGGACGCCTATGAGGTACTGCGCCAGCTGGTGGACAACACCGACGAGATGGCCAACTGCATGTTCGTAGTCGTAGCGTCACCTGCGTTCCTGTCGGACCCGGCCAGGGGGCTTGACGCCTACCAGGCCCTCAAGTTGCGGATATTCGATGAGGTGCGCGACGTGAAGCGCGACAACCCCTTCTCGTCTCTCGTTCGTTTGGGGCCAGCATGAGCGCGTTGGTCCGAGTGGAACGCCGGCGGGCGCTCGAAGCGTTGCGGGCCGGGGTGCCCAACCGTGATGCCGTCGCAGTGCTCGGCAGTATGCAAAGGGGTGTCGAGGACCGCTTCAGCGAGCTGTTAGCCGCTGTCAGGGCTCTGCCTGATGGGCCGGCCCCTGGGGGCATGTTGGTCGGAGGCGGCTTCGGGACGGGTAAAAGCCATGTGCTAGAGCACTTGGCGCACGTAGCACTGTCGGAGGGCTTCGTGGTTTCCAAGGTCGTGGTCTCCAAGGAGACGCCGCTTTACGACCCGGTCAAGGTCTACCGCGCCGCTATAGAGCATGCGGAGGTGCCAGGCCGCCCAGGTTCGGCCATAGACGAGATCGCTGCCGGCCTGCAAGAAGATTCTTCCCGGTACGCTGATCTTTACAGGTGGGCCCACCAGGACGACGCGCCAGTGGACAGCCGCTTTGCCGCGACGTTGTTCCTCCACGACTACGGGCGCGGCGACGAGGAGTTCACCGACAGGGTCGTGCGGTTTTGGGCTGGTGACCCGTTGCCGGTCGCTGACCTGCGCAGGAGGCTCAGGGAGGCTGGGGCGGCGGCCACGTACCGGCTGGCGGCGGTCAAAGAACGCGACCTGTGCCGCCAGCGGTTCCGCTTTGTGGCACGCCTAGCGCAGGCAGCCGGGCACGCCGGCTGGGTCGTGCTCTTGGACGAGGCTGAGCTGATCGGCCGTTATACTTCTTTGCAACGCGCCAAGTCTTACGCTGAACTGGCCCGTTGGGTGCGGGGAGACCGCGACGACCCTGCTGCGCCCATTTGCGCGGTGCTCACGACCGTCGACGATTTCGAGACCCAGGTCCTCGTGGGCAAGAACGACAACGAGCTCATCGGTAAGCGGCTGCGGGCCCGAGGGACTGTCGAGGACGAGCTTTTGGCAGCCCAAGCGGAGGTGGGCATGCGGGTCATCGAAAGGGAGCAGGTCCAGCTACAGCCTCCGGGGCGTGAGGAACTTGACCGCACCTACGCACAGCTCAAGCAGATCCACGCCGAGGCTTACGGTTGGGAGCCGCCGGACGTGACTGGCCTTGAACGCCTTCCTTCCAACCGTATGCGCCAGTACGTGCGCACGTGGATCAACGAATGGGACCTGCGCCTGCTCGACCCCGGCTACCGCCCGGAGATCACCGTGGCAGGCTTGGACGTCGACCTCAGTACCGACAGTGATCTTGAGGGCGGCGACGCGCAAGACTGAAAATTGCCGGCTTGTCCAGCGGGACTGGGACATGCTGGCTGATCTCGTAGGACCGGCACTTGCTGGCTGACGACATCGCAGCGGTTCTTGCTGAGAGCGGGCCGGTGACGGCTGCAGATCTGGCGGAGCGGCTCGGCCTAAGTGCCGGGCAGGTGTCCTTCATGCTGTTCGCCAGCCATGGCCGGTTCCGTTGCGACACCGGGTCCCCGCCTCGCTGGCGGTTAGCCGAGAGGCCGCTGTCGCGGCTTTCTTGCTTGCCACAGGTCGAAGACGACCGTGAGCGCAGCCCGGTACCGCGTACCCTGGACCTTGCCGGCCTGTCCCCCCGGCCGTTTGAGCGTGCCCGCCTGTCCCCCCGGCCCCGTCCTTCTGCCTCGCTGGGCCTGTACGCATGGCAGCTCGACGCGCTGCGTGCCTGGGAGGACAGCGGCTGGCGTGGTGTCATCGAAGCGGTGACGGGGACGGGCAAGACCATGGTGGGTATTGCGGCGGCCCTCGACGAGCTCGACCGACGAGGCCAAGTCGTCGTGCTGGTCCCGACCGTCGAGCTCCAGCACCAGTGGGCCGCACAGCTCGAGGCACGCATGTCCGTCCTCGGGCGAGCGGGCCGCATGGGCGCCGGGGCAAGCAACTCGTTGTCGACGCACGACGTCTTGGTGGCGGTTGTCAACAGCGCTCGGGCAAAGGACCTCCGGCCGGTGCGCCGGGGCGGCTTGCTGATTGCCGACGAGTGCCACCGCTACGGCAGCGCAGCCAACCGCCTAGCGCTCGACCCACGCTTTTCTCGCCGTCTCGGGTTGAGCGCTACGTACGCTCGAGATGACGACGGCAACCTGGCCTGGCTTGACCCGTACTTCGGCGGTACTTGTTTCCGGCTCGGTTACGCCCGTGCTGTTGCCGACGCGATCGTTGCCAGCTTCGATGTGGCCCTGGTGGGCGTGCGGTTTGCCCCCGACGAGCAAATGCTTTACGAGGACCTGAGCGACGAGATGAAGGCCTTGTTCGGGCGCCTGGTCGGCGACCATGGGATCCCGGCTCAGCCCTTCGAGGCTTTCATGAGAGCCGTAGCCATGTTGGCTGACAGTGACAGCCCCGGGAGCGCAGTGGCGCGGGCTTATGTCCGGGCGATGCGTAAAAGGCGCAGGTTGCTAGCGGAGACGACGGCCAAAGACGGCATTGTCAGCCTTCTCGTACCTGCCTTCAGCGCGGCCGACCGGGCGATCGTGTTCACCCAGAGCATTGCAGTTGCTGAGCGAGCGCGCCGTGCCCTCGCGGGTTGTGGCTTGCGTGCAGCGGCGGTGCACTCGCATATGGCAGGCCGGGACCGGGTGGAGGTCTTGCGCCGGTTTGCCGCAGGGCAATTGGACGTACTGGCAGCGCCGCGCGTGCTCGACGAGGGCATCGACGTCCCTGCTGCCGACTTAGCCGTGATCGTGGGGGCCAGCCGCACACGCCGGCAGATGGTCCAGCGGATGGGCCGGGTCCTGCGGCGCAAAGCTGACGGCCGCCGCGCGCGCTTCGCCGTCGTTTTCGTAGAGGGCACGGTAGAAGACCCGTCCTTTGGCGGCCACGAGGCCTTTTTGGAAGAAATCGTCACCGTAGCTGGCAATGTGGCGGTTTTCCCGGCCGAAACTGTTGCCAGCCGGCCCGGCGCCTTGTTGGAAGCGCTAATGCCGTAGGCGAAGCTATGACCGTGGCGCAGGCCCGTCGTGGCGCTCCTGTTGGTGCTGCTGGTGCGCCACGGAGGCGCGGTAAGTGCTGACCAGGTAGCTCAGGGTGCCGACAGCTGCCCAAGAAATCAAGATCGCGCCCACCAGGTGCGCCCCTGCGCTCACTGCTGACACGGACCCCGCGAGGATGTTGGCCAGCGTCGGGGCCGATAGCACGACGGACAAGAACACGAACAGGGCTGGCTTGACCGTCTTGGCTTGCACTGTCGGCCCTTAGTGGCTCGCCAACCGGCTGCAAAGCAGGTTGGCCCAGGCTTGCGCGCTTGCCGGCACGCCGTCGAGCCTGCCAACGGGTACCGAGCAGGCCAGGGCACTGGCGGGTGTCGTCGTCCCTTCGAGGTCAACGAGCGCCAGCACGTCCAGCCCTCCGAGGGCAGCCGACCAGGTGGCAACGTCCTCGGGCTTGTGAGCTGCTTCTACAACGCCCCAGCAAAGGGTGGGTTCGAGAGCTCGCAACATGGACGCACACCAAGCCGTCCCGAACGGCCGGACGGGCTGTTCGACTACTACGACCGAGGGCCAGGACCGCCAGCGCCAGCTTCGGCGCTGTTCAACCGCAGCTTCTGGCGAGGAGATGACGGTTTCCCGCCGGCTCCAGACCTTGCGCTGGGTGGCGATAACGACCTGCTCAGGCGGGGTGCCGAGCTCGCTTGCCAGAGCTCGTGCCGTTGCCATGGCATGCTTGGCCGGCCCGACGACGGCCATGACGCTGGTGGGGGAAGTGGGCAGCGCTGGCGAGGGGGCCAAGGCCGCCCGCAGCACCCGGGCCAGCTCCGCTTCCAAGCCCTCGCAGCTGACGGCTGGCATGACCTGTTGGCACAGGGCCTCGGGCAGCCCGAGAAGTTGCAGCGCTTTGCCCATGTGCCCGCGGCGATGTCCCAAGTCCGGGCGCCCGCTTGTGTCCAGGTGCCGGCCTAAGCCCTGGCTCTCGCCCAAGTCTTTCAGCAGCACGGGGTCATGGTGCACGGGTGGGCCAAGTTGGGCCTCGTCCGCCGTCGGCTCTGGCCCGTGCGCTATGCGTTCCAAAACGGCGGCAAAGTCACGCTCGCTTGCTGTCGTTGGCTCGTCGGCGCTGGGGGGCAAGCGTCCGTCGGCGTCGGAAGGTAGGCGTCCGTCGGCGCTAGAAGTTGGGCGCCGTAGGGAAAAGACGGGCCGTTGCCTGCTGCGACCGGTGCCGTTGTCCTCTAAGGCGTTCACGGTCTCGGCCAGGTCCAAGACCGACGAAGGCCCCTCGGTTGCCATTTGCGAGATGATGTGCTCGAGGGGGTCAAAGCTGTCCTCCGCCAGCGGAGCACTTCTGGGGTTTCCAACCGGCTCCGTGGCTGGCTTTTTGCCGGGGGGCTCCTTTCTGTCGTGGGCCTCTTGTCTGCCGGGGACGTCCTTATTGCCTAGAGCGCCGTTTTTGCCAAGGGCTGCCCTTTCGTCGGGGACGTCCTTTTTGCCCGGGACCTCGACTTCGACCTCTATACGCTCTCGGGCGAAAAAACCCGCTATCCCGCCTCGTCGCACCCGGGAAGCCCCGACCACCTTGGCGCCCGCCCCGGCGCTTTGGCGCGCGACTTGAACTGCCTCGTCGAGGGTGGCGCCCTCAAAGCGTAGCGTGGGCAAGGCTCACCACTCCACGGGTGTCGAGGCGGAGCTGGGGTGCCAGTTCCGCGTAAGAAAGGACCGGGACGCGAGGCGCAGCAGTACGCACCAGTTTGCGCAAAGCCGGCCGCAAGGGGGCGGCGCAGACGAGCACAGGGGAGTCGCCCTGCTGCTCTGCCTCCCGAGAGCGCTGGGCCACGGCCAAGGTGAGCGCCTCTGCCTGGTCTGGCGGCAAAGCCAAGAAGCTGCCGTTGTCGCCCGTACGCAGTGCCTCGCTCAGCTGGTGCTCGAGCAGGGGGTCGAGCGTGAGCACCGGTAAGCGGCCGCCAGTCGCTAAAGAAGTGGAAAGCGCAGGGCCGAGCGCTTGGCGGCTGGCCTCGACGAACGCTTCAGGGTCGTGAGTTGTACGTGCCCGTTCTGTGAGGGCTTCGAAAATACGGGACAGGTTGCGCACCGACACCCCTTCGTCCAGGAGGTCTCGGAGCACCCGCTGCACTTCGGCCAAGGTCACCTGCGCAGAGCCCAGTTCCTCGACGACAACGGGGTCAGTGCGCTTGGTGATCTCGACTAGTTCCTTGGTGGCCGACCGCGTCAGCATTTTGCCGGCGTTCTGCTTTACGACTTCAGACAAATGGGTGGTGATCACGGAGGCTGGGTCGACCACGGTGGCGCCCATGCGCTCAGCTTGGGCGCGGGCGGTTGCCGGGACCCACTTCGCGTCCAGGCCGAACACCGGCTCTTTGGTTGGAGTGCCGGGGAGCGAACCGAGGACGTCGCCGATCGCTAGGACGTGGCCAGGCAGCGCCGTACCGCGGGCGACCTCCGCTGCCTGCACCTTTATGGTGTAGGTAGAAGCAGGCAGGTCTATGTTGTCCCGGGTGCGCACGAGCGGCAGCACCACGCCGATCTCCAAGGCGATCTTGCGCCGGAGAGCCTTCACTCGCTCCAAAAGGTCGCCCCCACGGGACGGGTCCACCAGCTCTACCAGGTTGAAAGAAACTTCTAGCTCCAAAGGGTCGACCTTCATGTCGCGCGCCAAGCCCTCGGGCGAGTCGGGTGACGGTGGGGGAGGTGCCGAAGCGGCAGCTTCCTTTTCCATCCTGCGTCCAAGAGCTGCGTCGTCAGGAAGACGTCCGGAGATCAAAAGGACCGTGCCGCCGACCAACAAGAACGGGATCTTGGGCAAGCCGGGGACGAGGCCGAGGACGACTATCGCTATGCCTGCGATGCGGACGGCGCGGCGCTGGCGCAGCATTTGGAAGACGAACTCTGTCCCAAGGTCGGACTCGGTGCCGGCCCGGGTGACAATGATGCCGGTGGATATAGAGATGAGCAAGGCGGGCAGCTGCGAGGCGAGGCCGTCGCCGACCGACAGCAGGCTGTAGGTGTTGATGGCTTGGTTGAGGCTGTCGCCGTTTTGGAGCACGCCTATGGCAAAACCACCGACGAGGTTGATCGCCATTATCACGATCGCAGCTATGGCGTCGCCTCGGACGAACTTGGACGCCCCGTCCATAGCGCCGTAAAAGTCGGCCTCGGCCGCTACCTCACGTCTGCGCCTGCGCGCCTCGTCTTTGTTTATGAGCCCGCTGTTCAGGTCCGCGTCGATGGCCATTTGTTTGCCAGGCATCCCGTCCAAGGTGAAGCGGGCGGCTACTTCTGCGACCCGCTGGGCACCGTTGGTGATGACGATGAACTGGATGACTATGACGATGAGGAAAACTACAAGCCCTACGATCAGTGACCCACCGATCACGAAATGGCCAAAAGCCTCGACCACGTTGCCAGCCCGAGCGTGCAGGAGCACCTGGCGAGTGACGCTCACGTTCAGCGCCAGGCGGTACATGGTGGCGATCAAAAGAAGAGAGGGGAAGACGGAGAAGTCAAGAGCCCGCTTGACGTACATGCTGGTGAGCAGGATGATGACCGAGCCCACCAGGTTGAGCGTTATCAGGATGTCGATCAGCTGGGTGGGCAAGGGCACCACGAGCATGACCGCGATGCACACGACCGCAGCCGGGACGCCCACCAGTGTCATTTGGTTGGGACGCAACTCGAAGCCTCCGGAGCTTGCCTCACGACCTTGGGTGGCCCCATCCCTTGGGCCTCAGCCGGCTGCGTCCCTGCTGGCTGCCCTACTATCGGCAGGCGGGGGTCTCAGCTGAGCACTGAGCGCCGAGCACTAGCCCGCGCGTGCCCGCGCCGGGACGAGCAGGGACGTCCGGTGAGCCCCGCCGTCCAAGCGAGCCGCCCCCCCACGCGCTTTCAGCGAGTAGATAAACGTGAGGAGGCGGGCAACGGCCTCGTAGAGCTCCCTAGGTATTTCTTGCTCGATCTCGCAGGCGACGTAGAGAGCTCTCGCCAACGGTGGGTCTTCTACCAGGGGCACACGGTGGGCGACGGCCTCCTCTCGGATGCGCAGGGCGAGGAAGTCCGTGCCTTTGGCGACCACGCGGGGCGCGCCCTGCCCGCGCACGTACTTCACTGCCACGGCGTAGTGGGTCGGGTTTAGGACGACCGCATCTGCCTTGGCAACCGATGCGATCATGCGCCTCCGGGAGAACTGCCGCTGGCGGCGGCGCAGCGCGCCCTTGGTCACTGGGTTGCCCTCGGTCTGCTTACCTTCCTCCTTGACCTCTTCTTTGCTCATGCGCAGGCTCTGGGCGTTCTTGCGCCACTGGAAAATGTAGTCAGCGGCGGCGAGCACAAGGCTGATGCCGGCCACCTCACGGGCCAGGTTGAGCGCGCGAGCGGCGACCAACGAGGCAATGCCAGCGCTCGACAGCGGCCCGTGCTCGGTCATGAGGGGCAGCAGCCCTGCCACCGACTGCCAAGCCACCAAGCTCAGCAGGCCCACCCTCACTGCCTGCTTGGCCAGCTCCCATAAGCCACGGGTGCCGAACATGCGTGACAGGCCATTTTTTGGGTTGAGGTTTTTCAGGGACGGCTTGAGAGGCTTGAAGGTCACAAGGCCCCGGGTCTGGGCCAGGTTGACCGCTAGGGCGATAACCATAGACCCAAGCAGCGCGGGGGCTATAGCGAGAAGGGCCCCGCTGGCCGCGCTTTTGGCTACGGCGAGGTCGTTCGGCAAAGCTGGGTGGCTCATGGCCCCCGCCACCTGGGAGGCGAGCCGTTCGCACAGGGCATAGGTCTGCTTGGCCGTGTACTGGACTAGATAGGTCCCCGCTAGGACTACTAGCCAGGTGACGAGCTCGGGGGTGCGGGCAACCTTGCCCTCACGCCGGGCCTCCCTCTTGCGCCGGGGGGTGGGCTTTTCGGTTTTCGAGTGCTTGTCGCTGCTGGCCATGGCCGCCCCGCTCAGGGCGTGATGCCCAAAAAGCCAAGGCTGTCGCGCACGGCTCGGTCTACGAGGGTGCTGACCGCTCCTGGCAACAGCGCCAGGCAGGCCGTCACGACCACAAAGGCAAGCGCAATGTTGGTACCGAACCCGAGGGCCATCACGTTGAGCTGGGGCGCAGCACGAGTGAGGAGCCCAAGCGCCACGTAAGCGAGGAACATCGCAGCGATCACCGGGGCGGCCATTTCTATAGCTGCTAGGAAGAAAAAGCCCATTTCTGAGGCCAGGGCAGCCCCAAGCAGGCTGGCTGGGCCCGCCGCCAGGCCTACGGCCTGGAAGGAAGTGAGAAAGCCCTTGACTATCAGCAAGTAACCCTGGGTGGCGAACAACAGCGTTGTCATGAGGAGAGAGTAGGTGTTGGAGGTGACTGCGCTTACGTTGCCCGAGAAGGGGTCAAAGGACTGGGCAGCGCTGAGACCGCTCGACACGTCAACTAGGGCGCCTGCCGAGGCGACCGCAGACAGCAGTAATGAGGTGACATAGCCGAGCCCTGCACCCGTGGCGACCTGGGCGACAAGGTCCGTGATGAACGATGCGGTGCTAAGCGAGCCGCTGCCGACCGTCGCGGCGAACTGGGGGCTGACCGTGAGCGCGAGAGCTGCTGCAAAGCCGAACTTGACCAGGGCGGGCAGGGCGCTGGCTGAAAATGGGGGAGCAAAACTAAGCCAGGCGGCCGCCCGTGCCAGTGCAAGGAGAAAGGCGAAGAAACTTGCGGCTCCGAGCTCAAAGGTCACAGCCGCGCCTTAGGCACCCACAAGTTGAGGGACCATTTGGAAGAGCTGGTCGGTAAAACCAACGAGCGTGTTGAGCATCCAGTGGCCGGCCAAGACGATGGCCAGCGCTATGCCCGCCATCTTCGGGACGAAGGTGAGCGTCACTTCCTGGATCGACGTGACGGACTGCAACAGGGCAACGGCTAAGCCAATAGCGAGCGCCGTGACCAGCATGGGCGCGGCCAGTTCAGCGGTCACGGTCATCATCCGGACCGCTATTTCTATGACTGAGGAGTCGTTCATTTCACCTCCGGGACCGGGCGGCTCCTGGTAGCCATAATGGCCACCAGGCCGTGTCGCGAACTGCGTCAGGTACGAAAGCTGCTGAGAAGGGATTGGACTACTAGTGCCCAACCGTTGACCATCACGAACAAGAGCAATTTGAAGGGCAGCGACACAAGTGTCGGCGGGAGCATCATCATGCCAAGGGACATGAGCGTAGAGCTCACGACAAGGTCTATGACCAGGAACGGCACGAATATTACGAACCCAATTATAAAAGCGGTGCGCATCTCCGAAAGCGCGAAGGCTGGTACCACTGCCGACATCGGCATGGACGCTGGCGAAGCTGGTTTTTGGTTGCCTTTTTCGAACAAGGCGAGGTCGTCGGCTTGGGTCTGCTTCAGCATCCATGTCTTAAGCGGCGCCTCTGCATCGGTATAGGCTTGTGACGCGGTTATCTTGCCGGCCAGGTAGGGTTGCACGGCTTGTTTGTCGACTTGGCTCACGACAGGCGCCATGATGAAAAGCGTCAAGAACAACGCGAGGCCTGCCAGTACCTGGTTGGGGGGCACGTTCTGTAGGCCGAGCGCTTGGCGAGTGAGCGACAGGACTATAATTACCCGGGTAAAGCTCGTCAAAAGCATGAGCAAAGCTGGGGCAACGGCTAGCAGGGTGAGCGCGATGATTATGGTGACGCTCGTGCTCGGCTTGCCGAGGTTGCCACCTAGGTTGACCGATACCGACCCCCCGGCGTTGCCCTGTGAGCTGCTGGCAGACGAAGGTGCAGACGGTGCCTGGGGGGCCGTGGGAGCCTGGCTGGTGACAGGGGTGACGCCACCCGCCGAGGTCTGTGGAGCCCCCGTTGCCGGAGAGGTCGCCGGTGCGACGGCAGGGTTGCTGATGGGGCTGGCCGCTGCGTGCCCTGCCGTGGCCATTTGGGCAACGAAAAAGGCACCACCTAGGGCCAGGAGGCTTACGGTGAATGCTAAAAATCTTTTTTCGAGCTTTAGCATGGTGCTCCAGGGCCCGTTCTCGGGGCCACGAACGCGAGGGCTACCGCCGGACGGTACGCTCCCGCAGTGAGTCAAGGGCGAGCTTCCATGCATTGGGCTGACCTTCACCACGCGCGGCGGGGTGCAGGGCAGCGAGCGAGGGCGACGTCCGGTCGTCCTCGTTGCCGAGCTTCGTAAGGACAATCGGCAGGTTTTCTTTCGGTTGTGGAGGCGGCTGGTCGGGGAGGCGGGCGAGCAGCGTCACGGCACGCTCGCTCACCCCGAGGAGGTACCTTTTGCCGTCGGCTTTCACCAGCGCTACCGAGGTGCCCTTGGAAAGGGGGCGGCGGTAAACGACGTCCAGCTCGGGGTCGTTCAGTTTCTTCGTGCGAGGTGCCCGGGGGAGCAGGGCGAACATGCCGTTACCAGGCAGCGAGCCCTTGTTGGCCCGTCGCCGGAGCATGTGGGCGGCTAGGCCCATGACGCCCATGACCACCGCCATTGAGATGGCGAGGCGCAGGAGCATGTCTATGGTGCCGGGCATCGATGGTCCCTCAGTCGCCGGTCAATAGCTCGGTGACGCGTACCGCGAAGCACTCGTCGACGACTACGACTTCACCGCGAGCGATCAGGGTGCCGTTGACGAAGACGTCCACTGGTTGGCTAACGGTCCGGTCAAGCTGTACCACTGCGCCGTTGTGGATCCCGAGCAGGTCCCGGATCGCGATCTTGGTGCGGCCCAGCTCGACGCTGACGGACATCTCGACGTCGGCTAGGGCGGCTATCGAACGTGCAGTCGCCTGTGGGCCGGGTGCGGGGTCGAGGTGGGGGAGCTCGGCTGCAGGCTGGGCCGACGGGACCATGACGATGAACAGCCCGGCGCGCTCTCCTTTTGAAAGAAGCGGCAGGGCTAAAGCCTGTTGGCCGGGACGTGCTTCCCGCAGGGCCTGGGCGTTTTGGTGCGCAAGTTTGCCCAGGTGCTTGGCCGGGCAGGCGTTGGCCAGGGCCGGCACCGTGGCGGCTAGAGCCGATGCCAGGCGTCCCTCGCCTAGCACGGGCAAGCCAGGCAACAAGGCCAGGGCAAGCTCGCCGCAGGTGCCAGCAGAGCTCATAAGCGGAGCGCTCCAAGCCTTTGTGCCGTTGGAAAGGATGGACGCCAAAATGGCACCATCGGGGCCCCATAGGTCAATGCCATCGCCGACTTGGGCATCGAGGCCCAGTTCGCTGACCAGCAAGGAGGCGGCCTCAGTTGCTGCGGGCCCCAGGAGGGCAAAGGCGCTGTTGTCCTTGGCTGATCGGCTTTCGGGGGGGCGAGCCGAAGCCGTCGAGGCGGTTGCAGGACTGGCCCCTAGTGCGGGTGCAGGAGCGACGTGGGCAGTTTCCCCGAGGTCGACAACGGAGCGTTGAGGGTCACCAGCTCCGCTGCCGCCAGCTAGGCCGGCACCGGGATGGTCCTCGGCTCCGCCAGCTGGGCCGGCGGCGGAGGCCTGGGCCTCGGCCTTTTCTGCCGGAGCAGCCTCGGCCTCTACCCCGCTTTGTGGAGGCCCGGTCACGGCGTCTTCTGAGGGCTCGGTGTTAGCGATGTTGCTCATCTGTTACCTTGCTCATCTGTCAGGTTGTTTGTTTGTAAGGCCCAATTACTGCGAACGCTTTTTGTGCGCCTCGGCGGCCAGCTAGGACCTTTAAAAAGGGGACGCCGCCGACGTAAAGGGTAAGGGGGCTGGTCGTCGGGTGAGCGAGGGCCAGGACATCTCCGGGCTCAAGTTCGAGCAGCTGGCGCGAAGTAATAGGAGTGTCGTTGAAGCGCACACTTGCCTCGACGGCGCAAAGCGACAGCCTGCCGGTCTCGTTCAAGGTGGCACTGCTAGTGGAGGTGCCTGCGAAGGCCTCCAAATGGGCCATGAGCGCTTCCGCTGGGATGGCAATGCGCAGGCGCCCGCTGGCACTTTTCATGTCGATGTCGAACTCGAGGGCTACGAGCAGCGTGTGCCCCGGTACGGCGCGGATCAGCTCGAGGCGGCTTTCTTGGCGGGTCGTGACGGGCTTGGTGGCGACGACCAAGGAGAGAGCCTCAGCCATGTCCTCGGCGGCATGCTGGTGAAGTTCCGATAAGAGCGTCACTTCGACGTCGGTCAGCGGCTCGTCACGTTCCTGGGGCCGGCCCGCCCCGCCCAGGAGCTTTTCGACGACCGCAGTAGCGAGCGACATGTCCAAGGTGACGAGCCCCGTGCCCACCATCGGCGGCATCGCCAGGCGGCCCGCGCAGTAAGGCTCGGGCAACGAGTTGAGCAGGTCGTCCCATGACCACTGCTGGACGGGCAACATGTCGATGTCGACGTCGCCGCGCACGAAGGTCGACATGTCCGCACCGAACAGACGGCAGAAGCTCTGGCCAACGAGGACCAAGACCTGTTCGTGCTCGTCTTTCAGGGTGCTGGCAGGCCTGATCCGGAACCTCCTAAGCGGTTTCGGCCTGCCTGCGCGCCCCAACGGCACCACGGTGCTCTGGTTGGCGGGCGCGGTCATCTGCGCTGTGATCGGCAGGCATGACCTCGACCTGAGCAATGCCGCGCTGGGGTGGCTGGGAGGTCTTTTGGCTACGTGGCCTGCTGTTGGTGCACGGGGGGCTATGGCATAGGCGGCGGGTTATTGCAGACTGGCGAGTTATTGCATGACGAACTGCTCGAAGTACACGGCGACGACGGCACCGGGCCAGAACTTGTTCAACGCGCTGAGGATGTCTCTTTTTAGTGCCTTGCGGCCGCCAGGGGCCAGCAGGCCTGCTTCGGTGAAGCCAGACGCCTGCGAGATCAAGATGTCCATGATCTCCGGCGTGTAGTTGTTGAGGGCGGTGCTGGGCTTGCCCACGGCCAATTGGAGCCCAGCCGTGAACTGCAGGTAGTGGCCGTCTCTCAAGTTGACCGTGAGGGAGCTCTCGACGACCACTGGGCCTGTAACGGGGGCGGGGCTGCCCGCCGGCTTTTTGGCCATGGTCTTGTAGCCGAAACCCGCCACGCCGACCACGACGACCAAGAGGATGACGAAGAGCTTCTTTTTGCTCTTGTGCTTGCCCTTAGCGCCATCGGCCGGGGCATTGTCTTTAGCTGTTTTTGTGGCCATCTTCTTGCCTTAGGGCTGCCTCGGTGGCCGGCCTGCCGGTCTGTGTTTTTTGTCGGTCGGTCTCGGTCATAAGTCTCAGGGCTGTCGCGGCTGTCTCGGTCATATGAACCCTGCTCAAGGTGCCGCCAACGTCGTGGAGTAGACGACTATTTCAACTCGGCGGTTTTCGGCACGGTGCTGGGGCGTGTTGTTGGGCACCACGGGGCGGGTGTCGGAGTTGCCTGTCGCCTGAAGGCGGTCCGGGTTGATCCCGTGCTCGTGTATCAGGTCTTCGACCACGGCGACAGCTCGTGCCGCGGACAGTGCCCAGTTGTCTGGGTAAGGCCCTCCCCTGATCGGCTGGTTGTCGGTGTCGCCCTCCACGTCGATCAGGTTGGGCAGCGAGGCAAGTACGGGTGCCAGCACGTTCAGGATTTTGACTCCCTCTGGCTGCAGCTGCGCCGAGTCCGTCGGGAAAAGGATCTTGTCGGTCAGTATCGTGACCACCAGGCCACGCTGGTCGATGTTGAACGTCACCTCATTGGCCAGCCCCGCCCGCACCAGTGCATTTTCCATGGCCCTCTCAGCGTTGTTGAGCGTCTGGTACTCGCGCTCGGCAGCCTGGAGGGCTTGGTTGGGCTCGCCCGGTTGGTCTTGGCCAGAGGCCGTTTTCCCGGAATGTTGCTGGTCAAGCTGCTTGGCCGTCGCCGACGCACTGGCGATGGCACGCGTTAGCATAGCGAAGGCGTTTTGCTCTTCTAGCGCGATCGCAGCTGGGGCCGACAGCACTCCTGGGCCACCGGGGGGGGTATTGGGAGTGGGCTCCTGTATGGGCCTGAAGCTGTCCCTGAAAGCATCGAACTTGCGGATGTCGGTCTGGCCCAGGGCGAAGAGCACGATGAAAAGCACCATGAGCAGCGTGATCATGTCGGAGTAGGTGAGAAGCCATCGCTCCCTGCTGGGGCCTTCCTCCTCGGCGTCCACGTGGGGACGGCGGCGTGCCATCTCAAGCCGCCTTCGTCTTGGCTGCTTCCCGGGCCTCCCTGGCCGCGGCCTGTTCCTTTGGCGAAAGGTAGGAAAGCAGGCGTTGCTCGACGACCCGAGGGTTGGCGCCCGCTTGGATCGCCAGTATCCCTTCAAGCAATAGCTCCATGCGCCTCACCTCTACCTCGCTGGCACGCTTCAGCTTGTTGGATATCGGGATCCAAAAGATGTTCGCCTGCATGACGCCCCATAACGTGGCGGTGAAGGCTGCTGCGATCATGGGGCCCAACGTGCTGGGAGTGGAAAGGTTTTGCAGCACGTGGAGGAGCCCCATCACGGTGCCTATGATCCCCATTGTCGGGGCGAACCCGCCCATGTCCCCGAAGAACTTGGCCCCGGCACGGTGCCGGGCTTTCATGGCGTCGAGGTCATTGCCCAGTATTTCGCGTATCTCCTCCGGGTCAGTGCCGTCCACAGCCATTTCTATGCCTTTCCTGAGAAAGGCGTCGTCAATGTTGCGTGCTTCTTCTTCTAGGGCCAGCAGCCCTTGGCGCCTGGCTTTTTCGGCGAAAGAGACCACCGTGGTGACTGCGTCGTCAGGGGCGCTCACCTTGGTCGTAAGGGCGCTCTTCAATATCGTAGGTAGCGCCTTGGCGTCGCTCATGAGCATTCCCGCAGTGGCCGCGCCGATCGTGCCGCCAAAGGTCAGCAGTATCGAGGAAGGGGCGATGAGCGCGGCAGGGTTGCCCCCGTCCATGATCATCGCCACGAAAAGGGAGAAAAGTGCGAGGCCGATGCCGGTAAAGCTCGCAGGGTCCACGGCTAGGTCTCCTGAGCTTCGTTGGCAGGCTTGGGAAGGGCCCTTAGAGTGGCCAGGGGCTGGTCTGCCGTCCGCTCAAGCTCCTTGGCAGCGACCAGTACCGAGGCGCGGAACGTGCGTACCCGCTCGATCACCTCCTGCACGCTCTCTTCGACAAGGTACTTTGTGCCGTCGACAAGGGTGAGGACGGTGTCGGGAGTCGCTTCGGCACGCTCGATCAAGTCCGCGTTGACCGCGAACTGCGGGCCGTTGAGCCGTGTGAGTAGGATCATTGCCCCGCTCCGTCGGGTTGCCAGCGCTAAAAGCGCCCGGCCAGTCCGTTGGCCGGCTCCTTCACGATCGGCAGGGCAGCACAGGCGTATGAGCGTGGGGGGCAAGCTCAGTGCCCAATGGCGGTCCCAGGCGTCATAGAGACGCGAAGCGAGAAAGTGAAGAAGGCGCTACCTCACCAAGCCGTCCACGAGCCGCGTGCCGCTTGCGGCCCGCTGGTACCGGCTTGCTTTAGGAGGGTCGCACTTTAGGGGGTCATGGGTTCATGCTGATCAGGGTTTGCAGTAGCTGGTCCGAGGTAGTGATGACGCTTGAGTTCGCTTGGAACCCACGCTCGCCTTCGATGAGCTCGGTGAGCTCGGTGCCCAGGTCCACGTTGGACGACTCCAGCGTCCCCGCTTCGATGGTGCCCCAGTTGGCGTTGCCGGGGGTGCCGATCTGGGCCAAGCCGGAGTTCGCAGTGGCGGTAAAGTCTGTGTCCCCTGCGCGCAGCAAGCCGTCAGGGTTGGCGAAGGTGGCCAAGGCGATCTGGCCCAGGTCTTTTGTTTGGCCGTTGCTGAACACGCCTTGGATGACGCCGTTGCTGCCAATGCTGTAGCTCTGCAGGGTGCCTGAGGCGTTGCCGTCTTGGCTCGCCACCGACAAGGTGTCATCGCCCGAGTAAGCCGTTACGGTCGGGTTGCCGGAGGAGTCGGTGAAGTTGATGTTTATGGTCGTACCGCTCGTAGGGGAGAACTTGAGCGGTAAGGTGTTGCCGCTGGCCAATGTGCCGTCGCTGTTGAAGCTCAATGTCCCTATTGAGCTGTAGGTGGGCGCTGTGGTGGAGCCGGGTGTTATTAGCGCCCCGTACACGTTCCAGCTCGTGGGGCCAGCGCTTCCTTCGGTGAAGACCAGGCTCAGGGTCTCTGTCGAGCCGTTGGGCGCGTAGACCGTGACGGAAGTGGACGTGCCCGGGCCCGAGGCTGAACTGTCGGGGTCGGTCCAACCAGATTGTGGCGCCAGGTTGCCTGCGAGGTTTATGTTCTGAGTGGCGTTGGCCCCGATCGATTGCCCCGAGGGGATGGCAAGGTTGGTCAGCGGAGCGCTGGTGTTGATATTGCCTTTCGCATCAGCGGCCCAGCCCTGGACCAGGTAGCCATCGGGCGTTGTCAGGTCGCCGTTGGCGTCGAGCTGCAGCGAACCAGCTCTGGTGTAGTAGGTCTGGCCGTTGGCGTTGCAAATGAAAAAGCCGTCGCCCTGGATGGCCAAGTCAAGCGGGTTGCCGGTCTGTTCGGAGTTGCCCTGGGTGAAGTTGGTCTCGATCCCGGCCACCTTCACCCCTAGGCCGACCTGAGTTGGGTTGACGCCACCCTGACCGGAGCTTGGTGCAGTGGCACCGGCTATGGTCTGGCTGAGCAAGTCCTCGAACTCGACGCTGCTGCTCTTATAGCCGGTGGTATTGACATTGGCGATGTCGTTGCCGATGGTATCGATCATCTCCTGGTTGGCGTCGAGCCCGGAGACTGCGCTGGACAGTGAACGGAGCACTGGCTTCCTCCTTTGTTGTTTGGGTTGGTCTCGCTCCTAAGAGCTCGACGAGGTTGACGAGGTTGACGAGGTTGACGGGCTAGCGGTGGCGGACGAGCTGTTAGTGGCAGACGACGAGCCAGTGGTGCCCGTGGTGGTTGACGAGCCGGTTGTGCTGGACGACGAGCTGGTGGTGCCGGACGCGCTTGACGCCGTCGTTACGCTGGTAACTGAGCTGTAGGCGATGGTGCTGTTGCCTACGGTGAGGGTGGGGCCGTTCGATGTCAGCTGGACACCGGTCACGATGCCAGACACTTGCTTGCCATTTGCGTCTGTACCGGTGACCTGGGACCCAAGCATCGCCGTGGCCGCCCCCGCCTGTTGAGCGCTTACGAGGCTCGACAGCGAGCTCTGCAGGCTGGTCAGCTCTTCCACTTCTTCGAACGACGCCGTTTGCGACAGGAACTCTGTGGGGTCGACTGGGCTGGTTGGGTCCTGGTACTGGAGCTGGGCCACGAGAAGTTGCAAGAAGGTGTCGGCATTGACGCCGTTCAGGCTCGACTGGCTGGTCGTGCTGGTGCTGTCGGTGGGGGCGCTGTAGCCGGGAGGCAGCGTGGCCGTGGGCCCGGTGCTCGTTGAGCTAGTCGCGGAAATGTCGCTCATCGGTTCACAGCCTTACGTCTAGGGCGCCGTTGACCAAGGGCAACAGGTAGGGCCCACTGTCTGGTACTAACGGCACTTGCTCTTCTTGGTTGTCAGCGGACGGCCCGGGTGGCAATGGGCTGGTGAGCGGGCGCCCGCTGTCTTGGTGGGCCTGTGCCGAGCCGCTCTCGACGTCGAAGTGCCCGGTTGCTAGACCACTTCCCGCCAGTTGCTGGCGCAGCTGGCCCATGTTCTGGCGCAGCAGATCCCTTGTGGCGTCGCCTTCGGTGTGCACTGAGACGTTGACCACTCCCGACTCAATGTGCAGCTCGACGTGTACCGTCCCCAGCTCTTCGGGGTGAAGATGGATGCTCACCTGGTAGGTGCCGTCAGGCTGGTTGGCTGCTGGCGTGATGACATCGGCCAATTGGTTAGCGATAGGCAACGTGCTTGCGGGCTGGTTGGCGCTATTGGCACTAGTCGTTGCTTGGCCCGCGGCGACGGGAGCGCCGCGAGACGATTGGAGCAGCGCAGCAGTTGGTGCCGTGGCCGTGCTCGAGGATGTCTGGCTTGCACCGGGCTGGTTGCTGGCGGAGATGGCGGTCTTTTGGGCGCCCGTCCCAGCCCCGGGCGACTGGGAACCGGAGGTGTTGCCGGTTGGCCCGGTTGAGGGGCTGTGGGCGTCCTGGGATGGAGCCGTGGCAATGGTGGCGGGGCGGAAGCTTTGTGAGGACGCAGTGCCAGCAGAGGCAGGAGACTTTTGAGACAGGTTCGTTGCACCTGTGCTGCTATCGGCTTGGCCCGCAGCGCCCTGGCCGCCACCGTTATCGCCGTGGGCCGCATCCGCGCTGGCACCGGCTTGGCCCGGAGCTCCACCTGTGCTGCTATCGGCTTGGCCCGCAGCGCCCTGGCCGCCACCGTTATCGCCGTGGCTGGCCAGTACCGGTTGCTGGTCCTGGGCTCCGGCTTGAGAGCCGGCGACCAGGGGGCCATCTTGGCCTCGGTCTGTGACCGCCGACGGGTTCGTCCCCGCTTGGGCACCAGGACGGCTGTCTCGCGCCGAAGCTGGTGTTGCGCCAGTCCCTGGCCTGTTGGCTAACGTGCCCTCGGCCCGGACCGCGGTGGCTGCACTTGCGCTCGACTGGGTAGCCGTCGTGTTGGCCGAGCTCCCAGGTGCGGCGAGGTTGGCCGAGCTCCCAGGTGCGGCGAGGTTGGCCGAGCTCCCAGGTGCGGCAAGAAGAGCACTCTGCCCAGCAGGCCCAGCAGGCCCAGCAGGTTCGGCGGGACTGCCGGGGGCCAGTGCCTTGACCGTGACTACCGCTGTCCCAGAAGTGGCCGTCCCCCCCGGGACAACCAGGGTTGTCGCATGTTGAGAGACGGCGTTGGCACCGGCGGCCTCAGTTGCAGCTCCGGGCCCTGCTGCCACAGTGCGCTGGCCCTCCGTGGCGCTGCCGGTGAGCAGCGCGACCGACAGGGCCGGTTGTGCTGTGCCGACTTGCGCTGTGCCGACTTGTGCTGTGCCGACTTGTGCTGTGCCGACTTGTGCTGTGCCTTTCGCTGGGACCTGGGCAGTTGCGCTGTTGCCTGTCCCGGCTTGGTCGTTGAGGCTGCCCTGGGCGTGGTCGGTGGTCTGGCTGCCCGTAATGGTCGCGGTACCGGGCCCGTCCGTCTGTGAGCTGCCCGGTTGGGCCATAGAGCTGCCGGCCTGGGTGACGGGGCTAGATGCCTGAGCCGTAGAGCTGCTGCCGGCTTCCCCGGGTGCCTCAGTAGGGGCGGACGCCGGGCTGGTCGCAAGAGCAGCGCCAGCAGGAGCGGCCGTGGCCGTGACGCTGGCTGGCGGCGCCAAGCTTGTCTGTTGGGCCGCAGTGCCGGTTGGTGCTGGAGGTTGGGCCGGTTGAGCCTGGGGCACGACCCCCATGACGGCGAGCATGCCTGCGAAGGTCTGCGCGCCAGTGGTGCCGGCAGAGGGCCCAGCCGGTGCTGTGGCCGGCTGGGTTGTGCCTGGTTCAGCCGGGGCGATCGTTGTCATACTCATGCTGGCTCCATTCCTGCACGGCTGAGGACTTCTCTCACGTAGGCCTGCGTCTCGGGGTAGGGGGGGATCCCGCCGCTCGACTCCACGGCTGCGGGGCCGGCGTTGTAGGCGGCCAACGCCAGCGACCAAGAACCGAACTGTTTGTAGTAAGACGACAGCAAGTTCGCCGCAGCGGGTATCGCTTGGGCAGGGTTGAAAGGGTTGATGCCGAGGCTGTTGGCAGTCGAGGGCATGAGCTGCATGAGGCCTTGTGCTCCGGCGTTGCTCACAGCGCTCGATTGGTTCGCTGACTCGGTTTCGGCTACGGCGGCCAGCAACGATTGCGGGACCCCCGTGCTCGCTGATGCGCTGGCGAAGTCAGAAGCGTAAAGCGAGGCAGCCACCGTGCCGGTCGTGTCTTGCATGCCGGCTGTGACGTCCGTGCCGGTCGTGCCCGCAGCGCCCGCCGTACCGGTTGTGCCGACCGCGCTCACCGTGCCGACAGTGCCGACTGGGCCGATGATGCGCCGGATCTCTGTAGGGTCGCCTACGGGGTCCACCCTTACTTTTGCCCCCGCGTAGGGTGCATCGATCATCTCGCCGTTACCTATGTAGATCCCGACGTGGCCGGGTGCCGCAGCAGTCCCGTCAGTGCCGGGGAAAAAGACGAGGTCGCCTGGTTGTGCGTCGGCCAGGCTCGCCACGGGGACGCCTGCACGTGCTTGTTCCTGCGAAGTCCTGGGCAAGCTGGTCCCAAGGTCGGCGAAGACGTCTTGGACCAGCCCCGAACAGTCGACACCCTGGGACGGGTTAGTACCTCCCCAAAGATAGGGGGTGCCGATGTACTTTTCTGCGTCGGCCACAACTTGTTGGCCGAAGCTAAGTTCGCTCCCAGTTAGGGGCTCGGCCCCAGCTGGCGCAGCACTGGCTCCCGCAATGTTTGGCCCCGCACTGGCTGACTCTGCTGCCTCATAAATGGCTGGCGAGGCCGTGGCACTAGCCGTGCCAAGCTGTGGGCTGACCGGCTGGCCCTCTTCGAGCGGCCAGCCCACTGGCTCGGTGTTCGGGTCGCTTGTAACTGGCCCTCCGACGTAGGCAAGGGAAGAAACGAAGTCCAGGACGCTTTCGAAATCAGCAGGCTGGCCCAGCGGGGGCAGAGCGGCAAAAGTGCCTTGGATCTGGCCTATTTGGGTTAAGACGTTCGAGAGGCCGTCGGTGTAGGTCATGAGCGCCCCGCCGCCCTTTTCCTCCGGTTGCGGTTGGTAGCCAGCTCGTCCGCCAGCACGGCCTCCTCGTGCTGGACAGCCAAAGCGTGCTCTGCGCGCTGGCGTTCGTCTAGGCGGTCCAGCATCGCCACGTGGCGGCGGGCTTCCAGGTACTGCGCCACGGCTGCCTCGGCGGCCGCCTTGGCCCGTCGGTACGACTCGTTTGCTTGGAAAAAGGACTTGGCTGCCAGCGTGGCCCGCTCTCGGTCGGACATAAAGTCTTCCCCAGGTTTTTGTGCCACCTGCTGGTAGTGGGCCAGCGCTTCCTTGGTGGCGAGCTCAGCTGCCCGGGCAGCCGAATTTGCCGCTACCAAAGCTGCCCGAGCGACGCCTTCTTGCACACGCCTGGCCCGGAGCACCGCCTCCAGCTGGAACCTGTAGCGCTTCATGAGGTCACCAAGGTTGCTAGGCCAGCCAAGCTCTGGGAAAGCGGCGCCACAGTTTCTGGGCTTTGGCGGAGGAAATGGTTAATGGCCGGGTTGAGCTGGACCGCCCGGTCGACGTCAGCGTTGGTGCCTTTTACGTAAGCACCAATTTCCACGAGGTCTTTAGCGTCGCGGTAGGCGGCCATAAGCCGGCGCAGCTCGGTCGCCTGAGCGTAGTGCTCAGCCGTCGTGACCCGGGGGGCGACCCGGGAGACCGACTCGAGCACGTCGATGCTCGGGAAATGGCCGGAAGTGGCCAGCCTGCGCGACAGCACGATATGGCCGTCGAGGACCGCCCTGGCTGCGTCGGCGATCGGTTCGTTCATGTCGTCACCTTCCACCAGGACCGTGTACAGCCCCGTTATGCTGCCGCGCTCGCCGGCTCCCGCTCGTTCCAACAAACGTGGCATCAACGAGAACACCGAGGGCGGGTAGCCGCGCGTGGCAGGGGGCTCTCCGGCCGACAGGCCCACCTCGCGCTGGGCCATGCAATAACGGGTGAGGCTGTCCATCATTAAGACCACGTGCTGGCCGGCGTCCCTGAACCACTCTGCGATACGAGTGGCCGTTTGCGCAGCTTGCAGGCGCACGAGGGCTGGCTCGTCAGAAGTGGCGACCACGACCACAGAACGGGCCAGGCCCGTCGGCCCGAGGTCGTGCTCGATCATTTCTCGAACCTCGCGGCCTCGCTCGCCGACTAGGGCTATCACCGAGATGTCTGCCTCGGTCCCTCTGGCGATCATCGACAAGAGGCTTGACTTGCCGACGCCCGACCCCGCGAATATCCCCAAGCGCTGGCCGCGCCCACAAGGCAGCAAAGCGTCGATAGCGCGGACGCCAAGTGGTAGTTGGACTTCCACCATGGCCCGGCGCAGAGGGTGCGGCGGGGTACCGCTGGTGCGTGCTCTTTGCACGCCGCGCAGGCTTGGCCCACCGTCAATGGGCCGTCCCAAGCCGTTCAGCACGCGGCCGCGCAGTTGTGGGCCGACGGGTACTGTAAGGCGTTCGGAGGCGACTTCTACAGGCGCTCCCGAGCGGGTGCCTTGCAGGTCCCCCAGCGGCAGGCACACGAGGCCCTCGTCAGCAATGGCAACGACCTCTGCCACTAGGTCGCCTGCCGGAGTGGCAAGGGACACCGCGTCTCCGATCGCTGCGTCGACGCCCTCGACGGTGATGCTCATACCGACGACAGAACGGACCCGCCCGACTGGGCGCGGGCGCGCAGCAGACAGGGCTGCTTGGAAACGCTCTTTCACAGAAGCGCTGCTCATTGGCCGCTCGCTTTCTCCTCACGGCCTGCCCACCGAGCGGCTGGCCCCTCCTTGCTCGGCCGCCCATTGGCTGGGCCCTCGTCTCCGACCTGTCCAAGAACTGGTCCTTCGCCTGGCTCAGCCTCCCCGTCGCCGAGCCTGTAAAACACTTGCCGGGCGCGGGCCATTGCCTGGCTGACCCTGGCGTCCAGCGTGGTGGCCCCGCTCGTGACGATGCAGCTGCCCCTTTCGACCTCAGGGTCGGCCAGCACGGTCACCTCCCCGCCGGCCCTAATGCTGGGCAGGGCGCTTGGGCTGGCTCGCAGCAGGGCTTCGTCATCAGGGTGGACGCGGACCAAAGCTGGCCCGAGAGGCAGGCGGCGCAGCGCGTCAGCAGCCGCCTCAAGCGCGCGCTGGGGCCGCAACTTGAGCTCTGCCCCCAGGACGGCTTCCGCCAGTTGGAACGCCATTTCCACAAGCTCATCGGTGACGACGACGGACTCGTTTTCGAGCCTGGTGAGCTCCTTGGCAATTGCGGCGACTGCGCGGTCAAGAAAAGTCGTGGCCCTCGCTTGGATGGCTGCGTAGGCCGCTTTGTGGTTGGCCAAGTCGGCGGCCCGCTCTGCCTCGGCTCGCCTAGCCCCTTCCGCATAGCCGGCCATGTAGCCCTTTTCGTAGCCCCGGTCATAGCGTTCTTGGAGCGTCGTCAGCTCGGGCAGGGCGTCTTGGAGGCTGGTTGGCAGTACGGCGGTAGGCTCGGCCGATGCGGGGACGAACAGCTCACTCGACATAATCTTCGACCGCCCTCGACAAGACTATCGAGCCTTCTTGTTCCAATTGGCGCACCGTGCGGACGACTTCTTTGCGGGCTTTTTCTACGTCCCTCAAGCGTTGGGGCCCAAGGAGGTCCATCTCCTCCTTCAGGTTCTCCTGGGCGCGTTCAGAGAGGTTGGCGTACACCTTCTGTCGCACAGCTTCGCTTGTGCCCTTGAGCGCCAAGGCAAGTTCTTTGGTGTCGACCTGGCGCAACAACAGCTGCAGGGCCTTGTCCTCAAGCTTTACGAGATCCTCGATCGTGAAGAGACGTTGGCGGATGTCCTGGGCGAGCTGCGGGTCGACTTCGTCCATGCTCTCGAGGATTTCGCGCTCAGTTTCACCGTCGGCCCTGATGAGGATCTCGACCAGCGTTTTTAGCGGGTCGCTGTCGGCTTTTAAGCGCTGGCCAGCAGCGGCCGATATGATCCTGCGCTCCAGCCCGGCCTCTACGGCCTTGACGGCTTCTGGGCTCGGGGGGCTGAGGGTGGCTATGCGGTAAGCGACATCTCCTTTCACGTCATCTGGTAGTTCCCGCAGCATTGCCAGTCCTCGGTCAGGTGGCAGTTTCGATATGACCAGGGCGATCGTCTGGGGGTGCTCGCGCCCCAAGAGAGATGCGGCAACGGCAGAGTCGAGCGCGGTAAGGGCCCGGAAGTGGGACCCAGCCGGCGTACCGCCTATGCGGGCCAGCATGGCCTCGGCTTTGGCACTGCTCCCAAGGGCCTGAGCCAGCAGTTCCTTTGCTACTTCGATCCCGCCTTGCGCTCGGTGCACGTGCTGGCGAGCCTCGGCCACGAACTCTTTCATGACCTGGTTGACGAGCGGCTCTTCCACTGGGCCGAGGTTGGCGACCTCGGTCATGACCTTTTCTACTTCCTCTTCGGAAAGGAAGCGCAAGATCCGTGCGGCCCTCTCTTGGCCAAGTGCGACCAAGAGCAAGGCGGCCTTGCGGTTACCGGGTATCTGAGTAAGCGTGGCGGCCATTTACTGCCTCGCCTCGGTCATTTGTCGCCTGCTTCTAGCCAGGTGCGCAGCATCTCGGCGATGCGTTCTGGCTCGTTTTCTATCATTTGGCCGATCTGGCTGACCTCTGCTTCGATGGGCGGCGCGACCTGAGGCACGGGTGCCAAAGCTAGGGTGCGTTCCTCGTCTTCGGCTTCGTCGTCACCGGCTTCTAGCTCAAGGGGCGCGTAAGCGGACGGCAGTGCAAGGGGGACGCGAGTAGTCTTGGTGAGCCTGCGCATAGCGAAGAACAAAAGCCCAAGCACGACGAGCACGACCAGGACATCTCTGGCTTCGCCGAGGAGCTGGGCTTGGCTTTGGGCAGCGGCTGCTGCTTTCAGCTGGGCCGCTTCAGCCTTGGCGGTTGCCTGGTTGAACGGCAAGAACCCGACCTGTATCGTGTCGCCTCGCGAGGGTTGAAGGCCGGCCGCCTGGGACACGAGCTGTTTGATCTGGTTGGCGGTGACGCCCTTTACTGAGCTGTTGACTATGACGGCAACCGAAAGGCGCACTAGCGTTCCCGGTGCTGAGTTGACGGTCTTGGTAACCTCGCTTACGACATCTTGTTGGGAGCTGCCCTGCTGGGTGTAAGTGGGCACCGTCGTGCCGGTCGTGGCGGTGCCCCCAGTGTTTTTTTTCGTGCTCGGCAGAGTTGTCGTGGTGGCTCCCAAGACGCCGCTGGCTGCCTGGCTTGCCGCAGGGCCCGTGTAGGTTTCGCTTGAGGTTGCTTGTTGGACCGGTATAGGCCCCTGCTTGTTAGGGTTGTAAATCTGGCTCGTGGTCTGGCTTTGGTCGAAGTCGAGCTCGGCGCTGGTGTGCACCACGGCGTTACCTGGCCCGAGGACGCTTGACAGCCAGTCCTGCAGGGAATTGTCGAGGTTCTGCTCGTAGGCCTCGGTTTCTTGCTGTTCGAGCGTCCCAGCCGCAACGCTGGAAGAGTTAGTCCCGGGCGCGTTGAGTATGTCGCCGTTGCTGTCCGCCACCGTCACGTTGTCGGGGGAAAGGCCTTCGATGCTCGACGCTACAAGGTGCACTATGGCTTGCACCTGCTCGGGCGTAAGCGTCGTGCCGTCTGCGAGCGTCACAAGCACCGAGGCGCTTGGCTGGTCAGTGCTGTTGGCGAAAAGGGTCTGCTGGGGGATGACCACGTTGACGATCGCAGAACTGACACCGCTTATGGACTCGATGGTCTTTTCTAGTTCGTCCGAAACCGCCTGTTGGTACTCCACTTGTTGCTGGAACTGAGAAGTCGTCACCCCCGCACTGTCTAGGAGGCTGTAACCCTGGTCTCCGGTGGAAGGTAGCCCGGCAGCCGCCATGTCAAGGCGCTGCTGGTAGACATCGGCCTGCGGCACGAGGATTTGCTGGCCGTCTTCTGATAGCTGGTAGGGGATCTTGTTGGCAGCGAGCTTCTGAGTTATAGCTGCGGCGTCTGTTGAGCTCAAGTTTGAGAACAACGGCACGTACGTGGGCTTACCTGCCCATGACATGAACAGGTAACCGCCTATGGTGACGGCGAGGACCGCGACAACAAGGACAGTTTTTTGGCCGCTGGAAAACCCCGCCATCAGCTCCTGCGCTCGCTGGCGCAGGCGTAGCAAAAGATTGGTGCCCCGGTCGGGCGCCCCGCCGGGCGGCTTTGAAGCCATCGGAGCTGTCAAAGCTGCATCCCCATGATCTGCTGGAAGGCCTGCAGGGCGTTGTTCCTCACCGCCACGGTGAGCTGGGTGTCGAGGTTGGCCTCTTCTGCGGCCACCATGTAGTCAGAGACGTTGGTGAGGCTGCCAGTCGCAGCCTGGGTAGCCACGTCGTCGGCACTGGTCTGGGCTGTTTGCACGTTGTCGATGGCGTTGCCCAAAATGCCAGCGAAGCCGTTGTCCGTGCTGGCCCCGAGCGCACCGGCACCGCTCGGCGCAGTTGGCGCAGTGGGCTGGGTTGCCTCGGTCCCGGTAACTGGCGAGGCGTTGCTCGTGCCAGCGCCCGGCCAGGTGCCGCTCGTCGCTGATAGTGCTCCGAGGGGTGAGACCATGCTCATTGCTTTAACCTCAGACCTTTAGCCCCAGAGCGGCTTGGTAGGCCTGCTGGGCGCGCGTGATAGTGGCGATGTTGGCTTCGTAGCTGTTCTGGGCCATGACCAAGTCAGTCATTTGCGCGCCAAGGTCGACGTTCGCTGACCTCACCATGCCCTGTTTGTCGGCCAGCGGGTTGCTGGGGTCGTACTCGAGCACGCCGGCTGGGCTTCCCAAGGCGATGCCCGCGACTTCGACCCCACCACCGATGCTCTCGTCTATACCGGTGCCGGGGCCGGTGCCTCCCGGCTCCGCGGGGGCGGAGGTCATGACGACGTAGCGCGTCTGGTAGGCACCCAGTGCCGGGGAAGTCACGTCGTTCATGTTCGCGATATTTTCGGAGACAGCATTGAGCCACGTTTGTGAGGCGTCCGCACCGGTCAGTGCGGTATCGATGGCGTCAAATAAGCCCATTTCTGGTCCTTTCCTGTTGGCCGGTCCGGTCTGCTTAGCTGTTCGCTGCTGGTTGGCCCGTCTAGTACAGCCAGCCGCTCGCTGGCTCGCTTATGGCGGTCCTGTCCTGCTAGCCGCTCGCTGACTCGCTTATGGCTGTGCTAAGCAACTGGAACTTGGCGTTCATCGCGTCCACCATGGTCTGGAACTGCATGCTTGCTTTTTCACCCTCCGCCATCTGGTCTGCCAGGTTTACGTTGTTGGCGTCCTGTTGGTCTGGAGCGGTCGAATTAGTGACAGAAATTTGCATCTGAGACGGGTCACCCGCCGCTATCGCCTGGGACAAGCTCGACTCAAAGCTCACATCTTTTGCCTGGTAGCCAGGCGTGTCGACGTTGGCCACGTTGTTGGCCACTGCCTGCTGTTGTGCCCATAGCCCCTGCATCGCCTCGTACAGGGCGTTCGTGGCCAGGTCGGAAAGGGGGCCGTTCATGGCCGTGCCGCTAGATCTAATGCCGCCCGGTGCGGCGCTGCGAGCAGAAGGTACACCACTGCCTCCGAAGAAGTTAGGGCCCTGCCAGTCCGTGGCGTACGGGTAATTGCTTCCCTGCTCATCTGCGTGATCGGCAGGGCTGCGGCTTACTTGAGAAAGCCAGGCCACGCAGAGCGTTCGAGTGTCCGAGTTTTCGTGTGGCGAGCCAGCGACGAGCGTTGTCGGGTGCGTCGCCCGCTGGGGTGCTGCACCGGCTCGTACCGCCCGCCGGGGTGCGGCACGGGCTATAGTTGCCTTGGCAAGTGGGTTTCGGTCAGTGGGCTTTGGCAT
The DNA here is from genome assembly GCA_049966695.1 of Acidimicrobiales bacterium. Classification (GTDB taxonomy): domain Bacteria; phylum Actinomycetota; class Acidimicrobiia; order Acidimicrobiales; family Palsa-688; genus JAKAWM01. The sequence continues at coordinate 61,589 of JBMFUG010000001.1, read as the reverse complement.
CATCGTGGCGTTACGGCTCCGCTGGCCCGTTGTGGCTGCCCTCCCTATTACGACGTTTACTTTTGAACCGGAGAAGTACCATGACGATGATGGACGAAGCTGCCAAGAGGCACTTTCTTGATGCCCTGAGAGCTGACGCAGGCTTCCGGGACACAGTGAGGCGAGAGCTGCTTAGCGCTGAGCTCCTCCAGTTGCCCGAGGTCGTTGCCGGCATGGCAACGAAAATTGACGGCCTTATCGACGCGTTTGCCCAGCAGCGCCAGGACCTGGCCAGCCTTACCAGCACGGTCAGCGACCTGGCCGCCAACGTGGGGAGCCTCACTGGCACGGTCAGCAGCCTGGCTGGCACGGTCAGCAACCTCGTCGACGTAGTGGCCCAGCAGCGCCAGGACCTGGATGAGCTGCGTGACCACATGCAGCGCTTGGCTGCATTAGTCGAAGAGGGTTTCAATGTCATGGGGGCCGCTTTGACCAGTCTGCAGGGGCAGGTGTCGGAGCTGCGCGCGGATATGCAGAGAGGCTTCATCTCGATCGATGCCCGTTTTGACCAGGTCAACGCCGAGATCCGTGATATCAAGCGCAAGCTAGCGTCCTAAAGAGGTCCCGGGGCAGCCGGGCAGGGCCGCAGAGCCGAGCAGGACCAATAGGAGCTCGCCACCAGCGTTGCTTCAGCTGGCCCGTCGTCTTTGGACTTTGCCCGATCGTCTTTGTCGGGCCGCCAGCTCAACTTGAGCAATCGACGACGTGAGGAGCCGGGCCTGCGCGGCGAGCAGCACGCACGCACGCGATACGCCCAGCCAGGGAGCGCTCGCGCAAGGTGAGATCCTCAACTAGTAGCTGCAGTTGGTCCATGAGCGCTACTACGCGCGGCATGTCTTTCGCCGGTACGCCAGCCAGTGAGGTGGGTGGTGCCGTTAGGAGGGTGAGCACTTCACGCGGTAGAGGCATGGCCAAGGGCGTCCTGCGAAGTGCGGCCGCTTGGGCCGCCACAGTGCGTTCCAATAGCTCGAGCCGTTCCTGGGGGCCGGGTGCGCTCACCGCCCCGGCGGACCGGCCGCTCGTGGGCTGACCGGCCTTGTGCTCGCTGAAGATACGCTCGCCGGCCCTGAGCTCGCTGGCGACGTAGAGGGCGACCGTGCGCGCGACCTCGTTTTCCCGAGCGCCCGTGACCTGAGCAGCCGTGACCCGAGCAGCCGTGCGCGAGCTGGGTGCTCTAGGCACTGGCGCTTAGCGGTTCGGGATCGTTGCCGAGGCCGTCAGTGGACGCTCGGTCGGCGGCGAGGCGCCCCTTGGCGGCGCGCGCTGCTGCTGCTATATCGGCAGCTTGGTGCCAGGCAGACTGGAGAGGCTCGAGGAGCTTGCGGGCTTCCGACAGAGCGCCCGGGTCTTTGTGGACGTTGCCTTTGACCAGTAGGCCATAAACGTAGGTGTAGATTGCGGCGAGCGCCGGCCCTCCAGACCAAAGTTCAGGCTTTAAGCTCGCTCGCAGTTCCAAGACGATCTCCTGTGAGCGTACGAGCCGCTGGTTCAACGTGTAGAAGTCGTGTTTTTCTAATGCGTCTTCGGCTACCGCGATGTTGTTGACTAGGGCGTCGTAAAGCATCGTAAGCAAGCGCTCGGGGGGGGCGCTCACAACTGAGTTCGTTAGGTAAGCTTGCCGGCCATCTGGCGTGTTCATGTACTACTTCTCCTCAAGTCTGTAACTAGCCACCGCTTGACGACGAAGACGAGTTGGCAGACTGCGCCATGTACTGGGACAAGTAGCTCTGCGTGGACTTCAACGTTGCCATGGCGGTCTCCATTGCGTTGAACTCGTTCTCAAGCTGGGCTTGCTCTTCTTGCAGGATTGGGTTCCAATTTGATATCTGCGTGGAGAGGTTGCTCATCTCGGACTGCTCGCCATTGATCGCGTTGACAAGCGTGCCGTTCGCTGGGTTGCCGGCGGCGTAAGCGACGTTCGCCAGTGCTTGGGCAATGCCGGGCTGGTAGGTGATGGTGCTTGTGATCGTCCCTCCAGCAGCCGAAAGCTGTGCGGGTGTGGCGTTGACATTGACGAGCAGCCCCTGAGCGGGGGTGTTGATAGCCCCGAGGAGGAGCTGGCCTGTGCCTGTCGCCGCCTGGCCGTCAATGGTGCCCTGGACATCGGTACCGGTGAAGGTCTCGGGTGTACCGGAGGTGCTTACGAGCCCCGTGGTGCCGCTACCCGAGGCTGTCGAGCTCACGGTGAAGGATGCCGACGACCCGTAGGCCATGCTGGTGAGCTGCAGTGCTCCGTTGACGACGCTCGCGTTGACAGCCACGTTTGCCGTGGCGAAGGCTTGGTTTAGACCGGCGGCGATGTCGGCAAGGCTTTCTCCGGCCGTGGTGGTGTAGGTCGCGGTGCTGCCGGCAGAAGTAACGGTCAGCGTCTCTGCCGTGCTGACACTGCCGCCTGAAACCGCGGCTCCTGTGTCGGTGGCCTGTGAGGCGGCTTGGGTGACGTCCACCTGGTACTGGCCCGGCACCGTGGCGTCGCTTGACTCGTAAAAAGACATGAGCGGGTTTGAGCTGGAGCCGCCCGAGATGAAGGTATTGGCGACTTGGGTGGGGTTGGCATCGTAAGCAGCCGCAAACGTCGCCTGGTCAAACGAGAGCGTGCCGTTCTGGTTCATCGTGATGCCAAGGAGACCCGCCGAGCCGGTGGAGTTGACGCCGGCTTGGCTGCCCACCGCAGACAGGACAGAGTTGAGCAGCGCGTCGGCAGTCGGGTCGCCGAGCAGGGGCCCTGCAGTTGCAGAACCTGACGACGAGGAGCTCGCAGGAGTGTAAGCAGTCGCGGTATTGAGGTCAGTTATGAGCTGGTTAGCGGCCGTTACAAGGCTCTGCACGGTGCTAGCCATTGTCTGGCCGTCGGGCTCCAACGAGATCGTAGTCTCCTGCCCAGGGTTGGCTGCCAGCAGCTGTATTGTGACCCCGGGCATAAGACCGGTGATGTTGTTGGAGCTGTTGGTGACGATGAAGGCTCCAGAGCCGGTGCCGACGGTTATCTGTGCATTGGCTGCAGCGGTGACGGTAGTCATCGTCCCGAGGCCGCTGAAGGCGTTGGGGTCGATGTTGATCGTATTTGCTGCCCCGCTCGCAGTGGACTGTAGCGACAGCCTGTACTGGTCGGTCCCGGTGGTGACGGCCGACGCTGAGACCCCTATGCCTGACGAGTTGATGGCATCTACGACATCTTGCAAGCTGCCGTTGCCCGTGTTCACTTCCGCTGCGGTGAGCGAGCCAACGCTCAGCGGGCCCGTGAAGGTCGCGGTGACGGTAGCACCGCTGGGCCCGTTCAAGGTAACGGCGTTGCCCGGCGAAAAGTTGGTGAGGGTGTTGGAAACCCCGTCTACAGTCACCACCCCGTTTGTACCGTAGGCTGTCGCGCTGGGGGTGGTCGTGAAGCCGAGAGCCGAGGCCGCATCTCCTCCTGTCACCTGGAGCGAGGTGCTGCTGCCTTGGGCCGTGGTGGTGAGGACGATGTCGCCGGCTGAGTTGAGCGAGGCTGTGAGGCTGCCACCCGAAGCGGACTGGACGGCAGCGGCGAGCTGCGACGCGCTGTAAGTGCCGGCAGCTATGGTCAGCGAGCCGCTGGTGCCGTCCAAGCTGTAGTCCAAGGTGTCGTTGCTCCCCGTCGTTATGGTTGTGGAGCTCGCAGGGGCGCTACTGGCTGCTAGCGAGGCACCGGCCGACGCTTGCGTAACGGCGATCGTGTGGTTGCCGATCGAGAGGTTGGTCGAAGCCAGCGTGCCGATACCGAGCCCCCCACCGCCGACTGCAACTAGCAGCGGGCCGCTTGTCACCTGAGAGCTTTGTGAAGAGACGCTACCTGACGAGATCATGGAGTCTGCCTGAGCCAGAGCGTCTACTGCGAAGGTTATGGAGCCGCCGACCGCTCCCGCTCCCACAGTGGCGGTAGCGTCGGCGCTGGTCGAGTTGGGGATCCAGGCCTGCCAGCCCGAGGGGGACTCCAGGGTGTCCGACACGGAAAGCAGCGTGGCGACGTCGTTGGAAAGTTCTTGGTAGCTGGCGAGCACTGTGGAGGCCTGGTTGAGCTGGGCCTGCAGCTCCTGTTGAGGCATTGCCGCGACCTGCATCAGCTCCGCGACTATCTCAGCTGTGTCGACCCCTGAGGCTGCGCCCGAGATCGTGATGGGCGAGCCTTCTTCTAGGGAGGCCAGGCTCGTGTCAGAAGTGCCCAAGAGTGCCGACAGCGTTTGTGCTGTGTTGAGGTAGCCAAGGCCTTGCAAGGTGCTCATGTTGAAGAACCACTTGAACTGACCGACATCGTTGCCTCCTGCTGATCGCTGCTAATGCCTCACGCAAAGGACCGGCATGCTCGCCCAGTAAGGCTTAAGGTCCTGGCTCGGCGGGGGTAGCACGGGGGCACTTGCCTGGGGCGTAGCGGCCGTCGTGGTGCTTGCCGGCCGCTACGCTGCCCGTTGGCACGTGCCAAGGACTGCCCAGCCTTAGCCGAGCAACTTGAGCACGTACTGGGGTATCTGGTTGGCCTGCGCCAGCATAGAGACCCCTGCTTGGACGAGGACTTGGTCCTGGGTGAAGTTGACCATCTCCGATGCCATGTTGGTGTCCTCGATGCTTGCGTTGGACGACTGCAGGTTTTGTACCATCACAGTCTCGTTGTCGGAGATGTGCTGCAGTTCGTTTTGGTAAGCACCGAACTCGCCTTGCATTGACGATACCGTCGCGATGGCATTTTGTACGACGTCTATGACGTCGGCACTGCCCAAGGCTAGGCTCGTCGTACTGTTGATGTTCGCATATGTCTGCGTTGCCGTGAGCGCGGTTGCCGATGTCAGCGGACCGCTTAGAGTGAGGTTGACCACGCCGAAAGTCCCGAGGTTGATCGTAGCGACTTCGCCGGCCGTGCCGCCATCGGTTACAACCGCAGTGCCCAGCACATCACTGCCATTCGCAATATTGATCGCCATTGCGGAGGCACCGGCGGAGGCATCAGCGGAGATACTGATATCGTAAGTACCAGAAGCGAGGTTGCTGACGACACTGGAAATGCCGCCAGCCGCCGTGAAGTCGACAGAGTTCATGACCAGGCCAAGGTTTGCCAGGGTCAACGCCGAGACTGAGAAGGCGACTTGGCTCGCGTTAGAGGAGTCGTAGCCAACCTGGAACGTATAGTTGACGCTGCTCGCTGAGCCGTGGACGAGGAGCTGGTTGTCGCCGTAGACGGTGGTCTGGGCGATGTCGACTATTGACGAGAGAGACTGGTTCACCTCGTCCTGGGCCGCGGTGATCGCTGTATTGTCAGTGGCTGTGCCGTTTTGAGCTTCCACTGCAAGGGTGTTGATGCGCTGCAGGATCGTGCTCACCGTGTTGAGAGCGCCGCTTGCTGTCTGGATAACGTTGATGCCGGCCTGCGTGTTGGACTGCGCTTGCTGGAAGGCGCCTATCTGAGCCTGCAAGTGCTGGCTTATCACTAGGCCAGATGCGTCGTCTGCCGCGTTGTTGATCTGGTAGCCAGAGGACAGCTTTTCCAAAGCTGACTGCATATTGGCTTCGTTGGTGGACAGGTCGTTCGAGGCCTGCTGGGCCATTATGTTGGTGACAATGTCAAGACCCATTTTTCCTCCATGGGGTCTAAAGGGGGCTCTTCCGTAAGCACCCTGTGGTTGCCCAGTGCTGGGCCGTCTCTAGCGATCGGCAGCCACGGCCTCGACCTGAGCTGCAAAGGGCGCGGTCGGGTCGTCATCTTGCCAGCCGTTCTTGATTTGCTCAGCTAGGTCCCCGTAGCCGAGCTCCCGGAGAGCTGTGGCCACAGCGTCGCGGCGACCGTCCGGCGACCCAACTGGCCCTGCCGCGGGAGCGCCGGGGCCGGCAACGGCTCGCGCAAAGTCTGGTGTCATAGGTGGGTCTAGCACCGTGACCTCGGCAAGAACGGCCGCCAGCTGAGCTAGGGGCACGCCCGGTGCTAAATCCAGGGCGAGAGAGGCCGCTACAGGGTCCCCAAAGGCCGCATGAGCTGTAAGAGCGGCGCGCACTCGGTCTCGTGTGTCAAGCACGGCTGTCTGTGCCTGAGAGAGCAAAGGGCATCGGCTGGACATGCCGATGGCCCTCAGGCGTGCGGACCACTCGAGCGCCTGCAGGACGGGCAGGGCGGGCGCGAAGCGGATGGCGGCAGCGAGCAGGGCTGGACGCGGCCCGAGCCGTGCGTACAGAGCCTCGGCCACTGGTGCCGCCACGACAGGCGGCACCAGGAGCAGAGCCGCGCCGACCTTGTCGAGGTCGTCTTCGGGCATAGCGGCAGCAAGCTCTTCTGGGGGCTTGCCTGTTGACGCAAAGATTTTCAGGGCGGCGGTCATCGCCAAGACGTTGTGGCCTTCGCCCACTAGTTTGACAAGGTGCTCGGCGGCGTCTGCCGGCCTGCCCGCGTCTACGAGCGCGGCGGCTAGCTCAGCGTGCAACATCGCCTCGGGGTAAGCGAAGCCATTGTCGTCTACAAGCTCGCCTGCCCTTTCGAAGAGGCCGATGGCGTCGTCGAGCTGGCCCAGACGTCTACGCGCGACACCTTCAAGGTAGTCGACGAGGCCGGTCTTCTTGCTGGCCTGCCTAAACATCTCTGTGTACCGGAGGACGTCTACGTAACGCTCTAATGTCAGCAGGTTTTGGGTTAAATGCAGCAGCACGGTGCGCCTTTGGACGCCTTCGTGGGCCAAGGCGAGAGCGGCTTCGAAATGAGGCTGTGCTTCGTCGCAGCGGCCGAGGGCGGCCAGGGAGCGAGCGAAGTTGAGCTGCGGCATCCCCTCTTGGCCCTCTAGTGGCTCGCTCTCCAAGGCAGCCTCCGCTAGGCGCAAGTTGCGAGCGAGCTTGTCACGCTCGCGGATGACCTTGTCCAGGTAGCCGTAGTGGTCTATGTGGGCACCCTCCAGCACGGCCGCCTTGACGGAGCGTGAGCTTGCGAGAGCGGGCCGCAGGTCTACCTGCTCGTGCAGCATGCCGTACCAGCAGCAGGCAGACTTGCGGAAGATGCGAAATGCGCGATGGACGTTGCCGAGCATGGAGCCGTCCCCGCCAAAGTTGTAGATGTCCACCAGCAACGCGTCAGGCTCTTCCGCGCGTCCCAATTGAGCGAGGAGCCCTCGGAGCCTTGGCACAGCGTCGCACACGAAGTGCTCGTCGGCGTCCACCCAAAGCACCCAGTCCCCGCTGCACTGCTCCAAAGCGGCATTGCGCGCTCGGCTGAAGTCGTTGTCCCAGTAACCCTGGAACACCCTCGCACCCGCGCGCTTTGCCAGGGCGACTGTCCCATCGCTGGAGCCGGTGTCGTAGACGACGACCTCGTCGACCACTCGATGGAGGGATTCTAAGCAGTCGGGCAGTGTTTTTTCTTCATCCTTCACGATCAAGCAAGCCGAGAGGAGCACTTTTGGTGCTGTAGGCAGTCCGGCATGGCTGTTCACTTTATAATCCTTGTAAGGCTGAGCACTGGTTGGGCCTGTGGAGCGATTACGGCGGTCTCTAAAAGCCGGCGAGGTGCTGTTCGCTGCCATGTTCCTGAGCCGCGCCTCTACAACGTCGACGACTTTGTCCCAGCTGTAGTTGTGCACAACCTGGTCACGGGCCCGCTTGGCTTTTATTGCAGACTCGGCCTGAAGGTTCGGCAGCTCTCTCAATAAGTTAGTTAGATAGCCTAAGTCTGGTTCGGCCATCCAATAACCCAATCTGCTGGGGCCGACGCCACCAACCTGTCGTAAAGTTTGCCGTCGGCTCGGTAAAAGCCATGCATCGGAGTCATCACAGAAGTCCGCCGTCGCACCGTCTGCCGTGACCACCACGGGTACGCCGCTGGCCATGGCCTCGACGACCGGCAAAGCAAAACCTTCGCCGCGGTAAGGGCGTACAAGGACGTCGCAGGAGCGGTAAAGGCTTGCCATATCATTTTGCGACAGGTCAGCTTCGATGAGCTCTATGGCCGGGCCTTCTTGGCTGGCGCACAACGAACGTACCATGTCGTACAAACCGTTGGCGTACACACTGTTGGAGCCAAAGCCCTTTATGACCAAGCACACGTCGTCGTTGGGTGAAAAGGCGTCCATGTAAGCCCGGAGAAGCAAGTCGATGCCCTTGCGGGCTATGAGCCCACCGATGAACAAGAACCGGAACGCTTTCTGGGTAGAGAGCGGGTACCGAGGGCCGTACGGCGTGAAGAGCGTGGTGTCGACGCCGTTGGGTACTAGCTGCACCTTGTCGTCGGACAGGCCGCTGGCAATGTAGTTGTCTCGGACCCACGTTGACGGTGCCCATACTTCGTCTGCGTGCTGGAGGGAGCTTACCCACGTGTCGGGGACGCCGCCGAACTCCCAAGGCTGTATATGTGCCCACAAGCTGGGAGGCCGAGGGTCGAAACGGGGCGGCCAGCTATGGCGGACCGTGATGGTGGGGGAGCGACCAGTGACGTTGATGTTGCGTTCTGGTACGGGGCTACTAAAAGCACTGCCATTGAGGGGCGGTGCATCTAATGCCTGTACCGCAACGTCGATGCCTCGCTGGATGAGGCGAGAGCACAGCGCCTGGTTTACTAGCGAGAGGCTGTGGTGCTGAAAAATGTCCCCCTCCCAGTCGACGCTGAAGCTAGGCGGGGCCGCGGCCTGCTTGTGAGCCAGACGCTTGCTGGAAGCGTGAGGAGCGGCGTGCGGCGCGCGGTTATGTGAGCGACTGGGGCGCATCGGACAAGCCTTGGGAGTCATGGGCGGTTGGCGGTGCAGGCTCTTGGCAGGCGTTGCCAACCTTGCCAAGGAGTGCGTACCTGTCGCACCTGGACAGGTCAGCGTCGAGGTCGCCGGTAGACCCAGGGAACAGGACAACGGTCTCATCAAAACCGGCGGCGGCGGCCAGCACGACCATGGCTTCTGGGAAGAGGGGGTGCCGATGAGTTGGGTCGAGCCAGAACAGCTTGGCAGATGTCAGGTTGTGCGGGTTTACTGTCTCCATTAGGAGAAGGCCACCGGGTTGCAGTACCCTGCGAGCATGCGAGAGCAGCCGGGGTAACGCCGTCGGGTCAATGTGCTCGATGACTTGGACTGAGACGATGGCATCTACAGTGGCGTCGGCTTGCTCTACTAGGTAATCGAGGAGGTCGGCCTGTACGACTGAAAGGCCTTGGCGCCGGGCGCGCTCGAGCATGCCAGCGTCGGAGTCCACGCCCCTTGCAGGGATGCCGTGCTGGGCCAACATGGCTAAAAGTTCGCCACGGCCGCACCCGAGCTCTAGCACGTTGTGCCTGTCACGCAGGTAAGGGAGGTACTCGGTGAGAAGGTAACTGACGCGCTCTGATGTACCTCGGAAGGCGTCTTCGAACGTGACGTATATTTGGTCCATGTGGGACGTCTTGCCTTTATCGTGCCGGTAACCCATAACTACGCGTCCTGAGGGGGCCATGAGCCTTAGCCCGCCAGGTAGGGCACAAAACGGGCGCCGCGACCATTGTTCTTCAAGGCTTGGCTGATCGTGGGGAGACCTGCCAGGCTGGTGGGAGGAGCTTGCTTGCAAGGCAGCTATGGCTGACTGCTGTTCAAGAAGAGCGTTGTTCATGGCAGACAGCGCTCGGTACACGAGCTGTGCTAGCTCTTGCACTGAAGTGCTTTGGTCGGGAGATGGCGTACCTATCGGAGGAGTTGCGAAGGGTGCAAGGCTGTCCAGACGTGCTGAGCCATTGCGGTTGCCCGAGGCCGGCCCCACGGACGCCGGTTCGGGCTCATTGTGCAGGCTGCCAACAGCGCAGTTTCGGTTGGTCATCGGCACGGACGTGGCTAGGGTCGCCCGTCTTGGCCGCAAAGCCCTTAGGCGCTTGTCGGCGATATCGGCTGCGCTGTCCCACTGCCACCGAGCCTCTATGTCGGCACGAGCTTTTCTGCCGAGCCGCTGTACCAGCTGAGCGTCCCTGGCAGTTCGACGGAGCAGCTCAACCAAGTGGTCGACCGACGGCTCGGCCCAGCGATGGCCTCTGTAGAAGGGTACTTCCATCTTCTCGTCAACCGGTGCGAGACCGTCGATTTCGACTAATAGGCTGTTCGAGTCGTCCATGAAATCGAGGTTGCCGCTCCAGCGAGTTCCTATTACGGCTAGCCCGCTTGCCATCGCTTCCATTTGAGGACGTCCCCAACCCTCTCCACGCGATACCCCGACAAATACATCGGCGCGTGCCATCAACCGGGGTATTGCACTGGGAGGTAGTTGCTGGTCAATAATTACAATTGGTGCGACTTCTGTACGGCTGAACCCGAGAAGGGCGAGCTGGTTGTTCACGAGAGCGTCTGTGGTGCCAGCCTGGTTGTCGAACTGCCCGCGCGGGAAGCACCGCAGCACAAGCGACACTGGGCTGTCAGGGCTGAACGCTCGGGCCCACGCGCTCATGATGACATCGGGTGCCTTGCGGTGGCTCCACTCGAAGATGCTAAGGAAGGTAACGCCACGAGCCTCGGGTACGTCGAGGGGAACTACCCCCGGTCGAAAGCGTCGTGTGTCGACGCCTCCAGGCACAACGTGGACCGGCACACGCACGCCGGCCTTGTAAAAAGTCTCAGCGTTGAACGAGGACGGCACCCAGACCTGGTCCAGCCTGTTGCAGTTGTCGACCCAGTTGACGGGAAGGCTGTCCGTTTCGAACATGGTCCGCCCTATTGTGAACTTGGCACCTTCTACTGGGCTTAATGCGTAGCCCGGTAGGTGTAGTACTACTGTGGGGTTGGGAGCTATCTGGCATGTCAAAGACGCCTGCAGCTGTTGTGCCAGAGCCGGGTCGTCGGCCAAACCTTCTAGAAAATCACGAGGTTCATCTCCAGATGAGCGCGCTGCTACGCGGTAGCCCTTGCTCGTCAGGCCCATAAGGAAACCCCGCGCCTCCTCGCCGTACCCTGAGGGGTTCAGGAAGGGTGCTACCCATGCGATGTCGTCGGGCTCGGTGCCGGTGTGCGGTTGCGACTGATGTGGCCGCTGGGCCCCTCGAGCGCGGCCATCCGTCGGCGCCGTCAGCACTTCGCCAGTCATGTACTTTTGATCGGCGTCCGTTGGCTGGACATGAGCATCGGTGCCCGTGGTGGTTACAACCCCAGTACTACGACGGCACGGCACTTGGGACCGCATAATTGCGATGTCAGAAAGTCAAGTCTCCATTTGTGAAGGCCGTGCCGGTACGACAAGGTAGCTCTCGTAGTCGGTCGCCCGTTTGGGGCCTGCCGGCACGGGCGGCTGATCCCACTTTTTCAAGACGCCGGCTGGGGCTCGTCGACAGGTTCCAGGTGCTTGCGTTTTTCCTGCGCGAACTCGAACCTCGACAGCCGTCTGAGCACGGGCTCTATTAGGGGCGTGGGTCAAGGCTCGTACGTGCCGCATAGCCACACATTTCTTCCGCTCTTATGCTCACTGTTACCCAGGTGGATTGGCTATCGATGCGGCTGGGGTTAAGCCAGAGCGCAATTTTCTTCCGAGCGCCGTCCGGCGTCCATAGCTTCGGCTCCGACTGAGAGCAACCGATAGGGGGGCAAATAGACGAAGTCGAGCTGTTCGAGATGTTCGGGGCCGAGTTCAGGCTGGCACCGCCGTGGGAGGTGGTGTAGGCGCAGTCCGAATGTCGCCACGAGGAGGCTGGAGCCATGTCCATTTTTGAGATGACCCGTGAAGGCAGCGTCTTCGCCCGGACCTTCCGTCGCTCTCGCCGCCCGCCACCCTCCTTTGTTGCTCACCACCCTTCGGCCCGGGTTGGCACTCCTACGCCAGTGCGGCCAAGTCGTGCCTGCTCGACAGGGTTGCCAGGCGGCCTGCTTCTGGCTCGAGACGTCGGCGGTAGTCGTCGTGGGCGGCAACGGCGGCGTAGTAGGCGCAGCGGCGCTTGGTCAGGCGCGAGGAAGGCTCTTGTTTCGGCAACAGGTCGGGGTCGAGCTGAGCGTTCATGGCGTCTTTCAGTAGGACCAGGGCCTCGGCGCGCATCTGGGAGATGCGCGAGTCGGTGACCCCTAGTTCCTCGGCTAGCACTTGCATGGGCAGTTCCTCGAAGAAGTACCCGACCACCACCCGCCTTAGCCTCTCAGGCAAGTTCGCAACGGCGGCCACCAAATAGGCGCGCCTTTCGTTGTCCAGCACTATGTCGTCTGGGCTCGTTCCCGGCCCGACGAGCAGGACTTCTTCGGCGTTGCCGTCGAGGTTAAGAGCCTCGAAGTTGAGGACCAGCGCTCGGTGCACGTCGTCGTCCAACGCGTCTAAGTCGTTGCGGCTCATGCCTGTTGCCGCGGCCACTTCCGACTTCGAGGGCTGGTGGCCAAGCTTGGCGGTGAGCTGCTCGGTGGCAGCGGCGACGTTGCGCGCCTTGGCCCGGACTGAGCGGCTGGCCCAGTCGCGCGAACGCAGCTCGTCCAGCAGTGCTCCCCTGATACGGGCCGAAGCGTAGCGTTGGAAAGAGATACCTCTGTCTGGGTCGTACGTACGTGCTGCCTGTGCGAGCCCCGCCAGGCCAGCCGATTCCAGGTCGTCCCGAGATACATAGCGGGGGATACGGCTAGCCATCTCAGATACGATGTAATGCACTAGGGGCAAGTGGGAACGTACCAGCTCGTCCTCTCGTGCGGCTTGGGCCTTTGCACCACTATCGGCGCGATCGAGCACATGGCGCCAGGACCCAGCAACATGATAAGTGGTGGTATCACCACTGTCAGCGCTTGAGTAGGGCACCATTGTTGCCTCGGCACGGTGCCGGGGGTTACTAGATCGGTCGAAGGGATGAACCTGTTCTCGATCGCTGGCCCCTTCGAGCTATTGTAGGCCTGGCTCTATATAACTAGTTAGTGACAGCCTTTCCGCTACGGAGCGTGCACGACATGGGGAAATGCCCACAGATTGTCGCCACAGAGGGTGCCGGCTAGGCTACAATTAGAGGCGGAGCACCCTGTGCGCACGTCACCGGAAAAAGGAGCGCAATGTCTGGGACGTCTTTGAAAGGGGCGACCGAAGCGGAAAAAGCCGCAAACGGCGGAGATGCTGTAGGCGGGACCTCGCGGGTAGTTGCTCGGGCAAGCGGGACAACTTCAGTGGGGCCCGCTGTGGCCCGCTTGGGACGGGGCAGCACCAGCGCGGTTGTCGTTGACCAAGTACCTCTCTTCCGAGCTGGGGTCAGGACGGTGCTCAACCGTGGGCGTTGCCAAGTCCTCGGAGAAGCGGCCGGAGTGCCAGAGGGCGTTGAGCTTGCACGCCAAAAACAAGCGCAGGTGCTCGTGCTTGGTGACGCTGGCGTCAAGGAAGCTGCCGAAGCGGTGTCCTCGCTCCCCGGTCGCGCTGTCGTGGCCCTAGTGGCGCGAGCCAAGCGCGCTGAGCTGTTGGAGATGCTCAATGTTGGCGTGGCCGGCCTGGCGTTGCGCTCGCTGGCGACCGAGGAACTTGTCGCCATGGTCGAGGCAGTTGCGCGTGGCGACAGGTCGGTCGACCCGGCACTGGTACCCCTGCTGGTCGGCTTTACGGGTACGCCTGACGACGGCACTGGCGCGCTCGCGAGCACGGCCCAAGATGAGCCAGGGGTCGAAGCGTTGCTCACTTCCAGAGAACGGCTGGTACTAGCTCAGCTAGCAAGAGGTGCTTCGAACAACAAGATCGCTGAAACGCTCTACGTAGCCCCGGCGACTGTCAAGACCCACCTGGAGCACATATACGCCAAGCTCGGGGCCGCAGGGCGTTACGAGGCGCTGGCCAAGGCCCTGGAGCTGGGCATTTTGCACTGAGCCGCTCCGGCCTGGCACGTTCGGCGCGCGCCTACCACGCTTCGCGCGCTGTCTTGGGGCCAGTCTTCCGACTGGCTCAGGTGCAGGCCACGCGTACCGATGAGGTGGCGTGGCCCTTGGCGCACAAACCGAACAGGCCTTGAACGACGTCTCGACCGTGCTTTGGCGTGAACGGCAGCTTCTTGAGCTACTGGTGTTCAAGCTCGAAGAGGAGCAGCTGCTTCTGACCGCCGGCAAGGTCCGTTGGGTGAACAACGCCTCGCGCGAAGTGGAGATAGTGCTGGACCAGCTGCGCTCAGCCGAGCTGCTGAGGGCGGTCAAGGTCGAGACGGCTGCGACGGAGCTGGCGCTGCCGAGCTACCCAGGGCTGCGGAGCCTGGGCGAGGCAAGCCCTGAGCCTTGGGCAAGCATCTTCGCCAAGCACAGGCAAGCTTTCTTGGAACTGACCCAGGAGGTCCGAGAGCTGTCGGAGCGCAACCGTCATCTGCTGGCCAAGGGGCGCGACGCTGCCAGGGAGGCGCTGTCCTGGCTGACCGGCAACGGGGCCCCGCCCGCTGAGGCCTACACCTCAGCCGGAGCACCCTCACAGTCCCCTGCCGGCCACCTGCTGGTCAATGAGGCAATTTAACGAGGCAATTGGAAATGCACGAACAGCCTTTTGGTGGTCCAGGACAGTCATCACGAGGGCCACTAGGACGGTCGCCACGACCATCACGACCATCACGAGGGCCACGAACAGCCTGGTCCAGGACAGAGGTGAGGTGATTGAGCGATTTCTCTGACCTGAGCGTGGGCCTTTCTGGCCTCGAGGCCAACCAGGTGGGCCTTGACACCGTCGGCCAGAACGTTGCGAACGCTGACACCCCCGGTTATGTGGACGAGCAAGTCCAGCTCGGGGCTGTCAGCTCGGTGCAGCACCCTGGTTTTGACGAGAGCGTCTCCAAGCTGCCAGGCGACGGTGTCCAGGTCTTGGGCATAACGCGCTTGGACAACACCTACCTGCAAGCGCGCAGTTATACCGAGCAGGGTGAGCAGGGCTTGCTAAGCGCTCAACAAAGCGGCCTTCAGGCGGTCCAGGAGGTGTTCCTGGAGCCGTCGAGCAACGGTATATCTAGCCAGCTGACGCAGTTCTGGCAGGACTGGTCGACTCTGGCCAGCAACCCGTCTGACGCCTCCACGCGCTCGCTCCTGGTGCAGGACGCGAGCACGCTCACCTCTTCGCTCAACCAGGCTTCCACAAGCCTGGCCACCCTTAGCAACCAGACGGTACAGGACATCCAGGGCACCCTGCAGCAAGTGAACACGACTGCCAGCCAGATAGCGTCTCTTGACCAGTCAATTGCACAGGGCACGGCTGGCCAAGGCACAGCCGGCAGCTCGGCCGTGGACGAGCTCGAGGACCAGCGAGACCAGTTGGTATCTCAACTGTCCAGCCAGCTCGGCCTGCGGGTCACTTATAACTCCGACGGCACGGTCAACATCTACTCAGGCAGCGAGGCGCTGGTCTCGGGCACCAACTACCAGCAATTGTCCCTATCGAGCTCGGGGCCGCCGTACTCGTTGGTATGGAGCAACGACCAGAGCGCCTTCCAGCCAACGAGCGGAGAGCTGGCCGGGATGCTGACGACGGTCAACCAGTACGTCCCCCAGTACCAGCAAGGCTTGGACCAGGTGGCCCAGAGCCTCATGGGGTCGGTGAACGAGCTTACGACTACCGGTTACGACCTTAACAACAGCCCGGGCGCCCCTTTCTTCCTGGGCACGGGGGCAAGCGACATCGAGGTGAACCCTGCTGTCGCTTCAGACCCAAGCTTGATCGCAGCCGCCTCTTCCCCGGTCGTAACTGGCTCGAGCGCCACTAACGAAGACGGTTCTCTTGCCGCCGAGATCGGCGAGCTCCCGAACAGCTCCCAGGTGACCCTGCTAGAGCCCTCCGGGGGTTGGGCCGCCGGTGGTTCGGCCTCGGCGTGGGGCACTGGGACCAGCACCGCGACCGGCCCTGAAGCGGACGCTGCCTATAACCAGTTGGTCAGCGGTATAGGGCAGGCCACGTCGGCTGTGAACAACGAGCTAACGGCCCAGCAGGCTGTGACTACCAACGTCAACTCTGCGTTGCAGTCGGCGACAGGGGTGAACACCGACGAGGAGCTGACGAACATGGTCATGTACCAAAACGCCTACGACGCTTCTGCCAAGTTCATCAGCACTGTGGACGCTACGTTGCAGTCCCTCATCTCCATGGTCAACGGGTAGGGGCCAATGTCAGACATCACACGTGTCACCCAGCAAAGTGCCTCGATGCTGATGGTGGCCGACTTGGAGTCGTCGCTTTCCAACCTGACCGAGCTCCAGCAGGAGGCGGCCTCAGGCAAGTCCTTGAACCAGCCGTCTGACAACCCCGTCGGCACAGCCGAAGTGCTGTCGCTGAACGCCCAGATCGGGCGCTTCCAGCAGTACTCGGCCAACATATCGGACGGCCAGTCTTGGCTTAACACCGCCGACAGCACGCTCGGCTCTGTGATCAAGGCGCTCGACCAGGTACAGACCGACGTGCTATCTGGCGCCAACGCTAGCTCCCAGGACTCAACGAGCCTACAAGCCCTGTCCCAACAGGTCTTGGCCACGAAGCAGCAGGTCATAGGCCTGGCCAACACCACCTACAACAACCGGTACATTTTCTCGGGCACCTACGGCATTTCCCCCTACCCCCAAGCCACTGCCGGCGTGTCGAGCAGCCCCGACATCGCTTATAAATATGCGGGGAACGACCAACCCGTCACCCGGGTGGTCGCGCCGGGCGAGACGACAGACGTGAGCGTGACGGGTGACCAGGTGTTCGGGAGCGGCAGCAACAGCGTGTTCGCCCTGCTGGACACCATCTCACAGGATCTGGCCAGCGGCAACACGTCGCAGCTCTCGGGGGCCGACCTGACCCAGCTACAGTCGGCGATCGCCAAAGTCACCACAGCCCAGGGCGACGTTGGGGCACTGGGCGCGGGCCTTGCCAACGCCGCGACCAACGCCACCAACACCGTGCAATCGCTCCAGACGCAGGTGGCGAACATAACCGATGCCAACGAGGCGCAGGTGGCAACCGAGCTGGACCTGGCAGAGACCTCCTACCAAGCAGCACTTGAGACAACGGCCAAGATCATCCAGCCCTCCCTGGTGGACTTCTTGCAATGAGCCTGGCTGGCACCTCCTCGTTGCCCCGCGCTGGCACGGCCCCGGGCTCGGTAGGCATTTCGGGCCTTTACTTTGCCGGCGGTATCCCCGGGTTCCCGGCAGCGAGGCACTTCTCCCTGCGGCGCTGGGGCCCAGAGCCGGCTAGCCCCTTTTGGATCCTCGACTGCCAAGAGGTGGTCGGGTTGCGTTTTGTGGCTGTCGGGCCGGGCGTGTTCTTCCCCTGGTACCGGCCCAGCTTCGGCGCTGACGTGTACCGCGCTGTCGATGCCGCTGGCCCTGACGAGCTGGTCCTTTTGGTGATCTTGACTTTGCGGGCGCGTCCCGAGGACACGACCGCTAACCTGCTTGGCCCCGTCGTGATAAACGCCCGCACTGGCCAAGCTGTCCAGGCAGTGCTCTCTGGCACGGACTACGGCCCTCAGGTGCCCTTGCGCCCGCGCTCCTGAGAGCCACAAGTTTCTCCGGCCCACGACCGGCCCAGCGCCCACACCCGCCCACCGGTGCACAACCCGTCCAGGGCCGCTTGTCGTGCGCGCGCGCAAGCCCACAACTGCTCCAGAGCCGACTATGCTCCCCGGCATCGCCCACGGAAGGAGCGAGCAGTGCTCGTGTTGACGCGGCATGCCCATCAAAGCATTGTGATCGGCCACGATGTGGTTGTCACCGTGCTAGAAGTGAGGGGAGACCAGGTTCGCTTGGGGATCACTGCTCCCAAGCATGTGCAGGTGCACCGCGAGGAAGTCTTTGTCGCCCTGAGCGCGGCCAACCGAGAGGCCGCCACCTCTGCGGCAGAGCTCGAGGTCCTCGACGAGCTGCACCATACTGAAAAGCCAAAAGAGGCCGAGGAGCCCAAGAGCCCTTCACGACAAGCCCTGGGCCCGGTATCATATTGACCTAAGGTCAGGGACTGTTTGTTGGTGGAGGGACCCCGCCCAGATATTGTGCCTGCAGGAAAGAGAGCTGCTCTTTGGGGATGCCCGCAATGGGCCTCGTGCGGGACGTATCAATGAAGGACGATGGACTAAGTGCCTAATAATCACGCCGCTCAGCCAGAAGAGGACTTGGTCCGGCTCTACCTGAACGACATAGGTAAGCACTCTTTGCTGACCAAGGACGACGAAGCTCGGCTGGCGCAAGCTATTGAAGCCGGTCGGGCAGCTCGTGCAGAGATGAGCTGTGGCAAGCAGTTACCCGTTCCTCGCAAACGGGAGCTGCGCCGGGCGATCAGGGAGGGTGACGAAGCAGCTGAGACCTTCGTCAAGGCCAACCTTCGTTTGGTCGTTTCCATAGCCAAGAAGTACCAGGCAGCTGAGCTCCCTCTGCTTGACCTTGTCCAAGAGGGCAACTTGGGCCTTATGCACGCAGTCGAAAAGTTTGACTGGCGCAAGGGCTTCAAGTTCTCGACGTACGCGACATGGTGGATCCGCCAAGCCATCACCCGTGGCATTGCCAATACCGGCCGTACTGTGCGCCTCCCGGTGCATGCTGGGGACCTGCTCACCCGTGTGACCAAGGCACGCGGGCGGCTCGAGGGCCAGCTGGGCCGTCGGCCCACATCGGCGGAGCTAGCCAACGACCTTGAACTTGAAGAGGAAAAGGTAATCGAGATCCTCCGTCACGCGGCAGAGCCGTTGTCGTTGTCAGAGCCACTGCGCGAGGACGGTGACGCCGAGCTCGGTGACGTCGTCGAGGACCGCTCAGCCGTGTCCCCCTTTGAGGCCGCCGCCGCTTCTTTGCTGTCAGGCGAGGTGGGCAAGATGCTGGTCGCCCTGGACGAGAGAGAGCGCGAGATCCTGAGGCTCCGCTTCGGGCTTGACCGTGGAGAGCCGCGAACCTTGGACGAAGTGGGGGAGCACTTCAACTTGACGCGCGAACGTATCCGCCAGATCGAGGCGCGTGCTATGTCAAAGCTCCGCCATCCTTCTACCGACCGCGGCGCACGGGAGCTCCTCACCACCTAAGGCGACTGGTTACCTAAGCCCACCGCGCCAGTCCTGGTACGGCGCGTCGCCGGTCTCGGGCCGACCAGCGAGCCTCTCGGGGCCTGGTGCGGGCTTTGCCGTCGTCAGGCACCGGCGAAAGGGCGGCTGAAGCGAGTGGGCAGCTTCGCCAGTACGAAGCTGAACAGCAGCTTCCTGTCGACCGTGACCAGCACGATGGCAGCGCCGCCTGAAGTGCCTGGCGGAGAACCCGCCACCTGTCCAGCAGCGAAGGTGCCAGTAAAAGCAAAGGCGCACACACTGGTGCCGGGCTTGACTGTGGCAGAGGTCGGGCCATGGGCGCTGTGGGGGTAGCGACGCCGGACGAGCCTTTCGAGCACCTGGGGGTCGACCAGCTTTACCCCCTCTAGGCGGTAGTCGCGGTCGGGGGAGTTGAGGGCTGCTTCTGCCAGGGGGATGCCTTCGTAGCAATCGGCCAGCCCAGTGGGCGGCTTGGGGTGGTAGCACCCTCCAAGCCCGACTGCCAGCAGGGCTACGACGACGGCACCGGCTAGCGCTCGGGCAACCGGCCAGCGGCGATCGCTCAACTTGATCATGATGCCCCCTCTCCAGTCCCACCTGCCAGCGCGGCATTGCCGGCCCCGGAGTGCTTTTCGGTGCCACTACCTGCAAGCGCGGCGTTAGCGGTCCCGGTGGGCTGGGCGGCGTAGTTAGCTGTCCCTGTGGCAGTAGGTGCCCCAGGACGAGCGCTTTGGCCAGTAGCGGGGACCGGGCCGCCTGGCGACGTTGCGCCACCCGGCCGAAGGGCCCGACGACGGACGTGCGACAGGCCTAGGTAACAAGCGGCACCCACCGGCAGGGGCACCCAAAAGCTAAAGAGCCTGTAAAACAGTACAGCAGCGACCGTCGTCGCCTTGCCCCCGCCGAACGCGACCAATGCCACGGTAAGGCTGCCCTCCACGACACCGAGGCCGCCGGGCGTGACTGGCAGGAGCGTGGCCAGCTGCGCGCCGCAGTAGGCAAGCAGAAGCCCCCGCCATGGGACACCGCCTCCAACTGCCAGGAACGCAAAACCCAGTGCGCTGCAGTCGGCCAGCCAGTTGACCAAGCTCGCCACCCAAGCCTCTGTCCACTCTCTACGGGTCGGGGCAATGGTGCGCACCCGCTCGAAACCGACGTGCAAAGGCCCCCTTAGCTGGCCGGCGGGGCGGTGAAGGGCCCTTTCGAGGGCGCTCACAGCCCGGGCTGCGGGTTCGTAGAGGCGGGCCCTGTTGGCCCAGACGGCGACCGCCACCATGGCTAATGCCACGACCCCGACGATCACCCCGACAAGGTCGAACGTGGTACCGGTGGAGGCTGCCAAGGAGAGCGCCACGCCTGCCAGGCCCGCTATGACCGCGAACGCGACCATGGAAGTCGCTATCACCACCCACCCAGCCAATATCTCGTCTGCACCCAGGAACTGGTACTGGCGGAAGAGGTACAAGCCCGCGAAAGCTGCTCCTACTGGGAGTGCCGCTTGCACAGAGTTGCTTGCGAAGGTGACCGCAGTGAGCTTGCGGAGGCGAACGTGGACTTCGCCCGCTTTCAACAAGACCATTTGCAGGGCAGCCGCTGCCATAAAAGAGGCCAGTTCTGCACCGGCAGCCAGGACAAGCCAGCCCCAGTGCGGGTTCTCCAGGAACGTGGTCGCGCCCGACAGCTCGCTGGACTTGCCCGTCAACGCCCAGACTGCCACTCCCACCAGGGCCAGGCCAACGACGGCACGAAGCGGCCTCCAGTAGCGCCGAAGTGCCTTCAGCCAGCCCACTCGGGCATCTTCGCGCCCGTGGCTAGGCAGAGGCGCGCTCACCTCCCCAGCCAGAGCGCACAAAAGCGCTCGCTCCAGTGCCCAGGCGAGCTCACCGAAGCGACAGGGCCCGGGGCGGCCCGGCTCGGCGCGCGAGGGGAGAAAGCTGGTTGCCCAGGCCGGAGGATGGCGAGCGGCTGAGCCCGGGTGAAAGCGGTCGGCCCAGCACCAGCCCGTTCACGCGTTGGTGGGCATAATGTGCCACTTCCCGTTCCCAGTGTTGACGCGACGCACGGCTGAGCGGCCGCGGCCCGGCGCGCTGCAACATTTCTTCGTCTGGCCAGCTCACGGCCAGCTCTCCAGCGCCCGCCCGCTGCCGGGCACCCGGTCTGCAAAGAGCAAGTGCGGTGGGCGAAGCAACAGCGACCCAGGCAGCCGCAACGTGGCGGTGCACGCTCCCAAGTCCCAGTGGGTCGCCTAGTACCAGGAGCTTGGCCTGGCGGCCCTGTTCTTGGCTGGCTTTCAGACTGGGCGCAGTGCCTCGGCCGGCCCAGGCCTTCAGGTAGGGGACCGTCGTAGCGTAACCGTACCCCAAAGAGGCTGCCTGCTCTGGCCCCACCTCCGAACGGGCTGGTCCACGCACGCTGCTCCACTCTACGGTCACAGAGGCCCTCCCGAGCGCCACGACGCTGCCCCACGTCGCTGCACGGACTGTCCCGAAGCGCCTAAGGGCCATGACCTTCTCACCAAGCGCGTACTCGCGGGAGCCTAAGCGGACAACCGGCGGTCGGCCCGTTGGCAGGCTCGCCTTCAGCGCATCGGGCTGGTAGCCGTGAGGAGCTTGGCGCGCAAGCACTGTGCCGTTCCCTAAGGCTCCTGTTGCCAGCAAGGCCGAGCGTGCTAGCACGTTGAGGGCTTCGGCTTCAGGGGGGCCATAGGCGACCATGACGGCTCGACCGCCCTGGGAGCGCCAGGCCGCAGTCAAGTGGGCTATAGCGTCCATGCCTGTAAAGGCACCACTGACGCCGATCCCTGGGACTGAAATGCCGGGGTTCGCTGGCAATTGGCCCGTAGCAAGCGAAAAGCCGCCGGTGGGCCCGGCGGCTAAAAGCTGTCCTGGTTCGGGGAGCTCATGAAGTGCACCTTGGGCGAGCTCATCTTGCAGCCTGTCCAGGGAGCTAGAAAGGCACGGGCCTCGGCCGGGCTGGGTGCCGCCTACCACAAGGACGAGCTTGGTAGTGCTGGCTCCTGCTTCGTCTACCAATTTGGCTAGCGCAAGGGGGCTGAGATGGTCCGCCGCGTCGACTACCAGCACTCGTTGGCGTGTGCGCCCCCGGTCCCACCCCCCGACCGTGTCCGTTGGGCGCAGCGAAGTGAGGGGCCGCCAGCGAAGTGCGGCGATGTCGGTAGGCACCATCACCTCTACAGCGAAGCCGGCTGCTTGCCAGGTGCTGCGGGCAGCGTCGATGCACGCTGCTTGGGCCAGCCAGGGCGCTCGTGGGACGACAGCCACGCCCTCGCCCCCGCAGGCCAGCTGGGCAGCCGCCACGGCTATGGGGCCGTGGGCACCGAGCGACTCCAGCTGTTGTCCGGCCAGGTGGCGGTCCACTTGGGCCATATGGGCCAAACGCGCCTCGAACGCGGCGTCGAAGACGTGGCGGTCCAAAGCGTCGGCGAAAGCGCTCGTGCGAAGGCCCTTGCCTTGTTGGCTACTCGTAGCGAGGCGTTGAGCCGCGCACCACTGAGAGGACCAGGCTGCGGCCTCTGGCAAGTTAAGGCACGTGCTGGTCTCGGCGAGGGCTACGAGGACGTCCGGCTCTTTGAAGTTAGAAGCCCGAGCGGCTAGGGCTTTGGTCACAAGCTGGTCAGATGGTGGAGGCGACGGTTGGGCGGGCTGGTCCCTGGCGGCTCGGACAATTTTCTCGCTGAGGCTGCTGGCTTGTGGCGTGCCCGATAGGCGGCCCTGGTGCGAGCGCTGGGACGCGGACGGCCGTGTCGCGCCTTGGGCTACCCGGCTTGAGGCACTGGAAGCTGCCCCGAACGAACGGCTCTCAGCCAGCACTGCCAGAGAGCGTGAGCTGGAGGCTCTTATGGCCTCCTCTGGGACGCTTGTCAACTCGCCCAGGCCACCTGGTGACAGGCGCCAGCTAAAGCCGAGGCCCGTCTCGCGCAGCCTTTCTCGCAATGCCAGCTGGAACCCAGCTCCCAGTGCTTCGCGCCAGAGCCACAACGGTCCTTGTACCAGGCACCCCCACCCAATCTCGGGGCAAAAGCCCAGGTTGGCGAGCACTGCATGGCAGTGCAGGTGAGGATCCCCGGCATTGCTTTCCAAATGCTCGAAGGCAGCTACGACTGCTTGGCCCGGTACCTGGCGACCAGCCCGTCGTAACTTAACGGCGCGCTGTTGTGCCAGTGCCACTGTGTCTGTGACCGCTTGGCGGAAGGCCTCTCGCACCTCCTGTGCAGGAGCCGGGCTGAGCGTGGCTGCAAGGAGGGAGACGGACTTGGGAGCGGCGAGCACCATGTCCCAGCCGTGACGCCGTCGCGAGCTAGGCCGGGGCACCAGTGGGCCACCACCTGGAGAGCGGCCCAAAAGGACTTGGCGAAGGTCGTCACAGCCGACTTCGCCCGTCAACCCGAGGGCGTGGGCACCTTCGCCCAGCCAAGTGCTGTGGGCCGCCGTGCGCGACCAATAGGGCACGCTAGAAGCGGATATGGCGCTAAGGACTAACATCACTTGAAACTCTATCAAACACATGTAAAGATATGGAAAGGGCAAGTCGGTTGCCACTGTGCCGCTCGCAGGCACCGGCCTGCTCCATCGGGCTGGCGCCCCTCCATCGGGCTAGCGCCCCGTCACTGGACCTGCACACGTAAGGAGCCGCTATGCGCTCGTTGCTCGCCTACCTGGTCGCTGCGAGCTCGACCAACATCACCGTCGACCCGTCGCAGACGGGTGACCTCCCCGGCAGCTCGACCCTTGAGAGCTTGGCCAGTGGTATAGGCCACTGGGCCCTCCTGGCCTCGATAGTCGGCATTTTCGCCGGCGGTGTCATATGGGCCTTCGGGCACTTTTCCCACAACTACCAGCAGTCTTACAACGGGAGGAAGGGCGTCATCGTCTCGGGCGTCGCCGCTTTGCTGGTGGGGGCCGGGCCGTACTTGGTCAGCTTTTTCTATACCCAAGGCCAGAACCTCCACTGATGCCGGCGCCTATAGGGCTACCTGTAACGGTGCCGACGAGCGTGCTGGTCGGCAAAATCGTCAGTGCTTTCTTCGGGTTCTTAGCCAAGTGGCTAGCCCACGGTGCTGTGTGGATGACGAGCAACGTCATCGGCCAGGCCATGACCGCCTCGACGGCGCCGGCTGTGACCGAGCCCTGGTTCTTGTCGGCTATGGGCAAGATGCTGCCAGTCGAGGAGCTGGTGGTGGCGCCCCTTCTTTTCGCTGCCACCATTGGCGCCTTGTTGCGCCAGGACATGCGCCGGCTTGCTCGTGCCTGGTTCGCATGCTTGCCATTGGCGTTTTTTGGGGGCTTCCTCGTAGTCGACCTGACCAACCTCGGCCTCCAGGTCACAGACGCGCTTTCCCAGGAGGTCCAAAGGGCTGTCAGCCCAAACCTGCACGGGCTGTACTTGGCTTTGGTGCCACAGGCCATCGTCCAACTGGTCACGAGCGGGCCAGCTACCGTGTTCTTCTCCCTCGTTTTCATGGCAGGAGCCTTAGTGATCTGGGTGGAGCTGGCCCTGCGGGCGGCAGCCATCGAGCTAGCTGTCTTGTTCATGCCGCTTGCGCTGGCGGGGCTCATTTGGCCAGCGACCGCCCACTGGGCCAAGAGGCTGCTCGAAGTGCTCGTCGCTCTGCTCCTGGCCAAACCGGTGATCGTCGGCGCTCTGTGCCTGGGTGCTCACAGCCTGACAACTGGCCAAGGCGGTGTTGGCACCTTAGTCACAGGCATTGCCATCTTGCTTGTTGCAGCGTTCGCTCCCGTGGCCGTGCTCAAGCTTGTCCCCGTGGTCGAGGTGGCGACGATAGCGCACCTGCACGAGCTGTCACGCGGGCCTTTCCACGGGGCCGAACGAGCTGTGCAAATGGCGATGTCAAAACTGGCTGATGTCAAAGGCTCTAGCGCTGCCGCCCCGGTCGGAGGGGAGGCGAGCGTCCTCACTGGCACGTTGCTGGCCAAAGTGTCAAACGGGGGCGACCCCCTTGGCCCAGCTCGAAGTCCCTCGGGCGATGCTGGTAGCGCACGGGTGAGCGATGCTTGAGGGTGCCCGCTACCGCTTCGAGCCTCTGGAGCGCGGGGGCTTGGTGCTCGGGCTCAGTGCCGCCCAGGTCGCTGTGCTCGCCTCGGCGGCGTTGGTCGCTCTCGGCTTGCTGAGCGGGGGCCACGGCGCTGACGGTGCCGTGGGAGCGCTCGGCGTGATCGGGCTTGGGGCGTTGCTGTGCCGTCCCGTGGCGGGCAAGCCGTTGATGTCCTGGCTTGCTTTGGGAGCGCGGTTTTTGGCCCGGCCTCGTTCGGCGGCCCAAGCACCGCCGGGCTTGGCTCTTGCAAGGCCGCAATTTGCAATGGCCAAGCTGCTTGCACCAGGGCTCAAGCTCGTTGAGCTCGAAGCGCGCTTGGGGCCGAGCGCCTTGGGCGTGCTATTGGACGAACGCTACGGTACGGCTGCAGCGCTGCTGCGGGCGCGCGGTGCTGCGTTTTGTCTTTTGGACGAGCAGGGCAAACAACAGAGGTTGGCGTCGTGGGCTTCGGTGCTCGAGTCCCTGACGAGCCAGAGCGGCTCGCTTGCCCGTCTGCAGTGGTGCCAGCGGAACCTCCCTGGCGATAACGGGCCTTTGCTCCGCCGTCTCGAGGAAGCAGGTGACCCGGGCAGCCCGAGCTACCAGGACCACGTAGGCCTCGTCGAGGCCGCCAAGTCGTGGCGCCACGAAACCCTGCTTGTGGTGGCCGTGCGTTGGCACGGCAGCCTCGGCAAGCGTGGCCAGAACGGCTTGGAGGTCCTGCTAAACGAGGTCACGTCTTTGCGGTCCCAGCTTCGCGGTGCTGGTTTCGCTTGCGAACCGGCGCTTGACGCCGCTGGCATTGCGGCTGCCGTCGGGGCGTTCCTCGGGCCTGTTCGGCGATGTCACCCCGGCGCTTACCAGTGGCCGCTTGTAACCGACGAACATTGGAGCGCGCTGCGCGTCGACGGCTTATGGCACCGGACTTACTGGGTGGCGGAATGGCCACGTAGCCATGTGGGCCCGGATTTCCTGAGCCCACTATTGCTTAGTGAGGGCAGCCGCGCCTTTTCGGTCGTCATGGCGCCGGTCCCACCAGAGCGGGCAGCCAGGGAGGCCGAGTCGTCTCGAGTAGCGCAGCTGGCGGACTCGCAGCTGCGTTCCCAGGGGGGCTTCCTCGAGACGGCCCGGCAGCGCCGCAAGGCGGAGGCGTTGGAGAGCCGAGAGGCCCTGTTGGCCGACGGCAGGGGAGCCTTCGAGCTCGCTGGCTATGTCACTATTTCCGCTAGTGACGAGGCGGGCCTGGACAAGGCGGGTGCCCAGCTGGAGAGGGCGGCCTCAGCAGCGAGGCTCTGCTTGCGCTGCTTGTACGGCCAGCAAAAAGAGGCCTTGGCATGGGCTATGCCGTTCGGGCGGGGCGTGTGACCAGGCGCAGGGGGTTACCCCCAGCACACCGGGCCACCACGGCCGAAGTGCGCTCCATTTACCCCTTCGTTGCCCCCGAACCGCTCGGCGCTCAAACCTGTTACCTGGGCCGTGAGGCGACTGGTAGCGCGTTTTGCTTCGACCCATGGGAATGCTACGAGGCAGGCGTGCTGACGGGCCCGAACATGGTGGTGATGGGCCAGATCGGGAGGGGCAAGTCGGCCTTCGTGAAGAGCTTCATTTGGCGCCAGCTTGCCTTTGGGCGCCAGTGCTGGGTCCTCGACCCCAAGGGTGAGTACGGAGGGCTCGCGGCCGCCTGCGGCACGGTCCCACTTAAGATCGGCCCAGGTGCTGGGCTGCGCCTCAACCCGTTTGACGCCGCCCCCACCGACGCGGGGCGGGGCCACCAAGGCCGGTGCGAGCTGTTGGCAGCCCTGTTGGCCAGCTCGCTTGGTAGGGCTTTGCTCCCCGAAGAGCGAGCCGCCGCGGACGTAGCGCTCGGTGCAGCCGAGGCACGTGCTCGCGTCCCGACCCTTCCCCTTGTCGCCGAGGCTCTGCTCAACCCCGAGGAAAGCCAGGCTCGCTTGCTCGGGACCGATGCGCAAGGTTTGCGCCAGGACGGCCGCCAGCTCGCCTTGGAGCTGCGGCGCCTGGTGCAGGGCGACTTGGCCGGGATGTTCGACGGAGAAACCACGCCCGGTACCGACTTGGGGGGACGGCTTGTGGTGCTCGACCTGTCGCTCATCTACGGCTCCCCCGCTTTGGGCCTGCTCATGGTCTGTGCGATGTCTTGGTTGCAAAGCGCCCTGTTGTCACGGGACAGTGGCCGAACGGCGAAGCGCCTTTTGGTACTAGACGAGGCCTGGGCGCTGCTCAGCCAGCTGGAGACGGCCGAGTGGCTACGGGCGACCTTCAAGCTTTCAAGGTCCTACGGGGTGGCCA
Source organism: Acidimicrobiales bacterium (assembly GCA_049966695.1). GTDB lineage: Bacteria > Actinomycetota > Acidimicrobiia > Acidimicrobiales > Palsa-688 > JAKAWM01. Next base: position 34,323 of record JBMFUG010000001.1, on the reverse strand, counting down.
ACATCGCGGTAGTGCACCGCCTTTCCGACCTCCGGGCTGCAGGTCGGGAGGGTTCCCAGCAGGAGCGGCTGGCCGTGGGCTTGCTTTCTGACGCTGAAACCCGGGTGGTCTTTGGCCAGGCAGCCGCAGACGCTGAACAAGCGGGCCGGCTGCTCGGGCTGTCCGGCACTGAGGTCGAGCTGCTTGGCCAGTTGCCCCGGGGTGTGGCGCTTTGGAAAGTCGGCTCCCGTTCCTACCTTGTAGAGCACGACCTTTCCCCCAAAGAGCTGGCTTTGACAGATACCGATTCCGCTATGCGCTGACGCCCCCTCCGCTTGTAGCGATGGCTGGGTGGTGGGCGACGACGCCCGCCCGGCCCCTATCCTGCCGTGCCATGCGCTGAGGCCCCTCCGCTTGTGCCGAGGGCTGGGTGCTTGGAGCGGCACGGGCGCTAACCTGCGGTTATCGGTACCGAGCTCGCAGCCCCAAGCCCTCTCGGCCGTTCGCGGCCCCAGGCCCAAGACCCCTCGAAGGGGTCGGGCCTTCGTCCTCGTCCTTGGCCGTTGCGGACGAGGCTGGCGGTTCGTTCCGGCCAAGTGCTAGGCGCGCTGTCTCGCTGGAGCGGGCGCGGCTCGGGGTCGGTGGTGGGTGGCCATGTCGTGCTTGTTATCGACCCCCAGGCTCTGCGGAGGCTCTCTGCTGGCCGCGAGGTGCTCCTTGTCTCGGGCACAAACGGCAAGACCACGACCACCAAGTTGCTGGCAACTTCGCTGTCGGCGAGCGGCCCTGTCGTGACGAACGTGCTGGGGGCGAACTTGCCGACCGGTTTGGTGACCGCCCTGGGAGCGAGGCCAACGAGCGCTCCCGCGGTGCTAGAGGTCGACGAGGCTTGGCTGGAGAGCGTGACCGAAGAGGTGCGCCCCTCCGGCTTGGTGCTTCTCAACCTGAGCCGGGACCAACTTGACCGCAACAATGAGGTCCGCCAAGTGGCCCAGCGCTGGCGACGGGCGTGCGAAGGGGTGCCCTCGCCGGCCTTCGTCGTGGCCAATGCCGATGACCCTTTGGTAGTTTGGGCGGCTTATAAGGCTGAGCGTGCCGTTTGGGTGGGTGCGGGGCTGCTGTGGAAGGGCGACGCCACGGGTTGCCCGGCTTGTGGTGGCCAAGTCCGCTTCGCCATGACCTCAACGGGGGCTGCCGGGGCTGCCATGACCTCAGCCGGGGCTGCCATGACTGCCGGTACCGGCTGGGCATGCGCTGAGTGCGGTTTTCACCGGCCTTCCCCGGAGATCTGGCTGGCTTACGATGGCGCGGCTGGGGCCGAGCTCGTTTTTGCAAGCGGCGAACGTTACCCGCTTGTGCTCAGCCTCCCAGGCCGGTGCAACCAAGCTAATGCGGCCATGGCCGTGGCGGCGGCCGTTGCCAGCGGGAGACCAGTTGCCCAAGCACTGGAGGCCATGCCGGCGGTACAAGACGTAGCGGGCCGTTATGCAACCGTGCGGGCGGGACCTGTCTTGGCCAGGTTGCTACTGGCCAAGAACCCAGCGGGTTGGGCCGAGGTCTTCGGGATGCTCCATCCCCCGCCCTCGCCGGTCGTCATTGCTATCAACGCACGCACCGCAGACGGCCATGACCCGTCCTGGCTCTGGGACGTGGCGTTCGAGCAGCTGCGCGGGCGCCTGGTGGTGGCGAGCGGTGAACGGGGCTTGGACTTGGCGGTAAGGCTCCACTACGCCGATGTCGACCACGTCCATGTGCCTGACTTGGGCCAGGCGCTGAAGACGGCGGGCGCAGAGGGGGCTCGAGCCGCCAGCGCAGTGGACGTAGTTGCTAACTACACTGCTTTTCACCAGCTACTGGCCATGGCAGGGCGCGGCTTATGACCATAACCGTCGCGCTCGTTTACCCCGAGCTCCTCGGTACCTACGGCGACGGTGGCAACGCGACCGTGCTGGCGCAAAGGCTGCGCTGGCGTGGGTACGACAGCCAGGTCCTTACCGTGAGAGCCGACGAGGTGGTGCCGACCAGCTGCGAGTTTTACGTAGTTGGCGGGGGTGAGGACTTGCCTCAGGCGCTGGCCGCTTCGAAGTTGAGAGAGGCTCGTTGCCTAGACAAGGCACTTGAGGGGGGAGCAGCGGTCTTGGCCATCTGCGCCGGCTTGCAGATCTTAGGGCAACGTTTCGTCGGCCCTGACGGTCGTCCCAGCGAAGGCCTTGGCCTTCTCGACTGCGTGACCACCCGGACAGGGTCACCGCGTGCCATTGGCGAGATTTTGGTGCAGCCAGAGGACGAGTGGGCAGCTCAAGGCCTCCCGGTCCTCACCGGCTTTGAGAACCACGCGGCGGTGACCGAGCTCGGCCCAGGTTGCCGACCGGCCGGCAAGGTGCTCGCCGGTACTGGCAACAAAGACGGGTCGCTGGAGGGTGCAGTGGCGGGCCGAGTGTGGGGTACCTACTTGCACGGCCCGGTCCTAGCTCGCAACCCGCGCCTTGCCGACATGCTTTTGTCTTGGGTGATCGGGCCATTGGCGCCGCTCGATGACTCAGAGCCCGAAGCGCTGCACAGGGAGCGGGTGGCGCTGGGGGCGCAGGAACGACAGCTGGGCGGGCCGGCCAAAGAAGCTAGCCTATTGGCCCGTCTAGCTCGTCGCCGCGAGCACGAACGTGGCCCGGCTGGTCGCCGCCAGCATGAAGGACGCAGATGACCTCGACTGCTTTTTTGACCGACCGCTATGAACTGACCATGTTGGAGGCTGCCCTAAAAAGCGGCCTGGCTTCGTGCCCAGCCACCTTTGAGGTGTTCACCCGGCGGATCCCCGAGCGCCGGCCTTGGGGTGTCTTCGCCGGGCTAGGCCGCTTCACGGACGCTCTTTTGGATTTCAACTTCGGTCCCGAGGAACTCTCGTGGCTAGAAGGGCACCAAGTCGTTGATGCCGCCACGGTCGCTTATTTGGCTAACTACCACTTCAGCGGTCAAATAGACGCCTACCGAGAAGGTGAGCTGTACACGGCGGGCTCACCGGTCCTGACCGTTGAGGCACCCTTTGGCGAGGGCCTTTTGCTGGAGACGCTGGCCCTTAGCATCTTGAACTTCGACTCGGCTGTTGCCGCTGCAGCCAGCCTGATAACCATTGCCGCTGCGGGACGGCCAGTGATCGAGATGGGGAGCCGCCGGGTCGACCCCAACGCAGCGGTGGCAGCTGCCCGAGCTGCGTACATAGGTGGTTTTGCCAGCACTTCCAACCTGCAAGCGGGGAGGCTGTACGGCATACCGACAGCAGGGACCGCTTCGCACGCCTTTGTGCTCGCCTACCCGAGGGAAACGGATGCCTTTGCTGCACAGGTCGCTGCCTTTGGGCCGGGCACGACGCTCCTCGTGGACACCTACGACTCCATGCAGGGCATACGCAACGCGCTTCAGGTCGCAGGGCCAGCACTGGGGGCTGTACGGATCGACTCCGGTGACCTCGGGCTGGAAGCCCTTCGGGCACGCAAGCTGCTGGACGAGCTGGGAGCTACCCAGACGAAGCTGGTCGTGACGGGGGACCTGGACGCTCGCACCATTGCCGCACTGGGGGCCGCTCCGGTTGATTCTTTTGGGGTCGGGACAAATGTGGTGACAGGCATGGGAGCTGCCAGCGCAGGCTTTGTTTACAAGCTGGTATCGGTAGGGGACCCGGGCAGCGGCCCGGGCGCGCCCCAGCGGCCGGTCGCAAAGCGTTCCGCGGGCAAGGCGACCATCGGCGGGCGCAAGTGGGCATGGCGGGGCATGCTCCACGAACTGCCGGGCCATTTCGCTTTGGAGGTGCTAGCGGAGGCCAAGCTGAGCGAGGTTGACCTGCCCGCCTGGGCGGACATTGTCTCCACCTCGCCCGAGTGCCCGCACCCGGGGGCGAAGAAGCTCCAGGTGAGGGCTGTGGACCATGGTGAGGTCGTCCACAGCCCGTCGTTGGAAGAGGTGAGGGCCTACCACGCTTCCACCCGGGAGCGTACCGGTTGGTCGAGCCCCCTTTTGTTGGACAGGCACGCGTAAATTGTCGGGCCGGCACCAGGGGGCGCCTCAAAGTACCGGCCACGAGGTCTGCGCAATGAACGACGGGCGGGCCTGGCGGGTCGGCGCCTAGAGCGACCAGACGACTGTACCCTGAAGCTATGAGCTCTTTGCCTGCGCGCCGAGCCAAGTACCTCGCGCCTGTCGCCGTGCTTGGCGTCATCGCCCTGGCTGCCTGGGCCCCGACACTGTCGGCGTCTCCTGCTCCCAACTTGCCTGCTCTGTCAGCTCAGCAGTTATTGGCTGATGTCGAGGCAGCCCAAGTGCCCCAGCTGAGCGGCACCCTCACTTGGGCGGCCAACTTGGGCATTTCAGGTCTTTCGTCGCTAGAGCAGGCGGGCGGCCAGGGGGGCGGCTCTTCCTTTGACCCCCTTAGCCTGCTGTCCGGCAACTACAACTTGGACGTCTGGCTTGACGGGGCCAAGGCTGAGCACATCGCGCTGGCTGAAGAGCAACCGGCGATCGAGGTCGACTTAGTCCGCAACGGCAACGAGGCCTGGCTTTGGGACAGCGCCAACCAGACAGTGCTCGAACTGGTCGGCCAGCCAGGCAGTGGTGCTGGTACCGGGGTCACCACCACGACGGAGCCCCTTTTGACCCCGCAGCAGCTGGCCTCCCGCTTGCTCGAGCACCTGAGCCCCACTACGAAAGTGGCAGTAGGGGAGCCGCTGTACGTGGCGGGCCAACCGGCCTACCCGCTGGTGCTCTCTCCCAACGACCCCGCAGGCAGCACGGTCGACCGCGTCGAGGTCGACGTCGGGGCCACGGGGAGCTTGTTGGGCGTCCCGCTCGGGGTAGCGGTATGGGCAGTAGGGCAAACAGCAGGCCCGGCTCTGTCCCTGGCCTTCACCGGCGCGCTGAGCCTGGGGGCGCCACCGGCGAGCGAGCTGACCTTTGTCCCGCCCCCCGGCGCCAAGGTCATCACCCGCACTCTCGGTCCTGGCAGCGGAGGGTGGGCGAGCCCCTCCACGGCTCAGCCGGGCTCAGGCCAGGTTGGCACCTCGTCCGGGCTCACCAAGATCGGCTCAGGTTGGACGACCGTTGTGAGCGGCAGGACCGGCCAGCTCGGGACCACTGTGCAAGCCACCCTCGACGAGGTGACGACGGTAGTCACCGTCGGGGGCCAACAGGGTCGCCTTTTTAGCACCTACCTCCTGAACGTGCTGTTCATGCCCACCGGCCGTTTCTATGCCGGGTTCGTCACCCCAGCTGTTCTAGAGGCTGCCGCTTCCTCGGCTGCCTGAGCACTTAGGTCCTGGGTGTGCCCGCTGACCTTGCCGTGGAGACCCACGGCCTGGCCAAGCACTTTGGCGGCCTAACAGCAGTCGACGGCATAGACCTGGCTGTCCCCGCCGGTAGTACGTACGGCTTTTTGGGCCCGAACGGCTCGGGCAAGACCACCACCATCAGGGTACTTTTGGGGCTGGTCAACCCGACTGGCGGCAGCTGGAGCCTGCTTGGCGAGCCGATGCCCGCTCGCTTGATGACCGCTTTGCCTCGCGTGGGAGCGCTGGTCGAGGGGCCGGCCTTTTACCCTTGGTTGTCTGGGTACGAAAACCTTGCCCGCCTGGACGCGCTCGGCCCCGACGGGCGCTCGTCGAGCCGGGAGAGACGGATCTCAGAAGCGCTCGCCCGGGTCGGCCTTAGCGCTGCTGCTGGTAAAAAGTACAGGGCCTACTCGTTGGGCATGCGCCAACGCCTGGGGTTGGCTTGGGCGTTGGCCAGGCCACGCCAGTTGCTGGTGCTCGACGAGCCGACCAATGGCATGGACCCTCAGGGGACCCGCGAAATCCGCCACCTTGTCCGTCAGCTGGCGGAAGAAGGCACTACGGTCTTCCTTTCGTCTCATTTGCTCTCGGAAGTCGAACAGATCTGCACCCATGTGGGTGTCATGCACCGCGGGAAGCTGGCGATGCAGGGGACCATGGAGGAGCTGCGGGCGTCTTCGGGAGCGAGGCTCAGGGTTGAGCCGGACGACCCTGCTCGGGCGGCCGAGGTCCTGTCAGCGATGGGCTTGTCGGACGTGGCCCGGCGTGGGGGCGAAGTGCTGGCCACGTTGGGTGACGTCCCGCCCGAGGAATGCAACCGGAGGCTGGTGGAGGCGGGCGTGGGGGTCCGCTCGTTGGTGAGGGAGAGGGCTTCTTTGGAGGACGCTTTCGTTGCCTTGACTGGCGAGGGTTTCGATGTGGCTGGTTGAGGCCCGCACCGTCTTTGGCCGGGCGAGGACGAAGGCCCTTCTTGGGGCGCTCGCCGCCGTGCCAGTTTTCCTCGCCGTTGTCGTTTACCTGTCGGGTGGGCCGGCACCAGGGGAGGGCCCGTCGTTCCTGGACCGGGTGGTGCACAATGGGGTGTTCACGGCCTTGGCTGCCCTCACGGTCTCGATGCCTTTTTTCATCCCCCTTTGTACCGCCGCCGTCGCGGGCGACTCCATAGCCGGCGAGGCGAGCATGGGCACTTTGCGCTACCTTGTCGTCCGACCGGCTGGGCGGGCCCGGCTTTTGTTGGCTAAAGCCGTCGTTGTCGCTCTTTTTTGCCTGGCTGCCGCCCTTGGCATCGTGGTCGTGGGCCTGGTCGCCGGGGTCGCCTTTTTCCCGCACGGCCGGGTAGTGACGCTTTCTGGCACCACCGTTAGTTTTATGGACGGGGTGGGCCGGAGCCTGTTGGCGGGGTTGGTGGTAGGTGTGTCGATGTTCGGCCTTGCCTCGATCGGCGTTTTTGTTTCCACTGTGACCGATGTCCCTATAGCCGCCATGGCGGTTACCGTCGGGGCCGTCATCGTGTCCGCGATCTTGGACAGCGTCTCGCAGGTGTCGTTCATGCACCCCTGGTTGTTCACCAACTATTGGACCGCTTTCGGGGACCTATTGAGGGACCCCGTGCGGTGGCACGACATCTGGAAAGACATAGTCTTACAAGCCGGCTACATGGCAGTTTTCGGGGCGGCAGCCTGGGCACGTATGACCACCCGCGACATACTGAGCTAAAAAAGTGCCGTTGCGCTGAAAAGCCGGCGCCCAGGGCCAGTAGCAAGAACGCTTACTTGATGGACGGGAGCAGCCTTGCGCAGGCGGTTGTGGCCGTCGGAGCCCAGCGCAATGCTCCTAAGGTGCGCTCGCCGAAGTGGCTACAGCCGTTCCCAGAGCCGGACGCCGCCCAAGGCCCCGCCACCATTGCTGGCTAGCACCACATCGGCTGGGAGCTCGGACTTCACCCGAGACGCGTTGTCCCCGCCTATGTAGCACTTGTCGAACAATAAAAGGTCCCTAAGCACTTCGAGCGTCCTTGAGACCCGGGCGCTCCATTTCTTGTTGCCGACTTTTCGCCTGGCGGCCTCTCCGAGCAGCTCGTCGTAGTCCTGGCCCTTTTTCCCGAGCGGGTGGTGGGCTAGGTCCAGGTGGGGGGCGAGCTTGCCTTGCCAAAAAAGCGCCGTGCCTACCCCGGTCCCGAGCGTCATGACTAGTTCCAAGCCCTCGCCGTCCACCAGGGCCGCTCCTTCGACCTCGGCTTCGTTGGCCGCACGGCATGGGTGCCCGAGGGTGCCGGCCAGGGCACCTTGCAGGTCGAAACCCGTCCAGGCTTCCCACAGTTGCGCTGACGGGGCCCCTCCGGGGCCAGTGGGCGAGATGAAGTCGGGGGCTGAGAGCACTCGGCCAGCTCGGAGCGTACCAGGGAAGCTGGCGCTTACTCGCTGGTAAGAGGGGAGCTCAGATGCAAGCTGGCGCAAGGTGGCAACCAGCTGCCCAGGTTGCAGCGGGTAAAGCGTGGGCACTTGGGCCGGCTCGTGGAGCGGCTCTCCCTGGCTCGACAGCACTGAAGCCGTGATCGTGGCCCTCCCGATGTCGAAGCACAGGGTGTGGGGGAGGCCCGAGCGGGCTGTCTTGGCCGTCGTGGCCGCAGGCACCTTGTGCGGCGTGCTCCCAGGTGCCTTCCTCGGCGCAGGCGCACGGCGTTGCGGTTGCGCAGGGCCAGCAGCCCTTGGGCCCGCTCGTCCCCCTTGGGGGCTGCCATCGTGGCGAGCGGTCGGGGACTTGTTCGTGGTGGGCGGCATGGCCGCGACCATACTCCTCCGCTCGCTAGGTGCGTCGCTTGCGGTGGCGCCGAGGTGAAGTTGTGGTTTTGGCCAAGCACGAGGGCGTGCAAAACGCTACGCTAGGAGGTAGAAGAACAGAGGCATTACCATGGGCACTCAGGACAGGGTGAGGCTCTCGGTTCAAGAGCGCAAGGAGCTTGCGACCATCGAAGCTATGGTCCAAGCGGGCGACCCGGAGCTGGCGAAAGCTCTGAGCGGCCCTATGCGGCCGTGGGAGAAAGCGTGGCGGAGGCTATTGCTCCCAGTGGCCCTAGCGTGCGAAGCTGTGGTCACGCGCGCAGCGCCCATGGCGGCCCGCGCTATTGGGCGGTCATGTCTTCGTACTGCCAAGAGGCTGCCGACGGGGCTGAAAAGGACCTGCCTCGAAGAGAGGTGGCCGGGGCCGGTGCTGGTGGTCTTAGGCTTAGGGGTCGTTTTCGTCACGATCTCCAACGCCACTTGGCTTAGCGTGCTCGGCCTGTTAGTTATTACGGCCGGGCTCGTGATGTGGCTGTTCACGTGGCGCAGGCCGGTGGGGCCAAAACCCGCATGTTAGTCGCACCAAGCCCCCAGCATTTGAGCGGGCCTCGCCAGGTAAGCGCTCGGGCAGCTACCTTGGTGGGATGCCTGCAGCTGATGTGACTTCGGCGCCCGGCTCTCCGGGCGCTTCGGACCTGGTTGGCGAACGAGTGGTGGTCACAGGTGGGTCTGGGTTCATAGGGGGCCACGTCGTGGCGGCCCTGTGCCAGGCGGGGGCGCAGGTGGTCTCCGTCGACCGCCGGCCCGCCCCCCCGTTCCGCTGCCACCCAGACGGTGACCACCAAGTGGAGCTAGTGCTGGGGGACCTGACCAACCGGGCCGTAATAGAAGAGGCGGTGGCGCCTGGCACGTCGGCCGTCGTGCACCTTGCCGCTCAAACGTCCGTGCTGCGGTCCCTGCAGGACCCCCAAGGTGCTTTGGACAACAACGTGACAGCTCTCGGGGACCTCTTGGAACGTTGCCGCAAAGTCGGCGTCTCCGCCTTTGTGCTTGCGTCCTCTAACGCAGTCGTCGGTTCAGGGGCAACTGGGACGCTCCACGAACGGGCGCCGCTGGCGCCTCTCACGCCTTACGGGGCGACTAAAGCTGCCGGTGAGATGTTGCTCTCGTGCTACAACGCCGCTTACGGGGTCCGGGGCGTCGCTTTGCGCCTGACCAATGTCTACGGCCCAGGTATGGCGGAAAAAGACACGGCCGTGCCGAGGTTGATGCGGGCAGCGAGGGGAGAGTCACAGTTCGACATCTACGGCGACGGGCGGCAGGTCCGCGACTACGTAAATATCGCTGACGTGGTCTCGGCGGTGCTCTTGGCACTGAGATCCCCAGCCATGTCCGGCCCGGTGGTCATAGGTGCCGGTTGCTCCATCTCAGTGCTTGAGCTTGTCGCCCTGGTCGAAAAGGCTACCGGTCGGCACTTGGACGTGGCGCACGTCCCAGCCAAGGCTGGTGAGATGCCGGCGGTGGTGGTGGACAATTCCCTTGCCAAGAGCTTTGGTTGGTCGCCTTCTGTCGCGCTGGAAGCTGGCATTGCCGAGGTGGCACGCGAGTGGTTGGGCTAAAGCTCAACCGCCGGAGGCGGGAGGGCGCTGCCAAGAGCGGGAGCGGCGCTGGGAGCGGGGTAACCGTGCTGTGGGCGGGCGGTCAGCGTGGTGCCCAAGCTCTAAACAGCCTCGACAGGGAGTCTGCGGCCGCCTTCTTGGAGGCTTACAAGGACCGCCCATCGCAGCCGTTGGCAGTCGTGATCGCCGCCTACAACGAGGAGGCAAATGTAGCCCAGGTGGTGTCGGCGGTGCCGGGGACGGCCTGCGGCATGTCGACCGAAGTGATCGTGGTCGTCGACGGGGCCTCCGACAACACGGCCGAGGTTGCGCGGGGAGCCGGTGCCCTTGTTTGCGAGGTGGGCGTCAACCGAGGCCAAGGTGCCGCACTGCGGCTTGGCTACCATCTTGCTCGCGAGAGGGGTGCCAGCATTATCGCGACAACGGACGCTGACGGGCAGTGGGACCCCGCCGATATACCTCGGGTAGTGCAACCGATCGTGGACGGCAAAGCCGACTTCGTCTCGGCATCGCGCCGGCTCGGTTCCACGGCTAGCACGGATCTTGCCCGCAACCTGGGCGTGGTGGTCTTTGGCAAGCTCATAAGCTGGCTGACCGGCCAAAAGGTCACCGACCCGTCTTGCGGGTTGCGCGCAATGAGGGCCGGGGTGACGTCAAGCGTCGTGCTCGACCAACCCCAGTACCAAGCCTCGGAGCTGCTGATCGGGGCCGCGATGGCAGGCTACAAGCTGGCCGAGGTGCCCACCTTTACACCTGGTCGCCGTTCCGGCACGACCAAAAAGGGCGGCGATTTTATCTATGGCCTGCGGTTCGGGGCGGTCGTGCTGAGGACGTGGTTGCGCGACGTCCGGCGGCCTACGAACACCCAGCGGTCGTAAGCGACGTACTTAAGTACGAACATCACTACCTGAGCGGACATGTAGGTCGAAGTAAGCAGCATATTGCGGGCAATGTCGCTAGCGTGCATGCCGTCCACCCAGTGGGCTGCCAGCTTTGTAGCTACGGCTGTCAGCACCAAGCTGAGGCCAGTCACTACCACGTACATGCTGGTTTCTTGGGCAAAACGGTCCCGGCCGCGCCGTTGCCATGCCCACCGGCGGTTCAGGACCCAGTTGGGGACCGCCCCGGCCACGAAAGCCACGACCGTGCAGGTAATGGCACCCCAGTCCAACCAGTTGACTGCAGCGTAAAAGACGGCCCCGCTCATCAGGTACGCAACGACTGAGCCTGCGCTGTAACGCCAGAAGCGTACCGCCCGCTCTGAGTACCACCGGCCGAGCCAGCGGGCGCCCAAGACCCAATCGCCGAGCCAGTGCCCGGACGCGACCACCCGGGCCAAGAGCGCCGTAGAGGATGCCGTCGGGACCGGCCGGCCGGCGCTGTGCCGGGGGGTCCGGTCGGAGCGGGCCGTGCCGTCCAGACCAGCAGCGTTGGCGTCGACCAGGAGCTTTCGCTTTAGCGCCGTCTCCTTGCCAGCATGCGCACCGGTCAGAGCCGTGGTGCCACCAGAGGGCACGTTGGCGTCGAGGCCCCACAGCCTCGTGGTGCTGGCCTCGCTCTCGTCCAGACGGTGTCGCGGTTCGGCAGAGGATAGTCGGCTGATAGCTAACAGGTTAGCCGATACTGCTGCACTAGCCAGACGCGCCGCCGGTCGCTTGCTGTCGTGTGCTACAAGAACAGGTCGGATGGGTGTGTTACAAAGGGGAGCTGTGCCGGGCCCCGCCGCGGCTCTCGGGCTACCTGGTGGCGCGGGGACCGTCCTCAAAGCAGAAGAACCCAGGACCAAGGTTGGCCGCGGGCTGCCGCGGCCCGTGCTGGCCGCTCACGTCGGCACGCTGTTGGCAGGCTTTTTTGTCTGGTTGTACCTCGACAGGCACCTGTGGTTTTACGGTGACGAGTGGGACTTCATCGTACGTCGGGGTATCTGGCACCCCCAGCTCAGCCTATGGGTGCCGCACAACGAGCACTGGTCGACCTTGCCCATTTTGTTGTGGAGGGCGATTTTTGCTGTCGTGCACCTAAGCCACTACTGGCCCTACCTGGTCGCGCTGCTGGCCTTGCACGTGTGCATAGTCCACCTGTTGTGGAGGCGTTTGTTGCGTGAGGGCACTGGCCCATGGTCAGCCACGGCGCTTGGGCTGTTGATGGCCCTGCTCGGGACGGCCGCAGAGGACCTGACGTGGGCTTTTCAGGTGGGCTTCCTGGGCTCTGTCGCCTTTGGCCTCGCTGCCTTGGAACTGGCTGAAGCCAAGCGCCCTGCCAAAGCGCCCTATGTCCTCGCCCCGCTGGCCGGTGTCGCCTCGCTTATGTGCTCTGACGTCGGGGTAGCCTTTGTGGCTGCCCTCGGAGCTTTTGCCTGGGCCCGCCGAGGCTTTCGCCATGCGGTGGCCCTCACGGCGGCACCGGTCATGGCCTTTGGCGTGTGGTACGTCCTCGTCGGCCATGAAGGCATTGTCGGTGACCACATCTCGGCACGTGCGGCCTTACGGGTGCCAGGTTTCGTCTGGGACGACTCGACGACGGACATGGCTCGTATTTTTAGCCTGAACGCGGTTGGGCTGACCGTCCTGGGCCAAGTGGTGGTGGTCGGCCTACTGGCCTGGTTGGTGCTGAACTGGCGGAGCTTGGCCCGTCAGCACCCAGCCGTCCTCGCGCTGGCAGGCGGAGACATCGTCTTCCACATCATGGCTGCGCTCGCCCGCGACCGTTTTGGCGAGACGTTCAGCCCGAGCCGCTACGTGTACATCGACGCCGCCTTTCTCTTGCCTGGGCTTGCAGTCGCTGTGCAGGACTTGGTGCCTCGGCGCAGTCTGTCCTCAGTGCGCGAAGCTGCCTCTCGGCTCGCCTCCCTGCGCAAGGCGCCCTTGGCCCGCAAAGCGTTTTACCGGCCAACTGGCGAGGGCAGTGCAAAGCTCCAGGCCAGAGGGCCTGGGCACCCCGGGCGGGCGGTGCTAGGCGGCTGGCAGTTGGTGCTAGTGGGGCTCTTGGTTGCCTGCACCGTCGGTAACGTCCTGCAAGGGGCGCAGTTCGCGCGTTCGCGCACGGCCTTTGTGCTGTTGGAAAAGAAGCAGATCCAAGGGGCCGCCCAACTCTTGGCAGCCGGCCAAAAGGCCATAACGCTTACGCCGGTACGTTACTCGGCGTCGCTCACGACGCGGGGCATGTTGCGCCTTGAGCACGAGCACATGTTGCCGACGATAGAGATGACTGCTGCCGAACGTGGCCTGGCATTGACCGTCCTGGACGTTAGGGTTTCGAGGCGCCGGTTGGTGCCAGGCAGCTTTGCGCTGCTCGCCCTGAGCGGTGGGGCCAGGGGGAGAGCTGGCCCTCGCGGTTGTGTCACGCTCTGGGCAGCGCACCATGCCCGCTCAGCGCGGCTTGCTCTGCGCTTGGTGGGCGATGAGCGCTCAGCCGCTGCGCACTTGGCCACTCGTGCGGGCAGCTTGGACAGTTCCCTGAGCCCCGGCCGGCTTCCCTTGGCCCCCGGTCTTTATGCCGGGATGGGCGTCCCGCACGGGGGAGGTTGGGTTAACGACGCCGTGCCTCACTACAACCTGGTGCTCGACGTCCCGCCCGGCCGTAGCAGTATCTGCGGCCTGAGCGTCCCAGCTGTGACAGCCAAGGCAGCACCCGTACCAGCCGGGGGTCATGGCCGGTGAACCGCTTTGCAGGAGCGCAGGCCTCAAAACCGGCGCAGACATCCCAGCAGTCGGACGGGGCCCTGCGCGGTGTGACCCGGCCCTTTTCCCGGAGCGGGAGCTGGCGCGTACCGGGTTACCGCATGGTCAATTACAGGCGCTGGTTGCCGGCCAGCTTCGCCATAGCTGCTGCCTCGCTGCCCCTGTTGCCGCGGGGCCTTGGGTACGACCCATGGTCTTGGATGGTGTGGGGGAGGGAGCTCGACCACGGCACGCTCGTCACCTCTGGCGCGGCGTCTTCGGTCAAACCGTTGCCCATTTTCGTGGACGTGCTGCTAGTTCCCTTTGGAGGGGCTGCGGCCGACCTCTGGCTGGTCTGCGCCCGCGCTGGCATCGTGGTGTCCGCCGTGCTCGTCTACCACCTAGCTCGGATGTTGGCTGGGCGGGCCGCGGGCATCACTGCAGCGGTCGGGTGGTTGAGCGTTTACCAGGTCGCCGGGTACCTTGCGCTCGAGGGGATGTCCGAGCCACTGTGCGCGGCGTTCGTCTTGGCTGCGGTGGACGCCCACTTGGGGGGCCGAAAATGGCGGGCGGCAGCCCTGGGCACCATGGGGGCCTTGGTGCGCGTGGAGCTGTCGCCGTTCGTCGCCCTGTACGGCGTGATGGTCCTACTGAGGGGATCTCGGCGGCCCAAGCTGAGCGCGGTCTCGCTGGTCGGGATGTTGCTCCTGCCGTGCGCATGGTTGTTGCCCGACGCCATTAGCTCCGGGGACATATTGCGTTCGGCGACGCGCGCAACGTTTGAGAGCCAAGGTGGCCCTTTGCTCTCTTCGCACCCTGGGCTCAGTGCCATTTCAGAAGCCGCCGGGATGATGTTGTGGCCCTTGGTCGTGAGCTTCGCGCTTGGCACGGCTATCAGCTTGTACATCTGGGCCAGGCAACGACGAGTGCCGGCAAGCTTGCCCCTGGCCTGCGGGGCGCTGGCTTGGGTCGCGCTTGAAGCGGCCATGGTCCAGCTGCACCTCGACACGGGCGCTCCCCGGTACATGCTGCCTGGGGTGGCTTTGGCTGCAGTCGTCGCAGGCGTTGCGTGGGCAGAGGCACTGCGAGCGTTGCCTCGCTTGCTCCCCCGGGCGAAACCCGTCGTAGTACTGGCGGTGGCCTGGTTGGTCATCGTGGCAGCTCCGGCGAACGCCTTTGCAGGGCTCGTTCGCGAAGAGCAGGACGCGTGGTGGTCAGCTAGGGACGTCCAGCGCTTGGCTGACGAGCTCCCAGCCGCTGTTTCAGTGCTCGGTGGGCGTGACCTGGTCCTCGGGTGCGGGACGATCGCGGCGGCACCCCTCCAGAACCCGGCCGTAGCCTGGGACTTAGACGTGCCACTTGGCCGTATCGGCATAACGCCATCGGCACACGGCGTGGTGCTTGGCGTGGACGGCCAACCAGAGATCCCCGCCCGTTACGCCAGCAGGTACAGGTCAGTCGGCACGGTCGGACCAGCTTCGTCGCGTTGGACAGACCTCACAACCTGCCCACCTCCTGGCAAGTGAGCCTGGCGCTTGGGCAGCCCCTTTGCCCTGCAGCGGCCTTGGCACTGCAGCCCTTTGGCACTGCAGCGGCCTTTGCCCTGCCTGCCAAAATGCGCTGTGGGCGCCAAGCCCCGGGGCTCTAGCCGTACGAAGCGGTCACATGCCCGGCACCACGACTGGTTTTACGGCGAGGGGGTCCCGCTTGCTGGCCAACAGGGCATCGGCTACCTGGGAGAGGGGGTAGTGGCCGGTCACCAGCTGGTCCAGGTGCACGCTGCCCGAGGAAGCCAGCGCAACAGCGGTCGGGTAGGTGTTGGCATAGCGAAATGTCCCTGTCAGCTCGATCTCCAGCTGCTGGACCAGGGAAAGAGGTACGTTCGTGTAACTGGCGGGCGACATCCCAACGGCTACTGCTCGTGCCGCTGGGCCCAGCCCATGAAGCCCGGCATCGAGAGCTTCGGAGGAGCCTGAGCACTCGAGCAGGACGTCCGCGCCCACGCCAGACAGCTCGTCCTTGGTGCCGCTGGCTGTAGCCGTGGCGCCCATGCGCTTTGCAAGCTCAAGGCGCATGGGTTGCACGTCGCTCACGATCACCTCGCTCGCCCCCGCAGCTCGGGCTACCGCAGCCGCCAGGAGGCCAATTGGCCCTGCACCCGTGACGATGACGCGCTCTCCGACAGCTATGCGGGCTTTGTGGGCTGCCCAGATGCCGACAGACAAAGGCTCCAGTAGCGCGCTGGCATCGTCGGAGAGGTTGTCGGGTACCGGATGACAAAAGTCCTCTTCGTGGGCCACGTACCGGGCG
The DNA here is from genome assembly GCA_049966695.1 of Acidimicrobiales bacterium. Classification (GTDB taxonomy): domain Bacteria; phylum Actinomycetota; class Acidimicrobiia; order Acidimicrobiales; family Palsa-688; genus JAKAWM01. Next base: position 18,661 of record JBMFUG010000001.1, on the reverse strand, counting down.
AACGTGCCGTCTACCGGGGGGGTCGCGAAAAACCGCACGTCAGGGCACAAGTTGTAACGGCCCTTCCGACAGGCCTGGCACCTGCCGCAGGGTACGCCGGGCTCCATTGCGACACGCTGGCCTTCGTGCAGGCGCTTCACCCCTGGCCCAAGCGCCCGTACCACCCCGGAGGCCTCGTGGCCAAGGACTAGGGGAGCCTCTACGACAAAGTCACCGATACGGCCCTCGGTGAAATAGTGGATGTCGGAGCCGCACACGCCGACTGAGCTCACCTCCACCAGGACCTGCCCTGGACCTGGTACCGGGACGGGGCGTTCTTGTAGCTCGATCTGCCCGGGCTTTACCATAACGGCCACTTGCGCTGTGCTCACAGTGCCTACCGTAGCGCCGGTGCGCCCACAGCGCCCACCGTGCACAAGCGCGTACCGTATAGAGCAGTGGCCGGTGAACGCGAGCCCGGGTGGTACGCGGACCCTCTACAACCCGAACAGTGGCGCTGGTGGGACGGTCGTGCCTGGACCGAGCACTCGGTGAGCGCGCACCACAAAGCCGCTAAGGGCCAGAGGCCGCCCGAAAGGGCCCCGAGCACACCTGAAAGAGCCCCGAGCACAGAGGTGAACTACCTCGTGCGGCGCTGGGCCGTCCTGGTCGCGGCGGTGGTCTTGGCGGTGGCCGTCCTGGCCGTCGCCTTGCGGGGCCACCCTCCTGCCCTGTACTGGAAAGGGGAGCCCATGAGCGGTGTCTCAGCAACCTTGTCGAGCGCCGAGACGGCGATGAGAGACCTGGCCTCTGCTGACGAGGGTGCCATCTCGCCCGAAAGCCGTTGCTATTTCAGCCTGGCGGGGGCCAACGACCATGACGTTGCCCCTTACTTGCGGTGCGGGCCAGTTTTTTTGCCATGGTCGTCGCCGTCGGCGCCGTGGCTTACCTACGGGCTCTCCGTCTCCCCTGAAGGCGCGGGTGTCAAGATCTCACTTGCCCGCCAACCGGCGCCTTCTGTTACCGCTGCACTGGCCAAGGGCGAGACCCTACGGCGGCCTAGTGGGGCCGGGCCGCCGGTCCGCAACGCTGGCCTCAAGGTCCCTGCCGTGCCTCGTCAAAAACAAGGCTGGGCTGGCTTGCTGCGTTCGGTGCCGCCGGGGCTGCGCCCAGCCCCTGCCGACGACTTGGTCGGCGACTGGGGGGCGTCTTACAGGCTGGTCGGCTTTGGCACGGCACAGTGGTTGAGCAGCCAGCTCGACCCGGGCGCCCTGAGCGCCGCAGTAGTGCCACCCGCCAGCGCGTACTCGGCCAAGCAGCCGAGCGGGCGGCCCTTGGCCAAGTTGCTGTTGCCGCCTGTCGGCCAGATGTTCGTGCTAGCCGAGCTGGCAGTGAGCCCAGGCGAGTCCGCAGGGGCTGTCCCTCGTGACGCCGAGGCAGCCACAAGTGCGGCGGTGAGCAACCAGGCCATCGCGGACCAACCGGTGCTAGAGGTGAGGGACGGGGCGATGGTCGCCACCTTGCCAAACGTCGCAATTAGCGGGGTCGTTACGTTGGCAGCTGCCGTGCCGGCTGGCTCTGACCCTGTCCTGGCCGTCTCCGACAAAGGCCTCGTCCAGACCGTCTCGCTGGCGAACGGCCAGCTCGGCCCGGGGCCGAGCGTGCTGTCTCGTGCCGGTACCGACGAGCCCTTGTCTGTCACTGGGCGTCTTGGCAGCATGGAGGTCCACGTAAGCGACGCGTCCTTGGTATGGTTTGCCGGGTCTGACGGGGGCACCGTCCCACCCTCGTTTGACGAGGCCTACTTGCAGGTCCTGGCCACTGTGAGCCCCTTGTCGGCGTCTTTCCTGCCAGCGTCGGCCTTTAGCCTGGAAGAGCCGGGCGGGGAAGTTGTGAGGGCCCAGGCGCTGCCCGACGCGGACCGCCAGGCGATAGCGGTTGGCTTTTTGGTGCCAGCCTCGTTCAGCGGTGGCACCTTGGTGGTGTCGGCAGGCGGGCAGTCTTTCGGGGTAAGCGTCCGGTTCCCCTGAAGGTTGCTCCTTCACATTTGTGAAGGCTGTTCTTGGGGGCGCTCTTGGCCACGTGCGGCATAGGCTGTGGACATGGCCATACAACGTCGGCAACCTTCGACCGTACGCGTGCTCCTGCTCGAAGCCGTGCACCCCGACGCGGCGAGCTTTCTTTCCAAGGCCGGCTACGAGGTCGAGCTGTTAGACCACGCGCTCTCCGAAGCCGACCTGTTGGCCCGTTTGGGCGAGGTTGACGTCTTGGGCATTAGGAGCAACACCCACGTCACCGCCGAGGCCTTCGAGGCCGCTCCGCACCTGTTGGCTGTTGGGGCCTTTTGCATCGGCACCAACCAAATAGACCTGCGCGCCGCCACCCAGCACGGCGTGGCTGTTTTTAATGCCCCCTTTTCCAACACGCGCAGCGTCGTCGAACTGGTGGTATCAGAGATCATCGCCCTTTACCGCGGCCTTACTGTCAAAGACCGCCAGATGCACGAAGGGATCTGGGACAAGTCTGCCAAGGGCAGCCACGAAGTGAGGGGCAGGCGGCTCGGCATCGTCGGTTACGGCAACATTGGCTCGCAGGTATCCGTGCTCGCCGAGGCTCTCGGGATGTCGGTGTGGTTTTACGACACTGCCGACAAGCTGGCTCTGGGCAATGCCAAAGCCTGCTCGTCCCTTGAAGAGCTGCTCGAGACCGTGGACATCGTCACGCTCCACGTGGACGGCCGGCCGGCCAACAACGGCCTTTTCGGGGAGCCAGAGTTCTCCCGGATGCGCGACGCCAGCATGTTCCTCAACCTGTCGAGGGGTTTTGTCGTCGACCATGCCTCGCTTCGTAGGCACATAGAAAGCGGCCACATCGCTGGCGCTGCGGTAGACGTGTTCCCGAGCGAGCCAAAGCGCCGTGGTGAAGTGTTCTCCTCAGAGCTGAGGGGCCTCCCGAACGTCATACTGACGCCTCACATAGGCGGGAGCACGGAGGAAGCGCAGCAGGACATCGGGCATTTTGTCGCCGGCAAGCTGCACGACTACCTTGCTTACGGCAGCACGTCGCTATCGGTCAACATGCCGGAGCTGGTGCTACCGCCGCGCTCGGGAGAGTTCCGCCTGACCCACGTGCACACCAATGTCCCAGGCGTGCTGGCCAGCATAAACAGCCTCTTCGCGTCGCACTCGATGAACATTGAGGGCCAGTACTTGGCCACCCGCGAGGATATCGGCTACGTGATAACGGACACGGCCAAAGACTTCCCGCCCGACCTTTTGTCCTCGCTCAGGGCGATGCCGTCGACCGTGCGCCTGCGAGTCCTCTAAGCCGGCCGCAGGGCCATTTGACAGCTGGCTCAGCGCCATTTGCCTGGCCTGGGCAGCGTTGCTTGCGGGCGCGAGCGCCTCAATTGCCTGGGCAGCGTTGCGCTTACGCGCTAAAGGTCGTGAGCGTTGCTGCCGATAAGTACGGTATGGGGAGTTGCACGCGTGTAGTTCGCACCTCCCAGACGGTACTGCTGACGGCTTTGTTGGTCTTGCTCAAGGCCTTGCAGGCTGTGCTGTCTGCAGTCTTACGGGTGCTTGGTGAGCTCCAACGCAAGGCGGAAGGCCAAAGGTCGGCGGCACAGCTGTTGGCCGAACGGGCGCGCCTGACCAGGGACACTTGGCGTGCAGCGTTCGAGGCTGCTCCGTTGGGCATCGCAAAGGTCAGCCTGTCGGGGCGGCTCCAAGAAGTCAACCCTGCATTTTGCGCTCTTGTGGGCCAAGAGCGGCTTTTTTTGCTGGGCCGGCGCTTTAGCACTTTGGTGCACCCTGACGACCTGGGTGCCTTGGCGGGCTTCGAGCGCCCGGGCCGGCCCGCGCGCCCTGTGGCCCGCGCAGAGGTCCGCCTGGTTGCGTCAGGTGGCCGTTTGCGCTGGTGCGAGGTCTCCTCAGTACTGGTGAGCGGCCAAAGCGGCCAGCCCCATGTCCTGGTGCATGTCGTTGACATAACCCGCTACAAACGTTCACAAGCGCAGCTGCGCGACCTGGCCACCCGCGACCCCCTCACCGGTTTGGCCAACCGGCGCTGGTTCGAGCTCCAGCTAGCTCGCCACGTGAGAGCTTGCCTAAAGGACGGGCCGAAAGGTGCCGTGCTCGTGATCGACCTGGACAACTTCAAAAACGTGAACGACACGCTGGGCCACCAGGCTGGGGACCAGTTGGTTGCTCAAGCAGCTGCCACGTTCCTGCGCCACCTGCGCGACCACGACCTGCTGGCCCGTGTCGGGGGCGACGAGTTTGCCGTACTGCTGCGAGACGGGGGAGCCTGGTCGGCTGAGTCCGTGGCCAGGAAGCTCGTCATAGCCGCCAGGGACGAGATGCTCGTAGCGGGGCGTGGCGGCCCAAGGGGCCATGGCGTGACGGGGCTCAACGTTACGGTGTCGGTTGGGGTTGCCCCCTTCGAAGTGCTAAGCGGGGAGAGCCCACAGCGTGCCCTGAGGGCGGCCGACGTTGCCATGTACTCTGTCAAGCGCTCGGGACGCAATGGCTACGCCGTGTACGGGGCACCAGGTGGGCCCCACCATGCTCGGCCCAGCCGCCCAGGCGCCAGCGACCGCCGGGCAACGGGGCCGCACGGCCGTCAGGTGCGGGACTTGCTGGACCTGAGCGCCGTACCCGGCGACAGTTCAAGCTAAGCTAGTGGGCAGGCAGCGCCGATAGGGGCGCTCGGGCGTGCTGGGCGCCCGGTGCTTGGCCGTTGGCCCGTGCCTCCTGCTCGGTGCAAAGTCAGCCCGTGACCGTCGTCTGGGCGACCTCCCTTCGGCCCTCGCCGGCCAGGGCCTCGGCCCAAGACGAGCCCGGCCAGTTCGGCCGCTAAGTTGACGGCGTCGGGGTGGCTGATGACCACTCTGTCCCAGCCTGCCCCCTCGATGTCAAGTACAACAGCGGGCTGGCCCGCTCGCACGACTGCGAACTCCCTAACGCCGTCGCGGTGGTTGGCCCCGATCGCGAACATGCCGGGCCAAGAAATCCCCGGGAGCCTCCATAGCGACAGGCCGTCCAGAGGCGCATGCTCTACATGCACCATACGAAGGCACTCGATCGGGATCCGCAGCTCGCGTCGCCACGTGGCTAGTCCCTCTAGGAGCTTTAGGCGCACCACGACGTCCAGCTGTTCTACTGTCAGGTAAGCCACTTCAGCCGTCCGCGCATGGTCACAACGCTATTTGAAGTTTACCGGCACGCCGTGCCGTAGCACTGTGCGCCACGGCAGTCGCCGCGACCGCCCGTGGCAGTAGCCGCGGCGCTTGTGGCGGCTGCGCCGCGATGCTACCGGTGAAGGTTTTGCATGCCTGAGGGTTACCTGAGATTTGGCTGCCCTAGTGCCTACAGGGTGCCCTCGGCTCTCTATCATGGGGCTGGTAGGCTCTAGGTTTGCCCAGTCCGGTCCAAGGGGGACAACCCGTCGCATGGCACGCACAAAGGAAAGCACCAAAACCGTGCCTCCCCGCCCCAGCGGCAAGCGTGGCGCTCAGCGCCCCTCTGCTGGGCAAAAGGGGGCCGGGTCGCCACGCTTAGGCCGGGCACCGTCACGGGCTTCAGCACGGCACATTGCCCAGCGCCAGCGCCAGCGCAACATGCTCATGGCCGTTGCCGCCGTTGTGGCCGTGGTGGTCGTGATCGGGGCCATCCTCGCGGTGAAGTACGTCGGAGGGTCGTCTAGCCCAGCCAAGTTGGACGGCGCCTTGGCCCCAGGAGAGTTCGCCCTGCCAGCAGGCGTTGCCTCCGAAGTTACCGGGATCCCCGCTAAGGTCCTCATCGCAGCCGCTGAGGCCGACAACCGCAAGAGCGCATCGCCACCCCAAGCTGCCCCGGCTGGCGCGAGCTCGCTTAGCCTTGGCGGCAAGCCCGAGATCCTCTTCATAGGAGCTGAGTACTGCCCGATTTGTGCCGCCGAGCGTTGGGCGCTCGTCATGGCGCTGTCAAAGTTCGGGGCTTTTGGCCACCTATCAGGCACGAGCTCTTCGTCCATCGACGTCAACCCGAGCACGCCGACGTTCTCGTTTTACGGCTCGACTTACACGAGCCCGTACATAAGCTTTGTGCCGCGCGAAGTGCAGACCAACAGTTACGACGCTTCCATCGGCAACTACCCGACATTGCAATCGCTCAGTGCGTCCCAGGCAAGGATCATGGACAAGTTGGACCCTTCCGGTGGGGTCCCGTTCGTCGACTTGGCCGGCCGTTACGTAGTGCTTAGCGAGCAGTACGATGCCAGCCACATCTCGGGCTGGAACATAACCGATGCCGCGTCGTACATGACTTCTGGTGCCAACGTGACGTCACGCGCAGCGGAAGCTGCGGCTGGCTACTTGATCGGCGATATCTGCGTCCTGTCCCACGGCCACCCGGCCAATGTGTGCTCGCTCGTGCCGGCCCACTTGCTAGGCATAACGACCTCGACGCCGCTCAGCCAGGCTCGCTCTGCCGGTGGCATGACAACTGGTGTCGGCAAGAGCGTCCCGAGCGCAGGGAAGTCATAAGTGGCAGGGAGGCCGAATTGACCGCTCAAGCGCAAAGTCGTGTCCCACCCGGCGAGGTGACCGCAGGCGGGCAGCGGGTGGTGGCTGATCACCTTGTGGGCGGCAAAAGCGGGGGGGACGGTACGGGTTGGTACGTGCCGCTGGTGCCTCGCTGGGTGCCCCCGACGTCTTTTGCTATCTGCCTGCTAGCCCTGGCCGATTCCGCCTACCTGACTTACGCGCACTACGCAGCGGCCAAGATCTTCGCCTGCCCGATCAGCTCGCACAGTTTTGTAAATTGTGCATCTGTCACCACTGGGCCGTACTCTTCGATCTTGGGCGTGCCAGTGGCTGTCTTGGGGCTTTTATGGTCAACAGGCATGGCGGTGCTGTGCTGCCCTTTCGCCTGGAGGGCACAGCAGTGGCGAGCCGAGCGCTGGGCCCGTTTGGCACCGTGGGTGGGCAGGGTGCGCCTGGCTGGGTCGGCCTTGGGAGTGGTGACGGTTTTTTGGCTCGTCTACGTAGAGCTGTTCAAAAAGGACCACCTCTGCGAGTACTGCACCGTCGTCCACGTGCTGACTGTGGCTTTGTTCATAGTGCTGGTCTTTGCGGCTGCTCTTTCCGTCCCCGCTGAGCAAGATGAGCCTTTGGGGGAAGCGGGGCCTTGACGATGCTTGTTTGCCATAGTGCCGTCTGCCAGGGATTCGGGCCCTGGTGCAGACCAGCTTTGGGCCCTAGGCTGCCGGTATATAGGCCCATAGCGTGGGAAACCGGTGGTTGTCGCGCCCGTGGCCAGGAGGAAGGCGTAGGTGCCTAGCAGCTCGCGAAGCTACGACCGTGGCCAGGAGGACGAGGCGCCCGTGGGTGCCTCCTCCTCGGCTGTGACCTCTTCGGGACCGGGAGGGCCTGTGCCCCGCACTGGCGCCCCTGCGTTGCCTCCGCGCCCCGGTGCTCGGGGCGCACCACGACGACCTCCCGCGCGCCGTAGTGCTCTGGAGTCGCGTAAGCGTCGGCTCTATACGGCTATTGCCGCAGTGGTAGTGGTCGTGGTGGCAGCCGCGGTGTTGGTGAGCGCGAGCCTGCTAGGTAATGGGAAGGCGGCTTCGGCCGGCGGCAAGCTGTCGCCGGGGGAGTACGCCCTGCCCGCAGGCGTCCTGGCCGCAGTCAAGGCTGTCCCGACTGCGAAGCTGCTGAGCGCGGCTAGCTCCAAGGCCAATTATGCGGTGCCGGCCGAGGCGTTGCCTGCTCGGACAAAGCTCTTGACCACGGCGGGCAAGCCAACGATCGTCTTTGTAGGTGCAGACTACTGCCCTTACTGTGCGGCGGAGCGCTGGCCGCTTGTCATGGCACTTTCTAAGTTCGGCTCTTTCAGCCACCTGGTGGGCACGAGCTCGTCGTCGAGCGATGTCTACCCGAGCACGCCTACGTTCTCGTTCTACGGCTCAAGTTACAAAAGCCCTTACCTCAACTTTGTCACGGCAGAGCTGGCCACGGACAAGGTCGACCCGTCCACTGGCAGCTACCAGACGCTGCAGCAGCCGACGGCGCTTGAGCAGTCGTTGCTCAACCAGTGGGACAAGCCGCCTTACACGTCTGAGCAAGGCGCCATACCCTTTGTGTACTTGGCGGGCCGCTACGTGCTCATCGGGGCTCAGTACGACGCCAGCCATATCTCCGGCTGGCAAATGGACAGGGCTGCCGCCTACATAACCGCAGGGGACAACTCGACGTCCCTCGGTGCAGAAGCAGCCGCCGGCTACTTGGTCCGCGAGATCTGCTCGATCACCCATGACAGGCCAGCGAACGTTTGCTCGCTGGCAGCGGCCGGCCTCAAGCACTGACCTTGGTAGCCGTAGCTGGGCGGCTCCGCGCTCGGCTAGCTGAGGACGACGGCCTCCCACGGGCCCAGCTGCAAGGCTGGCCCGGCCTTGCAGCCAGCCGCCCCGGGCCGTGTACTGCAAAGCACGTGCAGAGGCCCCGGCACGGGTAGTTGCCGCTCGGCTTGTGCGGGGGAGAGGTTGGCGACGGTTATGGCCTCACCTGCTCTGAAAGCCCAGACCTCATCGTCGAGCAGCAGACGTTGCACGTCTGTCCCTCTTGCTATTTGCCCCGAGCGTCGAAGGGCTACGAGATCATGGCACAGCTGCAGGACTGAAGCGCCATTAGCCCGTTCTACTTGGACGTTCGTGCTGCCATGGTCGCCAGGGGGCAGCCAGGGACGGGCGCCAGGCGGGCAGAAGCCGTAATTTTCCCGTGGGCCAGGGGCCCAGGGCATGGGCGTCCGGTAGCTGTCACGGGTGAGGCGCGCCGGGCTGCCCTTGGTCATTATGTCTAATTGGGCTTCGGGCGCCACGTCTACGTTGCCCATCCCCAGTTCGTCCCCGTAATAAAGCACGAGCGTACCGGGCAGGGTCGACAGCACCACAAGGGCAGCTTTTACGGCTTCCTGGTCGTCTTGGCACCAGCGTGTGGCGAAGCGGCCTAAGTCGTGGTTGGAAGCGGTCCAAACAGGGGTGGCGCCCGCGGGCAGTGCTCTAAGCGTGCTCTGGACGATGAAGGCCAGCTCCCTGGGCTTCAGCGCTGAGAAAACGAACGGGAAGTTGAACCCAAGGTGCAGCTCGGGGGCTTGCCTGCCGTAGTAGTCGCCTAGGACCTCCAGGTCGAACTCCCAGGTTTCACCGAGCAAGGCTCTGGGCGGGTCGTAACTGTCGGCGACCTGCCGCCATTTTTTGTAGACGTTGTGGACTTCGGGGCGGTGAGCGCTATAAGTGGGGCGCAAGCCGTCCCGCAGCGCCGCTGGGTGGTCACCGGGGCGAGCCGGGGGGTCGTCTCGCAGGTCCTTGTCCTTGTAAAGCCCGTGAGCAACGTCGATGCGGAAACCGGCCACGCCGCGCTTGAACCAAAAGTGCAGGATCTCTTCGAACTCGGCGTGCACACGCTCGTCCCACCAGTTAAGGTCGGGCTGCGTGGGCAAGAAGTTGTGGAGGTAGTACTCCCCGCTGGCTGGGTCCAGCGTCCACGCTGGAGCTCCCGTTGCGTCAACCCAGTTGTTGGGGGGGCCTCCACCTGCCTTGGGAGGTGCCCAAACGTAATAGCTGCGGTGCTCTGCGGCCTTGCCGGTGAGCGCGTCCACGAACCAGGGATGGGCGCTGGAGGTGTGGTTGGGCACCAGGTCCAAAAGGACGGCAATGCCGCGTCGGCCAGCCTGTTCGATGAGCCTGTCCATGTCGTCCAAAGTGCCCAGGTCAGGGTGGACACCCAGGTAGTCGGACACGTCATAGCCCCAGTCGGTGTTGGGCGACGGCATGGTGGGCGAGAGCCAGATGCCGTCTACGCCCAACCATGTGAGGTAATCAAGGCCCTCGGTGACGCCCGGGAGGTCCCCTATGCCGTCACCGTTGCTGTCCTTCCAGCTGCGGACATATACCTGGTACAAGGTGGCGTGCTGCCACCGGAACGGCTTCACTGGCATCGCCCAACGTTACCGGCACTGTAAGGGGCTTGACCACTGGGCCCAGTTCGTCCAAGCCGGTGATGTCGAGCTCTCCTGACGCGTCCTCAAGGCTCCTGCCCATGGGCTCGGGGAGCACCGCGACGGTGAGCAGCAAGCCGACGAGCGAGATCAGGGCCATGGCGCCCATCACTCCCGTTACGCCGACCCATTTGATCATGTGAGGGACGAGGAGGGCGCCCACGAAGGCGCCAATTTTGCCGGCGCTGGCCGCTATGCCCGTGGCGCTACCGCGGACGTTGGTAGCAAATATCTCGGAGGGGTACACGAACGTGGTCATGTTGGGGCCGAACTCAACGAAGAAATAGCTGAGCGCGAACAGCGCAAGGAACTCCCATACCTGTTTTGTGGCACCCGGCAGCAAAGCGATGGCGCCAAAGGCGAGCGCCATGACTGCGAAACCTTGCCATTGGATGCGCCGACGGCCGACCTTGTCAAGGAGCCAGACCGCCGTCCAGTAACCCGGGACGGCGGAGAAAAGGAAGATCCCCCCTGACAACAACGTGTGGGAGAGCAGGCTGCCCCTGGGCTGAAGCGCCTTCAACAGCAAGGGGTTGGAAATTGAGTTGCCGTAAAAGGCAATGTCCATCAGGAACCAGCAGCCGGCCGCACCTACGAGGCGCATGAGCACCCTTCGCTCTCCAAGGACGGCTAGCCGTGAGCCACCGTGCCTGCCCTTGGCTGTCTTGGGGGCTGCCGGGCCGGGAGATGGCGCTGCCGGGCCGGGAGATGGCATAGCTAAAGCACCCACCTTGTCGTTGACAACTTCTCCCGTGAACCACTGAGCGGTCTCGGCCAGGGCCGCAACGTCGCCCTTGACCCCGAGAGAAAAGCGTGGGGACTCCTTTATGCGGAGGCGGAGGTATATGACAGACGTGGCAGGTACTGCACCTAAGCCGAGCATCAGCCTCCAGGCGACGCTCGTCGGGGCCCCGCTTGCCAGTAGCACCGACGCTATTGCTGGGCCAGCGAGCAGGCCAAAGCCCTGCATGGCGAACACCGTGCCGACAAGCCTCCCCCGTTGCGCGCGGTTGGCGTACTCGGCGCTTACAACGGCCGAAGCTGGGTAATCTCCTCCTACTCCGAAACCTACAACGAGCCTGAAGCCCAGGAGCGACCAGAAGTCCCAGGAAAAGGCGGTCAGCAAGGCACCTACCGCCAGGATCGTCACCCCAGCCGCGTACATGCTGACGCGGCCCAAATGGTCCATGAGCTTGCCGAAGACCAAGGCTCCAGCGACCGAAGCGAGCAACGAAGCCGAGTTGAGCAGTGACACCTGGTTAGTGGACAGGTGCCAGATAGGCGTCAAAAGGACGGTGACGGTGCCGATGATGAACAGGTCGTAGGCGTCTGTAAAGAACCCCATGCCCGAGACGAGCACGGTCAGCCAGTGCTTGTGCGACAGGGGAGCGTCGTCGAACGCGCGGTAACAGCTGGAGGCTACCGGCGCCGACGGGGGGCCGTAGCCGACCACAGGACGCTTGGGACCTCGCTCCGCCTCGGCGACGGGGAGGGCACGCACATGAACAGCTTGTCATCGAGGGATGTCGTCCAGTTGACCGCCGGGTTAACGCAAAGTGTCAATGAACTGAAGTCTTGGTGATCTTGCCTACGCTGGGCTATGTGCCCGTCTACGGCCCTCGCAGCGCTCTCATTGTCGTCGACATGCAGAACGACTTTGCTGACCCGGCCGGCACCTTGGCCGTCGCTGGGGCAGACGAGGTGGTGGCGGTTGTCAACCGCGAGGTGCAGCGCGCCCAAGCGGCAGGGGCGCTTGTCGTGTACACCCAAGATTGGCACCCTCCGAGCACTCCTCATTTCGCCAAAGACGGCGGCAAGTGGCCGGTGCACTGCGTGCGGGGCACATGGGGCGCACAGCTGGTGCCTGGTATGGCCGTCGTAGGGCCCGTAGTCCGTAAGGGGGTAGCGGGCGAAGACGGCTACTCCGGCTTTAGCGTGCGGGATCCGAACAGTGGTGCTGAGGCTGAGACCGAGCTGGCAGAGCTCCTTCGCGGGCATGGCGTCGAAGAGGTGACCGTCGTGGGCTTGGCGACTGACTATTGCGTAAAGGAGACGGCTCGAGACGCGCTGCGCCTCGGGTTTGTCGCTGCAGTGCTGGCCGAGGGGACAAGGGCCGTAGACGTCGTCCCGGGCGACGGGGCCCGAGCCTTGGAAGAGCTGGCGCTGGCCGGCGTGGAGGTGATCTGAAGATGGAAAGTTATGAGCTCAACATCGAGGCCAGGGGCTCTGTTGTGACCGACATCACCGACGAGGTGGAGAGGTTTTGTGCCAGCCGCGGCGACGGCCTGTGCTCGGTGTTCGCTCCCCACGCCACCGCTGGGCTCGCGCTCATGGAGACCGGCTCCGGTTCTGAGGCCGACCTGGAAGAGCTCCTGGGACGGCTGTTGCCCCGCGACGACCGCTACCGCCACCGCCACGGCTCAAGGGGCCACGGCGCAGACCACCTCTTGCCTGTGATGGTTTCCCCATCGGTTGTTTTACCAGTGCTAGGCGGGCGTCCTGCACTGGGCACCTGGCAGAGCGTGGTACTCGTAGACACCAACCCGGACAAAGCTCGCCGGCGCGTCCTTTTGTCGTTCGTGGCTGGCTGAGCTGGGTAAACTCGGCGTGCTCGGTGCCTATGGCGAGGCCTAGCGGCGGTGCCGAGCACGGGCAGAGCGCCACGCCGACAGGCCGAGAGCCAAAGCGGCCATGGCAGGTAAGGCACCGACCGCAACAGCGTTCAGTGAGCAAGCTCGCACCAAAAAGGCGACCACGCCCAAGGCAACGAGCGCTCCGACCAGGAGCTCGGGGGTGTCGCCCACCAGGAAGTCCCACCAAAAGCGCCCAAAGGCCATCAGCCAGCGCCGGGCCAAGCGGGCTGAGCCAGTGCCTTGCACGCTGGCCTTGCTCATTGCGGCTTCCCGTGCCCTAGCTGGCGGTGCTTGTGGTGCCATGCCAGGTGCTACCCCGGTGGTACTTGCGGGTTCAGGCGGCACGTGCCGGCCCCGTCGAGCTGCTAGGCGCGTAGGCCAGGTGCAAGGCACGCACGAGGCTCCAGGCTACGGCGCCATAAGCACCAACAAGTACCGGTACGGCCAAGTCAGATCCAGGCCAATGTACCCCGAGCCCCTCACCGGCCCAGAAGGTCCCAAAGGACACCAACATCAAGCCTACTGCCATTTTCATCGCGTTCTCCGGGACGCCGGCGAGCTGGCGGGCCACTAAGAAGCCAGTGCCGGCGACTACCACGATGGCGACAGCGGCTGCGGCGCTCGCCAGCGCGAGGCGGTGGTCTGTGCCGCCCAAGCCGATCACAATGACGGCGACCTCCAGGCCCTCCAAGAAAACGCCCTTGAAGGATACGACGAACCCCGTACTGTCTCGCTTTTGCCGATGTCGGCCTGTGCTCGCCAGGGCCTCTACCTGGGCTTGGAAGATGGCGTCCTCGTCATGTTTGGCCTTCAAGCCTGCGGAACGCAGGACCGCCTTGCGCAACCACTGCAGCCCGAAAACCAAAAGAAGCGTCCCGACGACTGCCCTCAGAGCTGATATGGGCACGAGGTACACGATGGCCGGCCCAAGCGACCCGACCAGTAAGACGAGCACGCCCACGGCGGCAGCAGCACCTTCGAGCGCTGAGCGCCATCCACGTGACACTCCAGAAGCCACCACGATCGTGAGCGCTTCGACGCTTTCCACGCAACTTGCCAGGAAGACTGCCACCATGAGAGTGACAGCGCTGCTTGTGTGCACGGCTCTTTTTACCTCTGCGCAGCCAGACTAGACGAGCTGGCCTGTCGGTGGGCGCCGCCCCAGGCTGGTCCCCGGCTTGGTAAAGCCCCGCGTTGGCTTCTGGGAACCGCCGAAGCGGCGTAAAGAACCGCTGAAGCGGCGTAAAACCGGGGCGCGAAGCAAATTAACTGGAGCACTGAGCACGGGGTGGTGGCTGTGGCGGACGTTCAAGCACCTCAGGCGACGACGGGCACGCTGGCCGACTGTCGTCTAGCAAGTGGTGGGAGTGCCTGCACCGTGCTAGAGCGGCGCAGGCACTGCGGCAACGGTGGTTATTCCAGTACTGCCAGGAGGTCGGAGGCGTCAAGTATGAGGTGGTCCACGCCTTCGACGCGCAGCTCTGTACCGGAGTACTTGGGGTACAGGACACGGTTGCCCGGTGCGACCTTGATGTCCTCATCGTCTCCGATGGCAACGACCTGTCCCCGCTGAGGCTTCTCCTTTGCCGTGTCCGGGATGACAAGCCCGCTTGGCGTGACGCTTTCCTCGTCGAGCACCCTGACCAAAACCCTGGCTCCTAACGGCCGCACTGTCTCGCTCATGTGTTTTTTGTCCCTCCTGTGTTATTGATAGCTTGTCTTAGATCTGTGCCACGCGCAACTGCAGCGTGCTGCCCCGAGGCAAGTGAGCGGCTTGCCCCGAGGTGACGTTATGAGCGGACCAGGCCGAGCAGGCGGTCGACCTGACGCTGGTCAAAGCCGATTATGGGACGGCCGTCGATCTCGATGACCGGCACGCCCATTTGCCCGGTACGCCGGACCAAGTCGCTCGCTGCCCGCGTGTCTCGCGAGACGTCCACTTCTTTGAAGTGCACGCCTCGCCCCTGCAAGTAGGTCTTGGCCCGCCGGCACCAAGAGCAGGTAGGGGTGGTGAAGATAACGACACGGTGTGGTCGCTGCTGGGCTGGTTGGTTCACGTTTGCTCCCTGTTAGCTATCTGTTACCTGTACAACCGTAAGTGCCTGTTGATCGTAAGTGTGCTTAGCGGTCTGTCCTTCGGCGCTCAAGCCTGGTTTGTCGTGCTGCGCACCGGGGCATGGAAAAGTGGCCCAAGCAGGCAGACGTTGGCTAAGCCTGCTGCCAGCGGCACGAGGCCGATGCCAGCGAGCGCCCACCACCCACCTTGTAGCCACGAACCTAAGCCTATAAGGACCAGGCCTGCTACCACGCGGGTAGCCCTGCCGGCCCTAGTTCCCATGAACCTGACGAGTGCCACGTCCAGACCTCCTTACTGTATACCCATGTGGGTATACAGTAATAACGTGCCAGCTGGCCTGGGCATTCCCGGAGGGGCCCGATAGGGCCAGAAGCCCCTACCTGGTGCAAGGCTGACAGGCGGGCGGCTAGGCAGTAGCTTGTCGTGGCGATGGAGCACCGTGTGCTTGCTATCGACCTCGGCTCGTCCTCGGTCAGGGCCATAGTTTACGAGGCGGGTGCGGCGGGCCTGTTGCCGGTGACTGGGGCACTGGCCAGAAGGCCGCGCCATGTGAGCGGCCGTGAGCCCGGGGAGGCCACTTTTGGCGCACGCTCCTACTTCGCAGACCTGGTTGCCTGCGTGGACGAGCTGAGCGACAACGGCCATCTAAGGGGTATTACAGACGTTGCCCTGGCCTGTCAGTGGCACTCACTTCTGGCTGTTGACGGCTCCGGGAGCCCGCTGGGGCCGGTACTGACTTGGGCTGACACCCGCGCGCGGACTGTGCCGGGCCAGAGCGTGCCCAGCCCAGGCGCGCTCGAGGATCTTCGCCAGCGCACAGGATGTGCTTTCAACCCGATGTACTGGACATGCCGGGCTCCCTGGCTGAAGGAGCACGGTACGGGGCCAGGGGCTCGTTTTTTGGGCCTGTCGGAGTACGTGGGCCTCCGGTTGCTTGACGACATGTCCATGTCGGCGTCGATGGCTTCGGGCACGGGCCTTTTGGGCACAGTTACGAGGGACTGGGACGGGGAGGCGCTGGAGCTCGCCACTGTCACTGCCAAGTCATTGCCCCCTCTAGCGGCAGACGACTGGAGCGGGCGGCTCAGCGCCGGTTGGCGACGGCGCTGGCCAGCCCTAGCTGAGGCTGCCTGGCACCCTGCCTTGGGCGACGGCGCAGCGGCCAACCTGGGCGCGGGTTGTGAGAGCCCGGAGCGAGCTGCCGTAACAGTGGGCACTTCAGCAGCGGTGCGGGCGGTCCAGCCGGCACCGGTTGGCCAAGTCCTGCCCCCGCTGCCCGCGGGTCTCTGGCGTTACTGTGCTGATGCTGGCCGAGCGGTCGTCGGGGCTGCCTACAGCGCTGGCGGCCAGCTCTATTCCTGGGCGCTTTCGCTATGGGAAGGCAGAAGTGCTACCGAGTTGCGTTTTGATGTCGAGGTCCCTGTTGGAGCTGGGAGCGATGGGGTCGTCGTGCTCCCTTGGCATGTCGGCACCCGGCCCCCCGAACCTTTCGCGCCTGCAGGCCATGGCATGGTGACGGGCCTCACCCTTAGCACGGGCGGGGCTCAAATAGTTTCTGCTGCCGTGGAGGCTGTCTGCTTTCAATTAGCCTCAGGCCTGCACGCCCTGGAGGAAGCTGCTGGCTTGCCGCTCAAGGTGGTCGCGAACGGGGGGGCCGTCGAACGTTCCGAGTTCTGGCGCCGGCGGCTAGCTGCAGCGCTCGGGCGGCCGGTCACCTACTTGGCCGCAACAGAGACGACTGCTGAAGGAGCGGCGGCAGCGGCGATCGGCGCCCAGGCTAGGCCAGAGGGGGCTGTCTTCGAGCCGTCCCAAGACGATGTCGAGGCTCTAGCCAAGGTGCGCCAGGTTTGGCAGCAACGCTACAGGGAGCTCTTCCCGAGTACCGCGGAGCACGGCTAGGGAGCAGACTGGGCATTATGAGGAGGCCACTTTGGGCTAAGACGAAGCCGGTCGCTGCCCGGGTCAGCTTGGCCGTGGTGCTGGTGCTGCTAGCTGCGGCTTGCGGTTCCAGCGTGGCCGCAAGCCCTAGCCGGCACCACGGCGCCCGAGCGGAGCGGCCTACGAAGCAGGTCAAGGTCGCAGGCAGTCGGCCTGTGGGCCCAGCCACTTTCCTCGGCCCTGACGGGGTTGAGGCGCGCTGGGTCATCGAAGAGAACGACAAACCTGGCACCACAGCCTGGCGCCTACCGGCTCATCAAAGTGGTGCCCCGATAAACGGCTTCGCCAACCTGACAGCCGCGACCGTGGGCCAAAAAGTGACGCTGTACGTGACCACCAAGGCTGCCCATTACCACGTCTCGGCGTACCGGATGGGCTATTACGGTGGTGACGGAGGTCGCCTGGTGTGGAGGTCGCCGGAAGAAAAAGGAGTGGCCCAGCCACCGTGCCTCCTGAGCCCCGGTACCAACATGGTGTCTTGTGACAATTGGGCCCCGTCGGTGACGCTCACGATCGGTCGCCAGTTCGTCCAGGGTGACTACCTGTTCAAGTTGGTAGCTGACCCTGGCCAGCAGAGCTACGTCCCGCTCACGGTGTGGGACCCGGCCAGCCATGCGACCTATGTTGTCCAAAACAGCGTCCTTACATGGCAGGGCTGGAACGATTGGGGCGGTTACGACATGTACGCGCCTGCCCCTCTTAGCAACTTCGCAAGGGTCGAGTCGTTCGACCGGCCCTATGCCAACGGCAACGGAGCGGGCGACTTCCTGGCTCTAGAGCTGCCGTTCGTCGAGTGGGCAGAAGAGCACGGCCTTGACGTGACCTACTGGACAGACGTTACGTTTGCTGAGCACCCGGCGTTGCTTCTGAACCACAAGTGCCTGGTGACCTTGGGCCACGACGAGACGTGGACGCTTTCAGAACGCAACGGTGTCATCGCTGCGCGCGCGGCTGGGGTCAATATCGTCTTTTTGGGCGCGAGCCCGGTGCTTCGCCATGCTCGCCTGCAGGCGAGCCCGCTCGGGCCTGACCGAGAGGAAGTCGACTACCGGGACCCGACCGCCGACCCCATTTACGCGACTGACCCGGCGAACGCTACCGGCAACACCTGGGCTCAGCCACCGGCTGACGCACCACCGAGCGAGATCGTGGGCGACACGTACCAGGGCTATGGCTTAGACGACCCGATGGTCGTGACAGATGCTGGCGCTTGGCCGTTCGCCGGGACGGGGGTCGTGAACGGTGACCAGTTGAAAGGCGTGATAGCCGGCGACTATGACGCTTATGACACTAGCGAGCCCAACCCGCCCAACGTGGAGGTGCTCGCCCACTCCCCGGTCCACCCTGAGCTCGGCAACATCATGTTCTCCGACATGACCTACTACACCTGGGGGAAAACTGGAGGGGGTGTCTTGGCAACAGGCACCATCGGTTGGGTACCCGCTTTATCTGCTTGCAAAGGCAGCCTCCCGGCGTGCCCGTCCAAGGTGGTACAGGCCGTGACAGGCAACATCATGCACCTGTTCGGTGAAGGGCCGGCGTCTGAGCACCACCCGTCTGTTGCCAACTGGCAGAAGTACTGGCCCGAAAAATAGGCTCTGGGAACAGCACGCGTTTGAACGCGCGGAACCGGGGTGCGGGGCGGGGCCCCGCTCCGGGCGACGTCCAGAGGACGTGGACCGGAAGCTTGGTTGTCGCCCAGATCAGGCGGCGTCCTCTGTGGGCTCGAGGGTGACCTTGTAGCCGAGGCGTTGGAGGCTGCGCAAGTGGGCGGCTACTTCGCGGCGCTGGTGGGCCCGCTTCTCGTAGTAGTCGGCACCGAGGTCGTGGTACTCCGCCGTCGGGTCCGAGAGGAGGGCATGGGCGATCGTGAGGATGGTGTTGCCGACGGCCACCTGGGCCTTGGCCTTGCCCCGACGCTTGGCCAGGCGCTGGTAGCGGGCACCCAGCCTGGTGTGGGTACGCCCGACGCTGACGGAAACCTCGCCGAGCACGCC